>DASZRP010000277.1:0-35100 GCA_035548895.1 Puia sp. | reverse complement strand
CGCAAGAAGCAGGAGATCATTATCAAATCCCTGCCCGATGAGAAAGCCGCCGAGCTGCTGAATGCCCTGCAGCCCGACGACCGTACGGCCTTCCTCGGCATGCTGCCGGGCAGCGCGGTGAAAGAATTGCTGAAAATATTGTCGCCGGAAACCCGGGCCGAGACCCTCGAACTGTTAGGCTATCCCGAAGGGTCCGTGGGACGCCTCATGACGCCCGATTATATCAGCATTAAGTCCACAAATACGGTTCGGGAAGTGCTTGACATGGTGCGCCAGAAAGGGCAGGCAACAGAAACCCTCAATTTCCTTTTCGTGGTGGACGACGACGGCGTGCTGATCGACGACATCAACCTGAAAGAGTTTCTCATCGTGGATCCCTCCACGCCGGTCGAGAAATTGATGGACCGCCAGTTCCTGGCGCTTTCGGTGAATGATGCACAGACCGAAACCATTTCTGTTTTCCGGAACAATAGCCGCTTTGCCCTGCCGGTGATCAATGAGTCGGGCGTACTGCTGGGCGTAGTGACGGTCGACGATGTACTGCGTTTGGCGGAAAAGGAAAATACCCGCGAGTTCCAGCGCGTTGGGGGTTCCGAAGCATTGGATGAACCGTATACTTCAATTTCTTTCAGTCATCTCGTCAAAAAACGCGCGGGCTGGCTCGTTATCCTCTTTCTTGGAGAAATGCTAACGGCCACGGCTATGGGATTTTTCGAAGGGGAGATTCAGAAAGCGGTGGTGCTTGCGCTTTTCATTCCCCTCATCATTTCGAGCGGGGGAAATTCCGGTTCACAGGCTTCCTCCATTATCATCCGCGCCATGGCGGTGGGAGAGATCAAATTCCGCGACTGGTTCTACGTGATGCGCAAGGAGATCATGTCGGGCATTGCCCTAGGCGCCATCCTGGGAAGCGTCGGGTTCCTGCGCATCGTGTTATGGCAGCGCTTCGGCTTTTACAATTACGGGGAACACTGGCTGAAAGTAGCGTTAACCGTCGCCTTCTCTTTGCTGGGCGTGGTGCTCTGGGGAACTTTCTCCGGCTCGATGCTGCCGATTGTTTTGAAGAAATTGGGCGCCGATCCCGCAGCTTCTTCCGCACCTTTCGTGGCCACCCTGGTCGACGTGACCGGGCTGATCATTTACTTTACTGTTGCCGTGATTATTTTAAGCGGGACCCTGCTCTAAACGGGCTTGCTCTTATAAATGGGAACCGTGCTGCAGGGCTCGCCATACATGATGCTCTTCACCACCGGGCGAAGCAGGCTGGTGATCTCTAAGTAAGCAAAGGCGCCAATGTTTTTCTCTCCGCATCCTTTTATCACCACCCTTTTATCTCTGAATTCTTCAGGATTGATCTCACGGATCCGGTTCAGCAGCAGCTCACGCACCGCGGTTTGTTCGTCTCCCTGGATCACTTTTTTTGCCAGGGGCGCCAGGTAGCTTGCTACCAGCATATAAGCCCAAAGCGGAATAATGGCGTCGTTGGAACAGAAAACAGCAACGACCTGATCCCGGTAAACCGACCAGTCCGTCCCTTGCAAAGCGGCGCGGAATTCCTTCTCTTTCAGGATCAGCTCCATGAAAAGAAAAGGCTTAAGGTCGAACGGCACAATCTTATCTTCCGGGTAATAGGCCTCCAGGTCGATCGTGGTCAGCGCGCTCTGGGCTACTTTATTGATGATTTCCTCTGCCATTTGGCAAAGTTAATGATGACAGATGACAGTTGGCAGATGACAGTCTCTTACCCGTCAACTGTCATCTGTCATCTATAGGAATTTCGCTCTGTTGTCCTTGATCTTCGCGTCCTTGCGCAGCACTTCCGTAGCCGCCCGCTGAATAATGGATTCCTGGGTCTGCTGGATCGACTGGCGCATCTGGTCCACATCGCCGCCATAATTTGGCCTGGCGCTTACCTGCTCCACTTTCAGCACAAAAACACCCTCATTGCCTGCCACCGGAGCGGAGACGGCTTTGCCCGCAAGGCTCTTGTCGAAGGCATAACCCACAACTTTTGGTTCCGGGCCCACATTGGGTATGTAAGGTGAAGTGAACGCGAGACTGTCGGCCCGCGCGATGGACTGGCCTGCGGCTGAAGCTGCAGCTTCGAGGGTTGCGGGTGAACCGATCTTATTAGAAATGATCTCTGCTTTCTTGCGGTTCCTCAAAACGGGTTCGATGATCGGCCTCGCCTTGGCCACCGTCATGGTCCCCTTCTGGTTGATCTCGGTAACAATAGCTACCACATATTTGTCGTCTACCGGGATCACGTCAGACACATCGCCCAGCTTGGCATCGAAGATCCAGCGTACCAGTGCGCGGCTGGAGCCCAGACCGGGAACAGCGAAATCCGTCGGATGAATATCATTACCAGGCAGTTTCTGCAGGTTGCCTTTTTTCACACTGGCGTCGAATGCTGCCTGGGTTCCGCTCTCTCCGCGGAACTGGTTGGCAAGGCCCGATGCATTTTCGTCGGTCTCCGGGCTAGCCTGTATTTTCCTTGCGAAATAAGCGATCTTGAATGCCGGTTCGAAATTCTTCTGGTCTTCTATTTCGATCAGGTGATAGCCGAACTGGGTCTTCACGATCTTGCGCTCTCCTTTCTTTCCGCTGAACACGAAATCGTTGAATTCTTTTACCATGGCGCCCTGCGGAAAATAACCCAGATCCCCGCCCTTGATGGCCGAGCCTTCGTCGTCCGACAAATGCATTGCCACGCTGTCAAATTTTTGTCCTTTGTCGACCAGGGTCTGAATGCTGTCTATTCTCTTCTTCGCCGTGCTGTCGTCAAGCTTGGGTTGCCCGGTTTTCGGATCAACCGTAGCCACCAGGATATGTCTGGCTTTTACGGAATCCGGCATGGTCTTCACATCCATGATCCGCGCGATCACGTAATTGGGACCATCTAAGTAAGGTCCGAGCACAGCGCCTTTCGGCAGCAGCGCTAAGGAATCCTTCTTTGAACCGACAAGTTTTGACTTGGGAACATATTCCTCGTGGTAACTAATCTCCGTTCCGTTCCGCGCCAGGAACCCTTCCACGTCGGTCGTCGTGCTGAACTCTGATTTCAACCCATCAACCTGCTGGCGAACCGCTGTACTGTCTGCCGAAGTAGGCGCAGCGCTGAAGGAAACATATCGAATGCTGCGGGTATCTTCCTGCTCATACTGATCTTTATGCTTATTCAGGTAGTCCGACACTTCTTCATCGGAAACTTTGATGGTGCTGTCAGGGATCGTGCGATAGGGCACCTGAATATAAGAGACCGAAGCGATCTGGCTATTGTCTGCAATGGCTTTTTCAATCATCCACTTCGGAACATAAGAACTATTGGCCAGCAGCGAAAGGTATTTCTCGCGCAGACGCATTTTGACGAACTGGGGAATGACCTGTTCGAAAAAATTCTGGGCTACCGGATAATTCTGATCCGATTTGCGGTTACTATTGTATATGGAGCGCAGCTGGTTGATCCGGCTCGCTGCCTGCTGGGCGTCGAACATGCCGGTATTCGGATCGGTGAATGCCCGCTTGATCTCCGGCAGGGCGTTCGGTCCCACCAGCATATCATTGAGTTCCTTATCGCTTACATCCAACCCCAGTTTTTCATACTGGCTTTTCAGCACCGCATCCTCTTCAAACTGACGCCAGACCGCTTCGCGGATATTCTGCTGGACCATATCGTTCGTCGGGTAACCCTGGGCCTTATATTGATCTTCCCTTTCACTGATCTGTTTCTGGAAATCGACATAATCGAGCTCATTGCCATTTACTGAACCGACCATTCCGTTGCCGGCGGCAGCCATACGACTTCTGCCCACAGAGGAATCCATCAGCAGAAAACCTATCAGACTCACGGCGATCAGGCCAAAAACCAACCAGGCGGCTTTGTCTCTGATTTTTTGAATAATTGACATATATTATAATCCAGGGTTTTTTGAAGGATGGCAAAAATAACTGAAAATCGGTTATGAACAAATTGTGGAAAATGATGAAACACAGTCCCCTGTTGATTTTTATGCCTTCCGTTACCCGATCCGTGCCTTGCAGTGTTTTCCCGGGCCTGCCAACCCGTGAAACAACCTGAAAATAGTGGAACTCAAACTAACAGCTTACCGTGAATAAAAGGTCTTGAGCCGGGGAAAAGCCCGTTTCGTGATCAAAAATGCTGTTAAAGATTTGGGGGTATATTTTCTAACTTGCCTTCGGATTCGACCGCGGGTGAACAAACAACCTGTTGTTCCGGTTTTTAGTATGTGCGTGTGACTAAATACTTATTCAGCATCGCAATTTGCTGATGGGTTGTGAATACCGCTAAAAACCGCTTGCAGCGCCGGTTTTTGACTGTTGAATCGATGTGAATAACGGTGGAAAATAAAATAGTCTGATCAAAACAATAGTTGAGCCTACGGGTTTTCCACTAATTCCCATCCCTAATAGTAATAGCTTTTTTAAATAAATAATGTATTTATATATACTATGCCAGTTGTTAACATAGCCGAAGCAAAAATGCAGGTGACCCGAAAGGGTTTTCTCGATATTCCGGTCGATCCGAAGCTTGATCTCTTTGAAGAGATCGCCCGCCTGAAAAAAGAGAAGAACGCGGTATTGTTAGCGCATTACTATCAGGATGCCGATATCCAAGATGTGGCAGATTTTATTGGCGACAGTCTGGGGCTTGCACAGGAAGCAGAACGGACCAAAGCGGATATCATTGTTTTTGCCGGAGTTCATTTTATGGCGGAGACGGCAAAAATTCTGAATCCGGATAAGAAAGTCCTGCTGCCCGATCTGCATGCGGGTTGTTCCTTAGCCGATTCAGCCCCTGCTCCTTTGTTCAAAGCCTTCAAAGAGAAATATCCGGATCATATCGTCATTTCTTATATCAACTGCAGCGCGGAGATCAAGGCGCTCAGCGATATCATCTGCACTTCATCCAATGCAAGGCAGATCATCGAAAGCCTGCCGAAGGATCAGAAGATCATTTTTGCGCCCGACAAAAATCTTGGTGCTTACCTCATTAAAAAGACGGGCCGCGATATGGTGCTCTGGAACGGGTCCTGCATGGTGCATGAAATATTCAGTATGCAGAAGATCATTGCGCTGAAGACAAGGCATCCGCAGGCAAAATTTATTGCGCATCCGGAATGTGAAGAGCAGGTTCTGAAAATGGCGGATTATATCGGTTCAACCACGGCTTTATTGAAATTCACACAGCAGGATCCTTCAAGTGAGTTTATTGTAGGAACCGAAGCGGGTATTCTTCACCAGATGCAGTTGGCTTCGCCAGATAAAACTTTTATTCCGGCTCCTCCGGAAAATAACTGTGCCTGCAACGATTGCCCGCACATGAAACTGAATACGCTTGAGAAGCTTTATCTCTGTATGGAATATGAAACGCCGGAAATCCATATGGAAAAAATCCTGCTGGAGGCGGCGCGCAAGCCAATCGACCGTATGCTGGCCATCAGTAAGCAATACGGCCTTTAATTAACGGCCCATATACACCATGAGGATTTGAATATCCGTGGGGTTTACCCCGCTGATCCTGCTCGCCTGTCCCAGGGTGCGGGGCTTTATTTTCTTGAATTTCAAAAGCGCTTCTGTGGAAAGTGCAGCGACCCGGTCGTAATTGAAATTTTCGGGTATAGCCAATTGCTCCAGGCTGGCGATCCGGTCGGCCAATTCCCGCTCTTTTTTGATATAAACGTCGTATTTCAGCTGGATTTCTGCCTGTTCAAGGCTGTCCGCTCCGAAATGGCCCAGTTTTTCGCCAAGGGATGAAATTCCCCTGGTCATGTTTTCTATGCGAATGGCGGGCCTTAAAAGCAGCGTGGAGGCCTTTTGTTTTTGTACCAGCGGCGACTGATTCATTTCATTTAAAAAAGTCGCCGTTTCTTCAGGGGAAATAGAAACCTCGCTCAATATCGATAAAATTGATTTTACATCATTATTTTTGATATTAACAGCATTCAGTCTTTCGGCTGAAGCGAGGCCGATTGAGTGACTTTTTTCCGTCAGTCGTAAATCGGCATTATCCTGTCGCAATAAAGTGCGGAATTCTGCCCGGGAGGTGAACATCCGGTAGGGTTCTTCTGTGCCTTTGCTGATCAGGTCGTCGATCAATACCCCGATATAAGCTTCGCTTCGATTGAGGACTACCGGATCAAGATGATTGATTTTCCTGTGCGCATTGATCCCGGCCATCAGGCCCTGGCATGCGGCTTCTTCGTAACCTGTGGTGCCATTGATCTGGCCGGCTAAAAAGAGATTATTCAGGATTTTCGTTTCCAGCGTATGGTAAAGCTGCGTGGGTGGGAAATAGTCGTATTCTATGGCATAACCAGGCCGGAATGCTTTAAAGTCGGCAAAGCCAGGAATCATACGAAGTGCTTCGTATTGTACGCTTTCCGGCAGGGACGTACTAAAGCCATTTACGTAGATTTCTATAGTGTCCCATCCTTCCGGTTCAATAAAGAGCTGATGTCTTTCTCTTTCGGCAAAGCGATTGATCTTATCTTCTATACTGGGGCAATACCTGGGACCGGTTCCTTCGATTCTGCCGGTGAACATAGGACTGCGGTCGAAACCGGTTTTCAGGATATCGTGTACAGTTTGATTGGTATAGGTGATCCAGCAGCTTTTCTGCTTTTGCGGGAGCGGGATCTGGAGATAGGAAAAGCCGGTAGGGTCGTCGTCCCCGGGCTGCTCTTCCATCTTGGAGTAATCCAGGCTCCGGCCATCGATCCGGGGTGGCGTTCCCGTCTTCAGGCGATTGCTTTCAAAACCGAGGCTCCGCAATTGTTCGGTAATGCCGGTAGCCGCTTTTTCAGCCATTCTACCTCCGCCAAATTTTTTCTCCCCGATATGAATAACTCCGTTCAGGAAAGTACCATTGGTCAGCACGACTGCTTTAGCACGGATCTCATTTCCCATGCCGGTGATAACCCCAACGACCCGGCCCCCTTCAACCAGCAAACCGTTTACCATATCCTGGTAAAAGTCCAGGTTAGGCGTTTTTTCCAGCATGCTGCGCCAAACGGCCGAGAAAAGCATGCGGTCGTTTTGCGCCCTTGGGCTCCACATGGCTGGCCCTTTGGATTTATTCAGCATGCGGAACTGGATCATGCTTCTGTCAGTCACAATCCCGGAATAACCCCCCATGGCATCTATTTCCCGAACGATCTGCCCTTTGGCCACCCCGCCCATAGCCGGGTTGCAGCTCATCTGGGCGATGGTCTGCAGGTTCATGGTGACCAGGAGGGTTTTTGAGCCCATATTGGCTGCTGCCGCCGCCGCCTCACAGCCGGCATGGCCAGCGCCAACCACAATAACATCGTAGGAACCGAACATTTGGCAAAAATACAGCTAATCGCCGTGGAAGGGATAAGTTTATAAGGGCTGGATGTTCCACGTGAAACAGGGAATAGATGACAGATGACAGTTGGCTGATGACAGTAGCTCGTCGTCTAACATTTACGCTTCGTGATTTTATGATAAATAAATTGTTCCACGTGGAACAGATTGGCGGGTGGGCTACGGTAAACGCGGACAGAGCCAGTATCACGGTATCGATGTTAGCAAAAGACTGTCATCAGCCAACTGTCATCTGTCATCTATATTACCACTACCGTGAACCGTTTACCAGAAAACTATTTTTTAAAATAGGATTTGAGATAGTGGTCTTCCTTCTGACGCATCAGAGTAGTTTCTTTCCGCGTTTTATCCCGGTAATGGCAAAGATGAAGGGCGCCATGGAAAATGACCCGGTGAAGCTCCTGTCTGAAAGTCTGTTCCAGGTTCTTGGCATTATCCCGGACCCGTTCCACGCTGATATAGACTTCTCCGGAAATGACCCGACTTTTCGCGCCGGAAAAAGGAAAAGTGAGGATATCGGTATAGTAATCGTGTTCCAGGTATCTCCGGTTCAAATCCAGCAGATAGACGTCGTCGCAAAAAATAAAGGAGAGCGCTTCCAGCCGAAAGCCTTCCCGCCGGAACAGGTTCTTCAGAAAGGCTCTCAGACGATTGCGCTCTGAAAGACTCGTCTGCGTCAGAAAATGAAAAGTGATAAGTGACTGGTTCGATGGCATTTCCGAAAATCGTAAGATGGTTTGGGAGAACAAAGCTACTTTTGTTCCTACACATGCGGTGACGCGAACATGATTTCTCGCATTTCCGAAATGCAAATAGAAAAGAATATGACCTGGCCATTGAAAAACATCAGCCTGGCAGCAGAAGAAAATAAAAACAGGATGAAACGACTTTCGGAGCTTAGGAGCGGATCAAAGGCAAGGATTCATTCATTTGAAAAGAACGATCTGTTCCTGAAACTGATGGAAATGGGCTGCGTTCCCGGGGAGATCGTACGGGTGGAGAAAATTGCTCCGTTAGGCGACCCGATCTCCATTGCCGTGGCCGGCTACCATCTCAGCCTTCGCCTCGACGAGGCAGAGAATATTTTCGTAGACCTTATTCTTTCCTGATCACTTATTAACACATTGATTTACAGCTAATTAATGAAAGTAGGGCTCTATTTCGGATCGTTTAACCCGGTTCATCATGGGCACCTCATCATTGCAAGCCATGTGGTGCAGAAGGCCAACCTGGACCAGGTCTGGTTTGTGGTCTCTCCGCAAAATCCACTGAAACCAGCCAAAGGCCTGCTGAACGAATATCACCGGCTTTTCCTGATCAGGGCTTCCATAGAAGGAGAGAACCGGCTCCGCGCCTCGGATATAGAATTCAAATTGCCACGACCCTCCTATACCATCGATACGCTGACCTATCTCAAAGAGAAACACCCCACCCACGAATTTTCCATCATTATGGGCAGCGATGGTTTTCAGAACCTTCCCAAATGGAAGAACTACGAACTGCTTTTACGCGCTGTTCCCTTTTATATCTATGTGCGCGCAGGTTTTGAGGAGATACCCGAATATGCCGATGCGCGGATCTTTGTGCTCGACGCGCCGCTGCTGCAGATTTCGGCTACGCATATCCGAAATATGATCCGGGAAGGAAAGTCAATTCGTTACTTAGTGCCCGATGTGGTGAAAGAAGAAATAGAAAGGAACCGGTATTATCTCTGAAGAAAATAAAATAACCGGTCGTGAAAACCATCGACCCATTCAGCAAAAGGAATTTCCGTTTGTCTATTTGCTCAGTGTGCTTCCAGTTTTTTTCGTTCCTTTAATGGCAGCGACCGGATGACGAGCCGGTAGGAGTCGTCGATCATTTCCCGGATCAGTTTGGCAGGAACCTGTCCGTCGAGCACGATGGTATTCCAGTGTTTTTTGTTCATGTGATAGGCGGGAATGACCGAAGCATAGGATTCCCGGTAGATCTCTGCCTGCTCCGGATCGCATTTCACGTTGAACTGCAAAGGCACGGTATCGAGACTGAGCAGTAGAAAGATCTTTCCGCTCACTTTGAACACCAGCACTGTTTCTCCGAAAGGAAAAGATTCAGTGACGGATTTTTTTTCGAGGCAATAATTTCTGATGATCTCCGGATCCATTGATCACAATGTTTTACATTTAGGAAAGTTCCGAATAAAAAGACGATTTTATGAAATACCTGTTGTGCAGCCTGTTCTTGTTCTTTCAGTTTTTCTCCTTTGGACAGTCTGCGCGAAAAGTTCATGAACGCGCCATTCTTGTCGATACCCACAACGATTTTCTCAGCAAGGCCGTGGAAGATCATTATGCATTCGACAGCGATCTGCGCGGGAAGACCCAATCCGATCTCGATCGCATGCAGCAGGGTGGGATCGATGTGCAGGTTTTTTCTATTTTCTGCGACGAGCATTTCGGCAAGGGCTCCGCCTTCGCCTATGCCAACCAGGAGATCGATTCGCTATATGCCATCGCTTCGCGCAATCCGGACCGCATGCAGATCGTGTATAATTCAAAGCAACTGCTCGATGCCGTTAAACATCATAAGCTCGCCGCGCTCTCCGGCGTGGAAGGCGGCCATATGATCGAAGACGATCTCTCCAATATCGACAGCTTTTATAAAAGAGGCGTCCGCTATATATCCCTGACCTGGAACAACAGTACTTCCTGGGCTACGTCGGCAGCCGACGAGAGCAAGCATGAGTTTAAAATCACGCCGTACGGGCTGAATGATTTCGGAAAAGAAGTGGTGAAACGGATGAACCGGCTCGGCATGCTGGTAGATGTTTCACATAGCGGAGAACAAACATTCTGGGATGTGATCCATACCACCACGAAGCCGATTATCGCTTCTCACAGCTCCGTCTATGCGATCTGTCCCGTTTTCCGTAACCTGAAAGACGACCAGATTCGCGCTATTGCTAAGAACGGCGGCGTAATCCAGGTGAATTTCTATTCCGGTTTTGTCGACAGCACGTATATGCCGCATATCGAAGCTTTTGTCAAACTCCACCGCGCTGAAGCAGACTCGCTGAAGAAATTGAAGAAAGCGCCATACGAAATATCCGACTATCTTTTCCGTCACTATCAATCGGAGCTGCAGGGATTTCGCCCACCGCTTTCCCTGCTTATCGATCACATCGATTATATCGTGAAGCTGGTAGGAGTCGACTATGTCGGGCTCGGTTCCGATTTCGACGGGATCGATACGGCGCCCGTCGGACTGGACGGCGTGGAGGACTATCCGAAGATCACCGAAGCGCTCCTGCAGCGCGGCTATAAAAAGAAGGATATCGATAAGATCCTGGGCGGTAATTTCCTGCGGGTGCTCAAAGCCAACGAAATCGGGAACTAAGAACCGGAAACTTCATTTTCTAAACTTGCGGTATAAGGGACAAATCGAAATACATCAATCTTGTATAGGATTTCTGGTCTTTATATACCTATTTTGTCATTTAAAAGGCTGAAAAAAGCGACCGTTTTATTTGCCGCCTCGTCTTCTATAAAATAAGTAACACTTAATAATTGTCTGTATTGGTCGATTGAATTATTGAGTAAGAAATCATTGAGATCTTCGTCACCACAATCAAAAGGTTTAATAGCATGATTTAGTGATACACGTACAACGGCAAGGGGATGGGAAATTTCCATTATTTGGCAATAGCACTCAGTCTGCTAAAATTTTCTTTCATTTTAGCCAGTTCCTTTTCACTAATTTTTTTGTCCTGGGTATCGACGATCCTTTGCAGGAACTTTTTTGCATCCCTTCCCTTTAACATAGGGGTTTCTTTAATAGGCCTGGCCATAATGATCGATTAAGCTTCAAAACTACATTAAATCATTACCTGGAAGAACCGTTCTTTTCTCCGTTTGTTGACGTTTTTTCACGTTTTCGGGATCTTACGTTATAGACGATATCGGTCGATCCGCTTCGACGCGAACACCCAAAAATCAAAAAAGCTGATATTTTCCGCGGAGCCGTTTAAAGCGGCAAATAAGCGATATCAAAGCGTTATTAAGGCGGTATCATTCCGACAGCGCACGGATCCAAAAATCTCAATTTTATTGATTTTTTGAATCAGAATTGCATCAACTGACGGATCGCTTCATCCAGCCTCGCCGAAGCCATGAAGTTCTTCTCCAGGTCCGGGTTGAAAGGAATTGCTGTATCTAAGGAAGCGCAACGGATAATTGGCGCGTCTAACAGCCTGAAGCAATGTTCCGCGATCCAGGCCGAGATTTCTCCGCCAATGCCGCCGGTCAGCGTATCCTCATGGAGGATCAGCACCTTACCCGTTTTGGTAACGGTTTCCCGGATGGCTTCATAGTCTAACGGAAACAGAGTCCTCAGGTCGAGAACCCGAATCGAAACGCCGCTTTGCTTCTCAGCGGCAGCCACGGCCCAATGCACGCCGGCGCCATAAGTGATGATGCTGATATCGGTTCCCTCGCGAACCGTTCTGGCTTTGCCGATGGGCGTGTAGTAATAAGTTTCCGGCACCGGACCGCTGATGCTTCGGTATAATGCTTTATGCTCAAAATAGATCACCGGATTGGGATCGTTGATGGCTGCGATCAGCAGCCCCTTTGCATCCTCGGGATTGGAGGGATAAACGACTTTCAGCCCGGGTATATGAGTGAACCAGGCCTCGGTGCTTTGCGAATGAAAAGGCCCTGCCCCCACGCCGCCGCCTGTCGGCATACGGATCACCACGTCTGCTGCCGCGTTCCAGCGGTAATGGATCTTGGCCAGGTTATTCACGATCTGGTTAAAGCCCATGGTCACGAAATCGGCAAACTGCATTTCGATCACCGATTTATATCTTTCGAGGCTGAGGCCCAGTCCGGCGCCGATCACTGCGCTTTCGCAAAGGGGCGTGTTGCGCACCCGCTCCGCGCCATATTTCTCCAGGAATCCTTCCGTGATCTTGAAGGCGCCGCCATAAGCGGCAATATCCTGTCCCATCAGGATCAGGTTATCGTGAGCGTCCATGCTCTGCGACAACCCTTCCCGGATGGCTTCGATCATTCTTTTTGAAGGCGGATTTTCGACAGTGATCGCATCGGCATCGGGTAGTACGGGGGCCGGTGCAGCCGCATACATATCGGACAGCTCCTTTTCACTGTCGATCCGGATCGGCGCTTCCGCCACATCTATTGCCTTTTCTATTTCCCGGCGTAGCTCATCGCGGATCTGGTTCACCGCATCGGCATCGAGCAATCCCTGCTGCAGCAAAAACATTTCGTAGGAAGATACGGGGTCCTGCTGGGCCCAGGTCTCGAAAAGATGTTTGGGCACATATTTGGTCCCGCTGGCTTCCTCATGGCCGCGCATCCGGAAGGTCATGCATTCAATAAGATAAGGTTTCTGTTCGCGGATGCAGTATTCGCGAACGCCTTTCAGTGTATCGTAGACCGTTAGTATGTTATTCCCGTCGATCTGCACCGATTCGATGCCGTATCCCGGGCCTTTGTCTGCCAACCTCGCTGCGCGATATTGTTCCGCCACGGGTGTGCTCAACGCGTATCCGTTGTTTTCGATCAGGAAAATGACGGGAAGATCCCAGACAGCGGCCAGGTTCAGGGCTTCGTGGAAATCTCCTTCGCTCGTGCCCCCTTCACCGGTAAAGGCCAGGGCCACACGGTTTTCTTTTCTCAACTTATGCGCCAGGGCGACCCCGTCGGCTACGGCTAATTGCGGCCCAAGGTGCGAGATCATGCCGCAAATATGATAGTCGCAGGAACCGAAATGAAAACTGCGCTCGCGCCCCTGGCTGAAACCCGCTTCATTTCCCTGCCATTGCAGGAATAGTTTCTGAAGTGGCATGCCGCGTCCGGTGAAAACGCCGAGATTACGATGCAGCGGCATGATCCATTCGTCGGGTTCGAGAGCGGACACCACGCCGGCGGCAATCGCTTCCTGACCGATCCCGCTGAACCATTTGCTTACACGGCCCTGTCTCAGCAGCACCAGCATTTTCTCTTCGATGAGCCGGGGGAAAAGCATGGTCCTGTAAAGCGCTTTCAGCTGTTCATCGCTCAGATCTTTGCGGTCGAATTGCATATCGGAATTTGGTTGGAAAGAAAAACGGGTCAGTCGTCCCGACGGCCATCGCCCACCGAGCTGCGGTAGAAGAATGAAGTCAGCACTGAAAGCAGGAGGCTGAACAGCAGGGCCCACCAGAAGCCGTCTACGCGAAAACCATGCACAAATTTAGCAGCAAGCAAAATGATCAGCGCATTGATCACAAATAAAAAAAGCCCGAACGTAAAAATGGTGATGGGCAGCGTAAGTATGATGAGCAGGGGCTTGATGAAAATATTCAGCAGCCCCAGCACGATGGCCAGAATGAGCGCCGTAACAAAAGAGTCGATATGCACCCCGCTGAGCAGGTACGACAGGCCAAAGGCCACCACGGCAGAAATAACGATACGGAGAAGTATATTCATAACGGCAGCTTTACCTTATGAAAATACAGCTTTTACGCCTTACACTACGACCAGCTCGTAAAATTCATCTGGTTTAAAGTACTTGTTAGCGAGCTCCTGCAGCGCTTCCGGTGTAATGGTTTTGATGGTTTCCACGCCGCGGTAGAAATAATCCTTCGAAAGCCCGTTCAGCACCAGGCTCTTCCAGCGGCCGGCTACGTGAAAGGGACCGTCCAGGTCGCCCAGCAGGGTACCAATCATAAAACTGCGGGTAGTATGCAGTTCTTCCGCAGGGACCGGTTCATCGCAAAGTCTTTTCATTTCGGCATATACTTCCTGAATGGTGTTTTCACAAACCTCCTTGCCCGCTTCCGTTGAGATCATCAGGTTGCTTTCTACTCTCAGGTTGCTGAGATAGCTGTGAATGCCATAAGTATATCCCTTGTCTTCCCGGATAT
Organism: Puia sp.; assembly: GCA_035548895.1. Lineage (GTDB taxonomy): Bacteria > Bacteroidota > Bacteroidia > Chitinophagales > Chitinophagaceae > Puia. The sequence goes on along the minus strand of DASZRP010000277.1, from coordinate 20,822 downwards.
TGGCCATCAGCCGCGACCCGAAGAAGCCTCCGAAGAGGTTGTTCAGCACCTGCATTTTCTGAAAATCGGGATGATGCCGGTTGGGGAAGGGCCTCGCCATGCGAATGGCGCCCTGCACCCCGTCGGGATCGTTGGTGATGCGGTATTTTTTCTGCGCAGCGTGAGCAATGGGCGCATCGGGTAATGCGGGTATGGCTGAACCGGTCAGGGGCAGGCCGCCGATATATTTTTCAAGCTGTTCTGCTAAATTATCCGGAAGCCTGCCCGCGGCGAAGATCAGGCAGCGGCCCTGCTGATACTGACGGGAATAAAAGGATTTCACCTGCTCCGTGTTCAGGGCTTCATAAGAGGCCATGGTGCTGAACCGGCCATAGGGATGGCCGGCGCCGTAGAGAAAAGCGTCGATCTCGCGGCTGGCGACAAAATCATTTTTCCGGAGATTGACCTGCAGCCTTTGCTGCATGTTCTTTTTGTAGATGTTCAGTTCTTCTTCCGGAAAAACCGAATCCCGGATCAGTTCGCCGACTACCGGCAATAGCTGATCGACATGTTTAGTCAGGCAGTGCAAATTGAGCTCCGCGGTTTCATGACCCGACTGGCGGCTCAGGTAAGCGCCATAGTATTCGAAATATTCATTTATCTCGAAAGCGCTCTTTTCCGAGGTCCCGCTTTTGAGCATGAAATTGGTAGCCGCAGCGATCCCGTTCTCTGTTTCATAGGAATTGCCTGCATAGAAGACAATATTCAGCATCAGGGTATCCATCGTGCCCATGTTGAGCAAATAAAGCTCCACGCCATTGCGCAAAATGATTTTTTCCGGATTCGGAAGCTCAAGATGAAAATTGACTGCGTCGGTAATGGCCGGCGCCGTTTTTCTGTTCAGCATTTAAGATTCGTTAAAAAAATTAGTTGTTGCTATAATAAAAAAGCGTGTTGCCGTTTCGTTCATCAAAGATCCGGCGGCCCGTCTCAAGAATATCCTCACGGCTCGTATCGAGATATTTCTGAAGTTCCGTATTCATATAAGCGGCATCGCCCATGAGCTCGTACATTGCCAGGTTGGAAGCCCGGTTCATCAGTCCCATGTCTTCGAACAGGATCGCCGACTCGGTTTTGTTCTTCACCTTGGTCAGCTCCTTTGCATCGATCGGGCCACTGTTCAGTTTTTTGAGCTCTTCCTCTACCGCCGCATTGGCTTCTTCCATCTTTACACCGCGGATCAGCTTGCCTTCGATAACCAACAGCCCCGGATCGGTTGAACCAAGATGATAGCATTCGATATTGCTGAATAATTTTTTCTCTTTCACGAGCGACTGGAACAAACGGGATGAACCGCCGCCGCCCAGCAGTTCCGAGATCAGGTCCATGGCATAATAAGAAGGATCGGTGCGCGAACCGACGTGAAAGGCCTTGTACAAAGCATCTAACGGTACGTCTGCCCTAACTTCCATACTGCGGGCAGCCGCCTGCTTCGGTTCAGCAGTGATATTCCGGACAAATTTTTCTCCCGCCGGGATAGGGCCAAACCATTTCTCGGACAGCATGCGCGCTGTTTCGGCTTTGATATTGCCGGCCACGACGAGGATGGCATTGACGGGATTATAATGTTTGGCGAAGAACCGCTTTACATCGGAGAGCTTCGCCTGCTCGATATGCGAAAGTTCTTTTCCGATTGTCATCCAGCGGTAGGGATGCACTTTATAGGCCAGCTCGCGAAGCTTGAACCAAACATCGCCGTAAGGGCGGTTGATATAATGCTCCTTGAATTCTTCGGAGACCACCTTTCGCTGCACATCCAGGCTTTTCTCACTGAAGGCCAGCGACAGCATGCGGTCGCTTTCCAGCCAGAAGGCCGTTTCAATGTTCTCGGCGGGCAGTTGGATATAATAGTTAGTCAAGTCGTTCGTGGTGAACGCATTATTTTCTCCGCCGGCTAACTGAAGCGGTGTTTCGAAGTCCCGGATATGGATTGAACCGCCAAACATCAGATGCTCAAATAAATGAGCGAAGCCCGTTTGTTCCGGGTCCTCATCGCGTGCGCCGACATCGTACAGCACATTCACCACCGCCATCGGCGTGGTATGGTCTTCATGCACAATCAACCGAAGCCCGTTGCTCAAAATAAATTTCTCAAATTGTATGGACATGCCCCTGCTTTTCTGTTAAAAAAGAAAGTGCAAGGTAATAAGACTTGAATAACTGCCGCAAAGAACCTTAGAGAATGCTCTTCACTTTCAGGTTGAGCTCCACTACGCCGGTAGGACGGCTCACGATAATCTTCAGCTTTTGTCCAACGTTTTGCAGCATCGATTTGTAGGCCTGCAGGTTTTGCGAAGGATTGTTGTTGATGCTGAGCACCACATCGTCTTCCAGGAATCCGGCTTCTTCGGCAGGAGAGCCGGCCATTACATCGCCCACGCGTATCCGTCCGTCTTCCCAGTATAAACCCAAACCGGTATAGGAATAGTCTAAGGGATCGCGGAAATGGCTGTTGGGTGTCAGGTAGAATAATTTCTTTTCGTAGTTCATGATCACGTTGAACCGGCGCAGCAGATCATTTCCGATTAGCCCCGCGAGATAAGGATAGCTGGTAATATTGTAAGTGTCTTCGAATATATGCGTGGGTATATTGTGAAAGCGGTAAGGACCGAATCGAAGGTCCTTCATGGTCGTCAGTTTCATGCGCGCCTTGCCACCCATGCCCTGCGCCTGGGTAAGGAACATTTTTTTGCCCTTCTCGAAGATGGCGCTGTCGGCAATGAAATTGGTGGACAGCAGCAGGCAGAGTCCTGCGCCGGTATCGAAATAAAAACGGCAGCGCCGTTCTTCTTCTCCGCGTTCATCCCGGATAGAGGCCGACTCGATGGGAATATTGACAATATTGGGCTTCAGGAAAAAACCACCCCGCGGGTATTTGTAAGTTCCTTTCGAATAAACGGAAACCGTGCTGCTGTCGTAATTGATGCTCACAATATAACGGGAGAAAAAACTGTAGCCCATGATGCCATCGATACGGTCTCCATATACAGCGCTGAGCACGGAGTAATCGCCGACATGCATATTGAGGCTGTCTACCTGAATACCGCCTATAGTCAGCGCCTGATCCTTTACATACTCCAGTTTTCTCACCCCGCCGATACCTACGATCAGGCTTTCGGAAGGGGTCGGTACGATCTTCAGCCGGATACAGGTCAACGAATCGAGCGATATGCCGCCGCTGCCGGTATCGAGAATGAAATTGAGTGTATCGGGGTAGCCTTTCAGCACGACCTTCAATATCATGACCCCGCCCGTGAATGTGGAGAAAGGAATGGTGGTCAGCAGCTGTGCAGCGCCGGGAGCTGCGGACTTTTGTGGGCGAACCGGTGGTTTTGTCTGCGCGAACAGGCAGGGGCCGGAACATAAGAGGAACAGCAGCAGCCCGGCAAAATAGCGCCGCGCAGACTTCTTTGAGTCCGCCAGGTTAGTCTGGTTAATCATGTTCATAGTCAGGATGTCCACAGGGTAAAACCGGAGTTCCTCCCTATAAATCTACGTCATTTTTAAATGGATTTCCGACTGTTCATCTCGGATTTCGACGGTTCATATAAATTCCTGAAGTGAAAACGGCTGCCTTACCTTTGCGGTTGCAATACCCCATGGATATGGATTTGTCGAATTTGTACCGCCGTGCATTGAATTTTGAGTTCTTAGACCCGGAAGAAGGCGCCTTCCTGTTTCGCGAAGCGCCGCTCACGGAGCTGATGTATGTGGCCAACGAGCTGAGGAAAAAGCAGGTGCCCCATGGGAAAGTCACCTGGCAGATAGACCGTAATGTCAATACTACCAATGTTTGTGTGGCCAATTGCAAATTTTGCAATTTCTACCGCATTCCCGGCCACCCCGAATCATATATAACGGATATCGATACCTACAAACGGAAAATTGAGGAGACATTCCGGTGGGGCGGCGATCAGCTTCTGTTGCAGGGCGGGCACCATCCAAAACTCGGGTTGAGCTTTTATACCGATCTTTTCCGCCAACTAAAATCGCTCTATCCCCAATTGAAGCTGCATACGCTTGGTCCACCCGAAATAGCGCATATCTGCAAGCTTGAAAAGAAATCGCACCGCGAGGTGATCGCCGCGCTCCGCGAAGCCGGCATGGATTCATTGCCTGGCGCCGGCGCCGAGATACTGGTTGACCGCGTGCGCCGGCTGGTGAGCAATGGCAAATGCAGCTCGCAGGAATGGCTTGATATTATGCGCGAAGCGCATAAGCAGGGTATCACCAGCTCGGCGACAATGATGTTTGGCCATGTGGAAACCATCGAAGAGCGTTTTGATCACCTGGTGAAGATCAGGGAAGTGCAGTCGGAAAAACCGGCAGCGGCAAACGGGTTCCTGGCCTTTATACCCTGGACCTTCCAGGATGCAGACACCCTGCTGGCCAGGATACGCGGAGTCCATAATCTGACGACAGCCGAAGAATATATCCGCATGATCGCGATAAGCCGGATCATGCTGCCCAATATCAAAAACATACAGGCCTCCTGGCTCACCGTAGGCAAGTCGGTCGCCCAGCTCTGCCTTCATGCCGGAGCAAACGACTTCGGAAGTATCATGCTGGAAGAGAACGTGGTAAGCGCTGCCGGCGCCCCGCACCGTTTCACCAGCAGGAGTATTCAGCAGGCCATCCGGGAGGCGGGTTTCGAGCCCCAGTTGCGTAATCAGCAGTACGAATTCCGCGATCTGCCTGTCGCCATCGAGGAACAGGTCATCAATTACTGACAGACCGGCACAACCTATTTTAGATCAGCGCATAAGGGTATACCCTTAGGTTTTTTAAAGGCGGTATTTTTTTGGATTTCTACAAGTTAAAATCTGTATTTCTGCGTTTAGAGAGGGAATCCAATATTGAAGATGCAGAGCCCTTTTAGAAAACTGGTCCGGATATCCATCATTCTCTTTACCGTCATTCTCCTGTGTAATTTTTTAGCCTACTACCTGGCTCACCGGAAAACAGCCGAAAATGAAGAGTTGGTCAACTCCCGCGTTATTTCCGGAAGACAGCAGACCCTTAGCCAGGTTATCGCCAAGCAGGTGGCCGTGATTCAGGGAGGGGTGTACAGCTTTTCCGAGACCCGGCGATTCCGCGACAGCCTGGCCAATAGCCTGGCCCTCTTTGTGGAACAGCAGGAAAAACTGAGGGCAAGGCTGGAACAGGTAAAAGCGCCGATGCCTGATAATATATTCAGGATCAGGCTCCTGTTCTCAAATATCAATCGCTATTACGAAGGCCTCACGGCAACGGCAAAGGCGGTGAGCGCGGAAGATTCCCTGCAATTCCTTTCAAACAGATCAGTATATCTCCACGAGATATTGGAGAACGAAGCCGGCTTCCTGCCCCTGATGAAGCAGATCACCGCCCAGTATTCCACGGTGGTGAACCAAAAGAACGATCAGGCGTCGGCCATCGACACGGGAAAGTTCATTTCCCTCATTGTGGCCATCATCTGTTTGATCATCCTGGTGTTGGAACCTGCTTTCCGGAGGGGAGAACGGAATTTCAAGGACCTCCAGGCGGCAAAGAACGAACTGATACAGGAGAAAAAACACCTCGACTCCCTGCTTCGGTCGCAAACCAACTACCTGATCCGGATCAACCGCGAAGGCCGGTTCAGCTATGCCAACCAGGCTTTTCTGAAAGCCTTTGATTATACAGAGGAAGAAGTGCTAGGCAAGCTGTTTCTGACCACGATCTTCAAAAAAGATATTTCTCTCTGCCGTCGTACGGCAATGGAATGCTGGAACAATCCTGGAAAAATCGTCAAGCTCCAGATCCGTAAACCGTTTAATCATTCGAAATTATTTATATGGACCGACTGGGAATTCCTGGCCCTCAGCGATGAAGCCGGGAAGGTGAGCGAGATCCAGGGCATCGGCGTCGACGTGACCGACAAAGTAAGGGCGGAAGAAATAAAAGAAGATGCTATCCAGACGCTGTCTTACGCGATGACCTATGCGAAAATGGGATCCTGGAAGATCGATATGGAAGAAAAGCAGATCATGCTGAGCCGGGAACTTAATGAACTATTAGCTGTGGAAGACAATCAGCAGAAGACGATGTCGCTGCACGATTTCGTGGATGAGTTTGTTGTACCGGAGGATCAGCTGTTCGTGACCGATGGGTTTGAGGAAATTACCGGGTCGTCCCGTAGCCTGGGAATGGAGACCTCTTTTTCTTTTCGCGTCATCACGCGGCAGGGATGGATGCGCTACCTGTTCTTGAAAGGAAAGACGGTGGGCGAGCAGGTTTGTTTCGGCATCGCCCAGGATGTTACCGCGGAGAAAGAAGCGGAGAATGCGCTGGTGAGCAGCGAGCAGAAATTCCGCCTGTTGGCGGAAAATTCGGAAGACATCATCAGCGTACATGCCGCCGACGGTACCATTTGGTATTTGTCGCCTTCGGTATCCCACGTGCTCGGCTACGAGGAGGAAGAAGTGATCGGGGGCTCGTTCCTGCATTATGTCCATCCCGACGACCAGCACAAATTCTTAAAACCGAGAAACCCTGATCTGCAGGAAAGCGATACCATCATTGTGCGGTATCGTATCCTGAAGAAAGACGGGACCTACCTCTGGCTCGAGACCATCGTAAAGCCGATTATCGACCGTAACGAAGTGATAAAGCTGATCTGCACCTCCCGGAATATCACCGCGCAGCGCGCAGCTCAGGAAAAGCTCAGGAAAAAAGACCAGTTGCTGCACGCAGTATCCAGGGCAACCCATTTGCTGCTGAGCACGACCGATCTGAGCCTGGCCATCGCGTCCAGCATCGAAATATTAGGCACCCGCACTATGGTGAACCGCGCGTATGTGTTCAGGAATCATTGCGACGAAAGCGGCGGCCAATGCAGCGCCACCCTGATCAACGAATGGAATGAAGATCCGGCCCTTTGCCGTTTGAAGACCCCGGCGATGCATAATATTCCTTTTGAGAAAATCAGTTCCCTGATCGGGCCGTTAAAAGAGAATAAGCCCTTTGTCAGCTATCGTTGGCAGGAAACAGACAGGCAACTGCTGACGATGTTCGAAAAGACCGGAGTAGAGGCAACACTTTGTCTCCCGATCTTTTTGAAAGATCAGTTCTGGGGCTTTGTGGGCTTCGACGAGTTCACGAACCGGCGGGCATGGACCGAAGTTGAATTTTCCATCCTGCAATCCTTTGCCTCTTCCCTCAGCGCGGCCATTGAACGTAAGAATATCGAGGACGAGCTCGTGCAGGCTAAGGACCTGGCCGAATCCGCCAGCCGCACCAAGAGCGAGTTCCTTGCCAATATGAGCCACGAGCTGCGCACACCCATGAACGGTATTATTGGGTTCACCGACCTGGTGCTGACTACGGAGTTGCAGAAGACGCAGCGTGACTATCTCAAGAATGTAAAAAAATCGGCTTACGGCCTGCTCGAGATCATCAACGATATTCTCGACTTCTCGCGCATCGAAGCGGGCAAGCTGATCATCGACAATACGCTCTTCAAACTCGATGAGCTGGTGGAAGAAACCATCGATATCCTTACGCTGAAAGCCTTCGAGAAAAAACTGGAAATGCTTTACCGTGTGGACCACGACCTCCCTTCGCAGTTGTTAGGAGACCCGGTCCGCATCAGGCAGATCATTGTCAACCTGCTTGGCAATGCCATCAAATTCACGCGCGACGGAGAGATCTATGTCTCTATCCGTAGAGAAAGTGAACCTTACTGGCGTGACGGCAAGAAATACATCAACTTCCTGATCCAGGTAAAAGACACCGGCATTGGCATTCCGAAAGACAAACTGGAGAAAATTTTTGAAAGCTTTACGCAGGCCGATAATTCCACGACCCGTAAATACGGAGGAACCGGGCTGGGCCTCGCCATTTCGAAAAGCCTTGCTGAGCTCATGAACGGACAACTCACCGTGGAAAGTGAAGCGGGCAGGGGCAGCACCTTCGCTCTGCACATTCCGCTGGCCGTTGCTAACGACCGGCCGGAGATACTGCTCAAGCCAAAACCTTCGCTGAAAAAAGTATTGGTGGTGGACGATAACCTCACCAATCTTCACCTGATGCAGGAAACCCTGGGCTATTTCCAGATCTATTGCGAGACCTGCACCAATGGCCCCGAAGCGCTGCAGAAGATAGAAGCCGCACGCGTTTCAGGTTCACCCTTCGACCTCATCATCACAGATCATCACATGCCGGGCATGGATGGCATTCACCTGGTGAAAGCCATCAAGGAATCTATTCCCGATGCGGTTCAACCGGTTGTCCTGATGCTCTCCTCTCTGGAGAAAAATCTTTACCAGCACGAAGCGGATAAGACCGGCATCAATAAATTCATTTCGAAACCGGTGAAACTGCACGAGCTCAACAGCACCCTGCTGTCTCTTTTCGAAAAGAATATGCAGAACGATACCCTGCATCCTTCTTTTGATTCCTTTGAGCGGATCACCCAGGCCGCCAGCATCCTCGTGGTCGACGACGATCCGGTGAATATGATGCTGATCACCGAGGTGCTGAAGCGCATGGGCTTCGACGTGATCCAGATGCAGAATGGCCGGGAAGTGATCGAAATGCTTCCCCACTATGATCCGGTCCTTATTTTCATGGATGTGAACATGCCGGAGATGGACGGATACACCACCACCCGCCTGATCCGCGGCATGCAGAGCGCCCAGTCACGCATTCCGATCATTGCGCTGACCGCCGACGCCATGAAGGGCGATAAGGAAAAATGCCTTGAAGTGGGGATGAATAATTATATCTCGAAACCCTTCCGCCTGGAAGAGATTGAAGCCATTCTGCGGGAGTATTTGCTGTTGGTTTAAGTTAGATGACAGTTGATGGATGACAGATGACAGAAGGTTTTTTTATCTGTTATCAGCTCTCATTATCGAATCCAGTGCTTCAAGAAGAGTCAACGGAAAGTAGGCGGCTAACTGTTATTGGGTTCTTCTGTCATCCACTACTGCACCACCGCCGTCGCCCCCTCCATCTTATGATCCCCGTCGTACACATTGAGGCGGACCCGCCACAGGGCATTGCTCTTTTCGAGGAGCAGCTCGATGCGCAGGCTCTTCATATCGCCGGTGGCCGGCAGCAGCTCAAAAGAGATCATATTCATGTCGCGCATTTCGGTGGGCGTGCGGTATTGCCCGCTGAGAATAAACGGTTTTTGGCCATCTATTTTGATGATCGAATTTTCGATCTGCTCGTAAATATCCTTAAAGCGGGTTCTGGCCGCAATAAAATCCTTTGTTCTGGTGATCGTGCAATTCCAGCTGTAAGCGTCGCTTCCGGAGCTTGTATATTTAACTACGGAGCAGGAGCTGGCTCCCGGCACAATGACCACTGATTTATATTCCGCAGGACTGGCCTGCGCCGAAATGGCGTCGCCCTTGATATTATGAAAGCGGTTGGGGTAATCGCGGATCACTTTTTCAAGCGCCTGGTTGGTCTTATTGGAAAACACATCATCCTGGGCTAAGAGCAGGGAGGCGTTCAGGGTAAGCAATCCGGTGAGTATCAAATTTCTCATAAGCTGGATTTGACTGCCAAAATAATACAAATTCGAAAGCCGTACAATAGCAAAACTACGGATGAGTTTAACAAGGTTTTTGCATACTAAAGGAATAACTTGTGCGTTACCATGAATATTCACCCAATCCAAGTCTTACCAATGAAAATAAAAACTAAAGTAGAAGCTCAGAAAGCCTGGGTCTACCGAAGGAGCTATCGCCCGACCACGAATATCTATCATTTTTTCAAAGACCTGATGATCGTATTATTGGAAGGACAGTCGCCCTACGGTTCGTCCCATAACTTTGGCAGGAGAAAGAAATAGCCCGACTAAGGGAAAACATTTAGCCACCGCTTGCGGTGGCTTTTTTTATTTTACGGGAGTACTGCCTGGCGGAGGAGCCGGCGGCGTATTGCCCGGGCCCATCTGCTGCATGTCCCTTTGTATGCTGCGCGGCATACGCGGCGTATTATTGTTCCGGCTGGTATTGCCTGAGCGGTTCAGGTTGTACAGAAAGCTGAGCATGAAATAACGGCGCACCACATTCGACTGGGTATCGGTGATATAGTTGTCGCCGGTGGTGCGCTGGATCTTCTTGTTCTGGTTCAGCAGGTCGTTCACGGAGAATTTGATCTCCCCGTTCCTTTTCCTGAAGATCTCCCGGGCAATGCTGGCATTCCAGAGCGGAATGGTCTGGTTGAAGCCCGCCGATTGCCCCGTGGTGATATATTGATTGAAGTCGGTATATAATACCCAGTCTTTGATGAAGATATAGGAAATATCCGCCGAGTAATTCTGGGTCAGGTTACGGTTGTTCATGTTCTGCTGTACGGTATACTCCGTCTGGTTGAACGATACGCTGCCGTTCAGTCCCAGATTCAGCTTGTCGCTGAACACGAGATTCACACCAGCGGTCTGCGTGACGGTCCAGGTTGTGGTCATATTGACCTGTCCGTAGAGCATGCTCGGATTTCTTCCATAATTGATGGAATTATTGAAATTGAGATTGCTTCCTTTGAACCGGCCCCGGAGCGGGATGCCGAACGTAACAAAAGAGCTCCCGGTAAAAGTGCCGTTCATATTGACGGGTGTGATCAGCTGCACGCCGTGCCCGATCGAATCGATGCGGTTCACGATATTGTTATACGTATTGTCGAAGATCAGGTTAACGGAAAGGAACTTGTATGTGGAAGGATTGAAGCTGTTATACCGGATATTCAGGTTGTTTTCGAATTCATTCTTCAGCAGCGGGTTCCCGGTCTTGATCTGTAAAGGATTGGTTACATCAGGCACATTCTGCAATTGGGTAACGCTGGGCTGGTTGGTATGGCCGCGATAGCTTATCCTGAGGTTCTGCGTGCGACTGAATTTGTAGTTGAACAGCAGGGTGGGCACCACGTTCACGAAGGAATATCTGATGGTGCTGTCCTTTCCCGTTACCGCCCGTTCTGCATAGGAGGTCAGCCTGGAGAACTGAAAACCGGTACCGACCTGGAAATTATACTTCTCTTTGGCCATCCGGAAATTGAAGCCTACCCGGTTGGCGATAAAGGTATTCTTGAAGTAGTTGGTCTGCTGCAGGTTCACTTCGTCGTATTTCTCGTTTGTGGAGTCGTAATTGAATGCCTGCCGGTCGGATGTATTGGCATTGTTGGTATAGGCGTAGTTGAACTCGAGCAGTTTGCCCGCACCGATGGGCTCGGTGTAGGATACGCTGGCCACATTATTGGCACTGTGGGTTTGCTGGGTATTGTGAATGTTCTGGATATAAAGACTGTCCAGCGAGCCGTCGGGAGCATAGAATTGCAGCGGGGAATAGTTGGTCCCGTTTCCGTTGCTGTTATTCAGCGAAGTGTTCAGTCCGAGGGTGATGGTGCGTCCCGGCGTTTTGAAGCGCTTGCGGAAGAGCAGGTTGTTGTTAAAGCTGATACCGTCGCGCAGAGAAGAATTGCCGGTTGAACCGTCGATCGCCGTGTAAGCGGCGTTGCCCTTTACGGCCTGAGTAGTGGAGGTATCGTAGCTTTTGGAATCGGAATGCTGCAAGGTAAGTGTCGGGATCTCCAGCAGGGAAGTGCTGCTGTCGATCGTATATTCCAGCCGTGCATTGATCCGCTGGTTCTGGTTCAGGCTCTTCGACTGGAGCTGACTGGTTTGATTAGAGGAGGAATCGTTGGGGAAAAAGGATTGCTGATAGCTCGACTGGTCCAGCTCGGTATTGCTGTTCGAGAAAAAATAGCTGCCGGTAAGCTGCAACTTATCCCCGAATTTATTTACATAATTGACCCCGCCCGAAGTGGCCTGGGTGATGCCCGAGGCGTTAGACCCGGTGCCGAGCACGGTGGAAAGGCCGGCATTGCCTCCACGATAGCCGCCGCCCCGGCCGCTGCCCGCGCCGCTGAAATTTCCTCCACCCCCTGCACCACGCGCGCCGAAGCCGCCCATATTGGTCACGATGTCGGAGAAGTTGAAGTTCTGCTGATTCACATTATTAGAGCCCCCGACCACCGATATGCGCTGATCGCCGCTGAACCGGTTGAAGGAAAGGGTACCGGCATAACGGTCATCTGTACCGTAACCCAGGGAAGCCCGCCCGAAATAACCGTTCCGCTTATCCTTCTTCAATTTTATATTCAGGGCTTTCTGCCGGCTGCCGTCGTCGATTTTGGTGAATTTGGCCTGATCGCTCATATCGTCGAACACCTGCACCGATTCGATCATGTCGGCTGTGATATTCTTGGTCGCAAGCTTGGGGTCGGTGCCGAAGAATTCCTTACCGTCTACATACACTTTCTGGATCTGCTCTCCCTGCGCGGTCACATTCCCGTCCTTGTCGACTTGCACGCCCGGTAGTTTTTTCAGCACGTCTTCAGCATAGGCGTTGGGCTTAACCTTGAAAGCGCTGGCATTGTATTCCACAGTGTCTTCCTTGATCTCGATGGGCGGCCGTTCAACGATCACTTCGTCGAGCAGGTCAGCCGATTTTTTCAGGAGCAGCTTTCCCAGGTCGATCTGTGTATGGGTTTCATCGATAGCGAAGCGCCGCACCAGATTTTTGTATCCCTGGAAACTGATGATGATCCTGTAAGAGCCTTTATCGAGATCCCGGATCAGGAATTTGCCTGACCTGTCGGTTACCGAAAAACCGGCGCTGCTCGAATCGGCCGTGCGCAGTACGCTGACGGAAGCGTCGGCCAGGTTGGTATTAGCGGAAGAGGAATCGGCGATCTGGCCCTGTACGGAACCCGAGCCCCGGTTCTGGGCAAAACCGGAAATAGAAAAACCCGCCACAAATGCCATCAGCAAAAAGAGTCGGGTAATCATAATTCCGGCGTATGGTGAAAAGATAAGCAGCTCAGAGGGCAGGAAACAGGCCGGGATGGATCAAAGGTTAAAAAAGGTCGGCAGCGGGTGAATAATGACCCGTTAACTAAAAAGATATTCCACGTCTTCGCGTGACAGGGTTTTAACAAAGCCATCATCATCGGCGATCAGGTCTTTTGCCAGCAGGCGTTTTCTTTCCTGAAGCTGCAGGATCTTGTCTTCGATGCTGTCCTTGCAGATCATCCGGTAAGCGAAAATGTTTTTGGTCTGACCGATCCGGTGCGTCCGGTCTATAGCCTGCTGCTCTACGGCCGGGTTCCACCAGGGATCCACAATATAGACATAGTCAGCTGCGGTAAGGTTTAATCCGACGCCACCCGCTTTTAAAGAAATCAGGAAAACCCGGCATTCTTCGTTTTCCTGGAAGGAACGGATGGCCTTTTCCCGCTCTACGGCCGTGGTGCTCCCATCGAAGTACGCATAGGGAACGTCAAGGGATTCCAGCTTCTCTCGAATTAACGCCAGCATGCCCAGGAATTGAGAGAATATCAGCGCTTTATGGTTCCCGATATTTTCGGAGATCTCACGGGCCAGCTCCTCCAGCTTTATGGAATGGTTGGGATAGGTTTCCTGCTCGTTGAGGATGGCCGGAGAATCGCAGATCTGCCGCAGCTTCATCAGACCCTGCAGAATGGTGAGCTGCGAGCGTTGTATGCCCTGCGTATCGATGGCCCCCAGGATCTTGTCGCGGTAGTCGTTGCGATAAGCATCGTAAACCTTGCGCTGTTCGTCTTCCATCTCGCAAAAGAGGATGGTCTCTGTTTTTTCCGGCAGATCGCGGGCCACCTGTTCCTTGGTCCTGCGCAGAATGAAAGGATATAATAATTTCCGGAGATGCTCTTTCCGGTCCGGGTCGCCAAATTTATCGATGGGGATGGCAAATTCCTGCCGGAAGAATTCAATGCTGCCCAGCATGCCAGGGTTCAGGAAATTCATCTGGGCAAAGATGTCGAAGGTATTATTCTGCAAAGGCGTACCGCTCATGCAAAGCCGGTGTTTGGCCTGCAGCAGGCAGGCGGCGCGCGTTACTTTGCTGGCGGGATTTTTTATGGCCTGCGATTCGTCGAGGATCACGTAGTCGAACGGAACATCCATCAGCAGGCGGATATCGCTGCGCAATGTGCCATAGGTAGTGATCAGCACTTCAAAGCCATTCAGCGACTCCTTATTACGCAGCCTTTCCCCGCCATGGTGTATGCGATAGGTAAGGCCGGGCACGAATTTTTTTATTTCATTCTCCCAGTTGAATATTAAGGTCGTTGGACAAACCACCAGCGCTTTCAGCTGTCCATACTGTTCTTTGTAATGGTGCAGGAAAGACAGGGCCTGGATGGTTTTACCGAGACCCATATCGTCGGCCAAAATGCCGCCCCAGTTTACTTCGTGCAGATAATTCAGCCAGTGAAAACCATGCACCTGGTAAGGCCGGAGTATATGCGCCAGGTGGGCTGGCGGATCGATCTCCTGGATATGCCTGAACTCGCGGAGCTGTTCGTATTTTTTTTCCAGGTGAATGATCAGCTCCTCTTCGTTCCGGTTCTCATATAACTCATCGATCACGCTGAGGTGGTAGCGGGAGAGCCGGAGCTCATTGCTCTTGCCTTCGCCAACCCGGAACAGCAGGGAATATCGTTTTACCCATTCATCGGGCAGCACGCCGAGCGTTCCGTCGTGCAGCGGCACGAACTGCTGCTTGTTAGCGAGGGCTTTCTTCACATCGGCGATCGTCACTTTCTGATCGCCAAACAGGATATCAACCCGCGCGTCGAACCAGTCGGTGCTGCTGCTGATATGGATTTTGGTATTGGGCCTGGAAGTGTTGAACCGGAAGTTCTTCAGGGCATCGAAGCCATGCACCGCTACTTTCATTTCCTGCATGGCATCCATGAACAGGAAGAACCAGTTGTTCCTGAGCACGTCGGCGCCTTTCAGCGCAAGGCCCGAAGATCCATGGGGCTGGATGAACTGAGAGTGTAAAGACTGCAGGCTGGAAATAAAAGCCGCTTCCTTATCGCGGTTGCGCTGGATAAGAAGCACTTTCTCTCCGTCGGGTACCACCAGCTCGTCCTTTCCGCCCGCCGGAGTCTCGAAGCCTTTATAAGAAAAAACAGGCTGAAAAAGCAGGTATTCTCCTTTCTCCTGCAGCAGGATCTTCCGCTCCGGTTCACCACTCTTAATCTCTTTTACCAGCGCCGGATCGAAATCGACCGGATAATCTTTTTGCAGCGGCAGCACGAGCTGGCGAAGCTGCAGGGGCCAGTCGGCCCTGGGGATCAGCAGCCTTCCTTCCCTGAAAGCGGAAAGCATGGCGATATCTTCCGGCTTTTTCCAGAGATAGAGATTATTATGATAGAAGAAAAGCACATTGCTTTTGCACTTGTTCTGGCTCAGGTCGATGGTTTGCCCCATGATGCGGGCATAGCATTTTATTTCGATGTGGTTCTTTTGGGGCGAAACACGAAAGTGCGGCGAAAGGGCATCCTGGGAAATATTCACCGCTTCCAGATTGGCCGTCCTGAATGGCTTATGCCCGTTCAGAAAAAAGATAAAGGGATTGTCGGAAAGATCGCTGAAGAGTTTCCGGAACTTCGGATGCAGGTATTCTACGATGAGGGCCTTGGTATCGTCGGGCAGCTCTTCGCCTTCGGAATGAATGATATTCTCCCACATTCCGCTGAAAGGAGAATTGCGGTTCAGGTATTTGTTCACTTCCTGCTCCTGGGTTTTGCGCAGGGCATATACCAGTTGGCGGTCGGGCTCGTTGAATTTGTCGGTATTGACGAAGCGGCCGAGCTCCAGCTTTTCTACTTTACCAACAAAACCGGTTTGCTGTTCGTTGCTTTCTCCCGCCACCGCCTCAAGCAGAAAACCCGGATAGGCATTGTGATTGAAATTGAACACCACGCCTAATCGCAGCGAGCTGCCGGATACTTCCGGTTCGATCTCTTCGGCCATCACTTCTTTCTCCTGGACGGCGCGCAGGGGCTGCATCACAGGACTGATCCGTTTGATAGTATTATCTAATACGCGGAGGAAAGGCTTCCCTTCCTTATAGGTGAACTCAAACTTGCCGCTGAGGTCGTCCGACAGGGAATAACCATAAACTTCGAGCAGCTTGTTCTTTTCCTTATCCCAGTTGCGGATCGTATCGAAATAATAAGGACCGTACGATTGCAATAGCTGCAGGAAGACGATCACTTTGGGCAGGCCAAGCGGATGTGAACTGTCCTGATAGGGCGAGCTGGTGTCAAAATTCCGCTCTTCGTTCTTTCGGATCAACACCGGATACTCGTCTCCGTTAATATTGACGGCGGCACGAACCGTTTCGTCCACAGCCGAAAGGATGCGGGCCTTGCCCGATTTGAGGAAATTGGTCGCTTCCTCGAATACATCGGCAGCGCAAAGCAGCCGGATGGATTTGAGGTCGATGAACTTCATCTTGACCACCGTATGCGACTGATCGTAATGTATTTCCTCTGCCTTGAGAAGATTGCGGTCCAGCAGCTCCTGCAACTGGATCAGCGCGGCGGCTTCATGCCGGCAGATATCGCCCAGGTTATACGGACAACTGCAACGCACCGAAAGCGCCTTGGAGTCGCGGAATTTCTGAATATAAACTTTGTAAAAGGTGGCGTAGCTGTCGTCGCGCACCCGAAAGGTAACGGAATCGAAAAGTTCGTCGTATTCTATCAGTTCGGCGTAACCGGTCGCGTGAATCTTCTTCCCGCGGCGTATAACTTCATCGGTTCCATTCGTGTAAACGTATTTGATCAGGTGCGGTAACGCCATTCAGCTTATTTGTTTTCCTGTATAGCCTGCCTGGCTTAGCGGTTCGGAAAAGGCTAATCTGCAAAAGTACAAAAAAACCTCGTGTACGGAAAGCGCGGAGGCCCTGCTCCGGCCGGCCTGTTTCCAATGAAAACCCTACGGTACAGCAGGATTTGGCAATTTACGGAAAACACAGCGGGAAATAAAGCAAAACAAATATTGTTTTTTGCCCGATCAGGTTTTTGGAATAGCGTTTGCCACTTATACCTTTGCCAACAGCATCTTCATAAACCCAGTTTCATGACGCGGCTCCACTCTCTGCTTTTCCTGCTGATCTATTCGTGCTCTATTTCCGTCCAGGCGCAGAAATTGAAAAAATCCGACCGGCAAATGGTCGCAGCGCTGCAAACGGATATTCAGTTCCTGGCAAAGGATGAACTCGAAGGACGACGGGCGGGGACGCCCGGCGAAAAGCTCGCATCTGACTATATTTCCAGCTCCTTTCAGCAAACGGGATTGAAACCTCTGGGAGACCAGGACGGCTGGCTACAGGGCTTCGAAATCTACGACGGCCGGGATCTCAGCGGATGCCGGTTCACGATAAATAACAATCCCCTCGTACTAAAAGAGGAGTATTTTCCCCTGGCGTTCAGCGCCAACCAGCAGGTAAGCGGTTCACCCGCCGTAGCCCTGCAGGAAGGCGGATCTCCCTGGTTTTACGACCTGAAAGACTTCCTGGAATCGATTCGGAACAACCCGCATGCCGATATTGAAAAAATGCTGCGCGAAAAAGTGCGGTCTATGGCGAGCCGCGGCGCCACGGCCGTGATCTTCTATAACAGCGCCAATGGAAAAACGGACCAGCCGGTCGCGCTCGACGACCGCGAAGGCACTATTCCGGAAAAAATTCCCGTGGTATATATTACGAAGGCCGGAAGAAAAAAATACCTGAAAGATATTTCCCAAACACTCGATGTGACGCTCGACATCAAAATGGAAGAGCGAAAACGCCGGGGACATAACGTGATCGGCTATCTCGACCGCGGTGCGCCTTATACCGTGGTAATCGGAGCACACTACGACCATCTTGGCTATGGTGAAGACGGGAATTCGCTTTATCGGGGAAGTGAAAAACTTGTTCATCATGGAGCCGACGATAATGCCAGCGGAACGGCCGCTCTGATGGAATTGGCCCGCCTGCTCAGGAAAACAAAAAACCTGCGGAGCAATTACCTTTTTATCGCCTTCTCCGGTGAAGAGTCGGGATTGCTGGGGTCAAAATATTTTATACATCATCCTTCAGTCGACCTGTCGAAGATCAGTTATATGATGAATATGGATATGATCGGCCGGCTCAACGACACCACGCATAAACTGATTATCGGAGGCTACGGCACTTCCCCGCAGTGGGCAGGACTGATCGGCGGCACGGTAAACAAAAAACTTTTTTCGGTAGAGGTCGATTCCAGTGGCACGGGGCCAAGCGACCATACCTCCTTCTACCTGAAAAATATTCCAGTATTGTTCTTTTTTACAGGGCTACATTCAGACTATCATAAGCCCAGCGATGAAGCGGACCGGATCAACTACACCGGTGAAATGGAAGTGGTGCATCTTGTTTATGATATTGCTGAAAAGATGGATGGGATGAACAAACCGGCTTTTGCCAAAACGCGCGACACCCAGTTCGGCGAAGCCCCGGCCTTTAACGTAACCCTGGGCATCATGCCTGATTATAGCTTTACCGGCAATGGCGTCCGCATTGACGCGATCATCGAGAACCGTCCCGCAGAAAAAGCGGGCCTGCAAACAGGCGATATCATCGTGCAGTTGGGCGGGTATTCCGTCAGCTCCCTGCAGACCTATATGGAAGCCCTTTCGAAGTTCAACCGGGATGATACTACTACGGTCCGGGTGAACCGCGGAAATGAGTTGAAAAAGATGGATATTCAGTTTTAGAAAGGCTATGAAACTCAAGCTCGACAATGATGAACTGGAGAATGATTTCTTCGAAGGTGCGCGCCTGTTAGGCATCGTGGCTCCATTGAAGGGCTATCGCTTTTGCTGGGAAATTAACCGGCAGATGAGGCTGGATTTCCGCATTACCAACCAGATCGAAATACAATTGGCGAAAAAAAACAGGGATTATTATTTCACCGTATACGAATGCGTTCAGCCGAACAAGACCCTCGTTCACTATCTCTACAATAACCAGTTCGACGGAGAATACCTGCTGCCCGAGTTCAGGCACCTGGATTTTTTCTGGCTGCTGAAAGGAGATGAGGTATCGGAGGAACTGATGAGCGAGCTCATGGCTTCCATCCGCTCCATTCCGGGCGTGCAACTGATCACCGAATTAACACAGGCTAAAATAAAGCACCGGGAGCACCTGATCTTTTAGCTGCTCATGCTGGCGAGGAATTCCTCGTTGCTCTTCGTACCGCGGAGTCGTTTCAGCAATTCATTCATCGCTTCTTC
Source organism: Puia sp. (assembly GCA_035548895.1). GTDB lineage: Bacteria > Bacteroidota > Bacteroidia > Chitinophagales > Chitinophagaceae > Puia. The sequence goes on along the minus strand of DASZRP010000277.1, from coordinate 1,654 downwards.
CGTATTCATATCGTTCAGGTAAACCCGCAGCAGGTTCATCCTTTGCAATACCTCGCGCTCCAGCAGGAGGTCGTCGCGACGGGTAGAGGAAGCGACCAGATCGATGGCGGGGAATATGCGGCGGTTCGATAAGCGACGGTCAAGCTGAAGTTCCATATTGCCGGTTCCCTTGAATTCTTCGAAGATCACTTCGTCCATTTTGGATCCTGTATCGATCAGCGCGGTGGCGAGTATGGTTAGCGATCCGCCGTTTTCGATCTTTCTGGCTGCACCGAAGAACTGCTTGGGCTTCTGCATGGCGTTGGCTTCCACACCACCACTTAGCACTTTACCCGAAGCCGGCGCTACCGTGTTATGTGCCCGCGCGAGACGGGTAATGGAATCGAGCAGGATAACCACATCGTGGCCGCATTCCACCAGGCGCTTTGCTTTTTGCAGTGCGACGGTGGAAACCTTGACGTGCTTTTCAGCCGGTTCATCAAAAGTGGAAGCAATAACCTCCGCTCTTACGCTGCGCTCCATATCGGTCACTTCTTCCGGGCGTTCATCGACCAGCACGATCATCAGGTAACATTCCGGGTGATTGGTAGCGATGGCATTGGCCACGGCTTTTAGCAGCATGGTCTTCCCGGTCTTCGGTTGCGCAACAATTAATCCGCGCTGGCCCTTGCCGATCGGCGTGAACAGGTCGATGATGCGGGTGGAATAATCGCTGGGGGCGACAAAGAGATTCAGCTTCTCAAAGGGAAACAGCGGCGTAAGATAGTCGAACGGTACGCGGTCGCGCACTTCGTCCGGCGATTTGCTGTTGATCGTTTCCACTTTCAACAGCGCAAAATATTTTTCACCTTCTTTCGGCGGGCGAACTGATCCGTAAACCGTATCGCCGGTTTTCAAACCAAAGAGTTTGATCTGCGATGGCGACACGTACACATCGTCGGGTGAGGAAAGATAATTGTAATCGCTGCTGCGCAGGAAACCATAGCCGTCGGGCATCATCTCCAATACGCCTTCCGACTGGATAATGCCATCGAATTCGATATTAAAACTTTCGTTGCGACGCTGGGGGTAAACTTTATTCTGCTGATCGCCGTTCACCTGGCGGTTCAGTTCCGGCGCTGCTTCGGTTTCATCTGTACTCACCGGTTCAACAGCAGGAATATTTTCTTCGTCTTCCGGTATGTTCTGGGGCCCGGCTGTGGGCTCTTCCGTCACTGTGTTTTCTTCGTCTTCTTTCTTCCTCATCTTCCGGACGATGGGTTTCTCTTCTTTCTTGCGAATATCTTTTTTCGGTTCGGGCTTTTTTGGTTTGGGTAAGGAATCGCCGCTTTCAACATAGGCTTCTTCGCTCGAATTGGCTGTAGTCGTCTTTACGATGCGCTTGCGCTGGCGGGGCTTATCGTCCGCCCCCTCTTTTTTATCTGCAGAGCTGGAAACAACCGCTTGTTTGTCTAAGATTTTGTAAACCAGATCCTGCTTGCCCATCTTTTTGGCGCCAGGGATCTTCAATTGCTCGGCAATATCGAGCAGTTCAGGAACGAGCATGTCGTTGAGTTGGAGAATGTCGTACATACTAAGACTTAAGAATTACAGCAGCTGTTCAAACTGTTCTGTAGAAGGGATTTGTGAAAAAATCTGTTTTGATAATATAGAC
>DASZRP010000276.1:0-7048 GCA_035548895.1 Puia sp. | reverse complement strand
ACTTTCGGCGGCCAAACATAATGCTGATATAGGCGTTGAAAAACAGCTGCTTTTCGGGAACAAAGCACATGAGTGGAATCTTGCCGAAATAATATTCTGCCGTTGTGCCTACTTCAATGGCCGTCACGGACTGATTAAAACGCCCGTAATCGAAGCGCATGGCCAGCTTGGCGTTCAGGCCGGGTTTAAAGCTGAGCTTGTCCCAGCCGGAGCTCAGTCCGAGCGCATCGTTCACCAGATAACCACTGTCGAGAATTTCAGGATATTGCGATTTAAACAACGAATTGTCGCTCTGGGCTTTGAACACATGAAGCTCATAGGGGCGCAAAACGCCAAGGGAAAGCCCCCCGGTGTAAAGTGCGCTGACCGCCACCCCGTTCTTATTTCCCTTCCCGCCGATCAGGATTTGCTGTCCATATGCCGCCTTGAGCTGGTAGAAATTGTTTTCCCGTCCAACGGCAATGGAATTCAGGGTATATCCGTTAAAGCCGCCGACGGCCACTTTATGGTCCTTAGGGTCTTTTTTCTCATTAAGCTCGAACTGCAGCAGGTTGGTCTTGCGCACGGTTTTAAACTTGCCCCGCTCATAAAAAATTCCATATCCATCCGTGGCCAGGCGAAGCCCAAAAACGCTGTGATGATCAAAAACCAGGTCGCCTTCTTCTTCCATCCGCATTAGCCGGTTGAGCCTTTCTCTTTTTTCCGCGTTTTTGTTGGATTGATTGTAATCAGGAGTGGCGGAGGAGGAAGACGGGCTTTTCTGGGCAAAGGTGAAAAATACGGATAGGGAAAGCCAGGCCAGGAACACGAATTTTTTAAGCGCCATGATAAAGATTGCTACCGTAAATTTATGGAAAAATACATGACCTCATCTGTTATTTACGAGGGTGAACTCAGAACGGTTGCCCGTCATCTGGCCTCGGGAACACAAATAGAAACCGATGCCCCGGTTGATAACCAGGGTAAGGGCGAAAGATTCTCTCCAAGCGATCTGGTGGCCACCGCACTTGGCTCCTGCATGCTGACGATTATGGGGATCAAAGCAAGGGATCTGGCTGTGGATTTGAAGGGTACGCGCATCGACATACAAAAAATAATGAAGGCAGATCCGAGGCGTGTCGGGGGCATCCGGTTAACATTTCATTTTCCCGATTCGCTGGTATTGACCGATAAAGAACGCATCATTCTGGAAAGAGCCGGCAATACCTGTCCGGTCCGTTACAGCATACACCCGGATATTGAGGTGGAAATAGCTTATAACTGGCCTCCGGTACCTGTTCAATAGCCGGACAATGATGAGTCTCCCTGCTTCAGCAGCCATTTCCCGACATCGCAGTTCAGGCAGTTTTTTTTGAGGCAATAGTGCTTACTGAGCTCCAGCAGGGCCTGGGAGTCGGCAGCTGACCTGATAGGAGTTCCCCTTTTCAGCCAGGGAGTTAACAGGCTATTCTTTTCACCTCCGATTTCTGCCATCCAGCGCATGATTTTCCCGGTCATGTTTATTTCAGTATGAAATTTCCCATAGGTATAGAGCAGGGGGATCACGCTGTTAATGATCAGGAGATCGATCATCCCGTTGCTGAGGGTGACCGGGTGCGGTTTGGACAACTTGCCGAAAACATAGTGTGTCCGCCAGTATTCGTCGGCATTTGTTTGCAGGCTCTGCCTGAGCTCTTTCAGCGTCCCGCACCGGCAAAAGTAAAAGAACAAATTGCTGCTTTTGGTGAACAGGCCCGCCAGCTGCGAAAGGCGTATCGTTGGAAAATGCTCAGGTCGCATACGCAGAAAAAACATGGGCTCGTATACTTTTTTCAGCCGGTATTTTCTTTTTAAGAAGCTATACTCCTGCTGCAGCCGGATAAGGTAGTCTTCTCCCGGCGAATGGTTCAGTAGGTTGGACTGGCCAAATAACAACGCTTCTATCTGAATCCGGTTTTCGCGATGCTTCGACAGCAGGTTCAACGGAATGCTTCGGGCAACCGATTCAAAGGCTGCTGCATTTACCCTTAGCCCAAATCCCCAGGCCAGGCGCTGCCAGCATTGTTCTTCCCAATGAAAGAGGCCCTCTTTCAGCGAGCAAATGAGCTCCCGGCTTTTTCGTTCCAGCCTTTCCTGCAGCAATCTGGACATCCAATCTGTCCATCCCGGAAATCCGGCTTGCAACAACGAACCATCGCAGGCGATCGGTGTGCGCGCATTCATCCAGGTTTGATACCGGTTCAGCATTAAACCGGATATATGCTGGTGCAGTTCCAGCTGTGGGATACCGGCTACCGGCTGCTCCAGGTCGTCCATCCAGACCACATGCAGGATCACATTGCGGTAGTGCGCATCCCGGTCATGGCCATGTTTTTCCCAACCCGAACTGAATAAATGCAGCTCCACGCTGCCGATCCATTGCACGCCGTCAATCCGGATTTTCGCATTTAAGAAATCCGGGCCCTGATCGGGATTTACGATGCCCGGATCGTCGATCAGGATGGGCTCACCGGAAAACAGCCGCAAGCCCTGCTGGTTAAAATAGCGATATCGCCAGATGAACTGCAATAGCTTCTCCGTCATAAGAAAACGGCAAATCTAATCAGTCCGGTAAACGTAAAACAGGAGGAATAACGGTACAGGCGTCCGAAAAAAAGCAGCGGTTCCGGGTTAAAAAACTAATCGTTATTAAAAATCCGGTGCAGCGCCTGTGCTACGCGACTAACGGGTAGGCCCATGACATTATAGAAATCGCCCTGAATGGCTTTGATGCCCCTTACGCCGATCCATTCCTGGATGGCATAGGCCCCCGCTTTGTCATAAGGCCTGAACTGATCGACATAGTATATTATTTCTTCAGCTCCGAGCGGATGAAACCACACTGAAGTGGTTTCGGCAAAAGCGATCTCCTGGTGTCCGTGATGCAGGCAGACTCCGGTAATGACCCGGTGTTCCCGGTGGGACAGCAGATTCAGCATTCGAATAGCTTCGGCGCGATCGGCGGGTTTTCCCAGTATTTCGCCGCCGACCACAACAAGGGTATCGGCGGCGAGGATGACCCGGTTGTGATTATTTTTTCTTTGTATTGCCGCTGCTTTGCGGCGTGCAATAATGATCGGAATTTCTTCCGTACCGGCATTGGCCGGAATGGATTCGTCGGTATCGGCGGGCATAACGTCAAAAGGAATTTCCGCCCATTCCAGCAGTTGCTTTCTGCGGGGGGAAGCCGAGGCCAGGATTATACGATCCATGAAGTATAAATTTTCAGGAAGATCATCGAGAGAATACCCGTTAGCATGATCCCTTTGATGATGCCGCTGAGCTGGTGAAAATCGCCGGCAGTTTGCGCCCTGGATAATTTTTTCAGCGACAGCAGGATTGGGAAAATAATGAAGGCCACCGAGAAGGCCACAATAGCCCACCAGCGATAGGAAAGAATATAAAACTGAACTCCTATCAACGCGGCCAGCAGGAGCCAAAGCCAGATGGCGGCAAACGCACGACTGGCATTCAGCCCCCATACCACCGGCATGGTCTTTCTGCCATAGCGGGCGTCCCCCTCCAGGTCCTCCATATCTTTTACCACTTCCCGCACAAGGGAAATGATGAAGGCAAACGAAGCGTAGAGGATAGCAAATTTGTAAACCCGGGAAAGCGCCTCATGAAATTCGGGATTAACGAACCGGTGAATGCGGAATTCGCACAGATAAAGCACGAGGATCACCCAGGCAGTCAGGAAAGAGATCAGGATATTGCCAAGCAATAATTTCTTCTTGAAGGTCGTACTGTAAAACCAGAGAAGCAGTACGCAGACTAAGTTCGACGGACCAATAAAAATATTTCTGATCCTCCAGGAAATATAAAATCCGATGACCACGCCAAGCATCGATAGCACCCAGTGCCAGATAATGGTCCATCTTCTTTTAATGATCTTATCCACTACGATGCGGTCCGGTTTATTTACCCGGTCTATGGGCAGATCGAAGTAATCGTTGATGATGTATCCGGCCGCAGCGATCAGGACGGAAGAAAGGCAGAGCAGGAAAAATTCGGGAGGAGCCAGAATATTGACGCGTGGCGGATTTGCATTTTCAAAACTGGGTAAGAGAATGCAATAGTAAAACAGGCATTGCGTAAGGGCAATGAACAACAGGTTTGGCCACCGGACCAAACGAAAAAATGCAAGGGTGGCATTCGGTTTCATAGTACTGGCTCATTAACATTAACGGGAAGCAATCGTCGGATCGATGTCCCAGGTTCCATGCAAACGCAAAACTTTTTCAATTACATCCCGCACACATCCGCCGCCGCCGGGAAAGGCAGAAATATATTTTGCCGCCTGAAGCACTTCAGGAGCGCCGTCGGAAGGAGCACAGGCAAGGCCCGCTGCCCGCATCACTTCAATATCAGGTATATCGTCGCCCATATAAAGTACTTCGCTCCATTGGAAGCCATGAAGCCGAAGATATTCTTCAATCTGCTTTTTCTTATCCGATACCTGTAGAAAAACATTTTCTATTCCGAGTTTTAACAATCTGTTTTTAGCACCCAGCCCGTTCCCTCCGGAAACGACAATAACCGGATATTTTTTCTTTACCGCTAACTGCAGGGCATAACCATCTTTCACGCTCATCCGCCGAACCTGTTCGCCTGTTTCAAATACGAGGATCTGGCCGTCCGTCAGTACGCCGTCAATATCGAATACGAAGACTTTAACGGGCTTGAATAATTGAAGCAGATTCATGAAACAAATGTGTAAATGTGGAAATGTGAAAATGTGTAAAATGGACCGTGCAAAAGTATTGGTTTAGCCTTTAAGAACGAAATGAGCAGACTTTAGATAATGTGGAAATGTGTAAATGTGAAGATGTGTAAATGTGAATGTTGGTGTTCCGCATCAGGCATCATGCCTGCCGCGTTTTGCGTAAAACCGCTTTATGCTGCGGGTGAACCGATCGTAAAACCTCAGCATCCGGGGATAGGATTTCAGGAGCCGGCGATGTTTTTTCAGCGTTTGAGTATCGTTTCTGACAGCAGGACCGGTTTGCAACTGTTCGGGCGCAGCATAAGAAAGCCGGGTAGCCGTTTCCAGGATCAGAGGCTGCAATAACTGAAAAGAGAGGCCTTCGCTGCGGCACCAGGCCTCGGTCAGCGCAAGCAGATGATTGGTGAAGTTGTTGGCGAAAATTGCAGCCAGATGATATTTCAACCGCAGTTTATCATCAGCCCCCAACACGGTCTTGCTGAGACTGTCTGCGAAATTTTTCACTTCGTTCAACACCTCCGGGTTCACTCCATCGATCAGCAGTGGAAAGTCGATCGGTATTGCCGACTCCGGCCTGAGGCTTTGCAGCGGATACAGCACGCCATAGCGCGGGCCTGCCGGTTTTAATATATTCATGGGAACCGATCCCGCGGTATGGACCATCAGTGCATTTGTAAAAGGAAGCTGCTGAACAACCGGCGCATAGGCATTGTCGGATACTGCGATCAGGATGATCTCCGTACGCTCATCGATTTGCCCTGGAGATGAGATGGGATCTGCCTGCAGTTGACCGGCCAGCCTGGCGGCGTGTTCGGCATGGCGACTGTATACCTGGAGAATGCGGTGTCCCGCCGAAAGAATTTTGTGGCCCAGCACGGTGGCCACATTCCCTGCACCTATGATTGTGATATTCATGAACCGGCTAACCGGTATATTTTATCTTAACGCGTCAGCTTTTCTTCTTTTGTGATTTAGGCGCCCAGATAGCCAGCATTCTTTTCCCTTCCATTTTAGGCATGCCTTCCAGTACGCCGACATCGTTCAACCGCTCTGCGAATTTCAGCAGCAGCAGCTCTCCCCTTTCCCTGAACTGAATGGCGCGTCCTTTAAACTGAACATAGGCTTTTACCTTATCGCCTTCTTTAAGAAATTTTTCGGCATGCTTGGCCTTGAAGTCGAAATCGTGGTCGTCCGTATTCGGGGTGAACCGGATTTCCTTTACCTCCGAAGCCTTGCTCTTGGCCTTCATTTCTTTTTCCTTTCGCTTCTTCTCGTAAAGGAATTTATTGTAGTCGATGATCTTGCACACGGGGGGATCTGCATTAGGCGAAATTTCCACGAGATCCAGGGCCTGGTCCTGGGCCATGCGGAGCGCTTCCTGCGTCGGATACACACCCACCGTCACGTTATCGCCAACGAGTCGTACCTGGGGTACGCGGATCATCTGATTGGTGCGGTGTTCTTGTTGCTGCTCTTTTCTGAATCGGGGATTGAAATTACCTCTTGGAGGCCTCGGTGGAAATGCCATTTAGTGTTATTAAGTGAAGAATACCCGGTTCCGGCAAAGTTTATTTTAGGCGCCGGACCTTGAACTGATTTCTGTTTTTATGTCCTGAATAAATTTTTCCAAATCCTGCATACCGAGATCTCCCTTGCCCTGGCGGCGAACGGACAGCTTTTGTTCGTTCATTTCTTTCTCGCCGATGATCAGCATATAAGGAACGCGGGCCAGCTCGGTATCGCGTATTTTTTTTCCTATTTTCTCGCTCCGCTCGTCAATGTCAGCGCGAATATCTGCTTTTTTAAGCGATTCCAAAAGGGTTTGTGCATAGGGCAGAAATTTGTCACTGATCGGCAGCAATTTAACCTGTAAAGGCGCCAGCCAGACAGGGAATTTGCCGGCATAATGCTCTAATAAAAACCCGATGAAACGCTCGTGCGTACCCAGCGGCGCCCGGTGGATGATCAGCGGGGTATCCGGCTGATTGTCCGGCTTGGTATATTCCAGCTTGAACCGCCTGCCCTGGGCAAAATCGACCTGGTTTGTTGCCAGGGTGAATTCCCGGCCAATAGCGCTCCAGATCTGCACATCGATCTTTGGTCCGTAGAACGCGCCTTCGCCCGCTACTTCAATATACGGCGTTCCGGTTTCTTTCAGCACATTTCGTACCATAGCTTCAGTTTCCAGCCAAAGCTCGGGCTCGTTGATATATTTTTTTCCGAGGCCCTCTTTATCGTGCAGGCTTAACCGCATCACATATTTCTCAATGCCGAAAATCCGGAAATATTTCAGGTACATTTCAT
>DASZRP010000275.1:0-2489 GCA_035548895.1 Puia sp. | reverse complement strand
TACGCAGCCTTGGAGCACTATATCAACTACGATCACGATGCCGAATGGAAACGCTGGGAGTCTGCCATCGCGACCATCGAGACGTCGGCTGCTGCAGTAAAAGGAGTGACGACCCGGATCTTTGTGCCCCCGCTGGGAAATATAACGCCCACCCTGGAGCTCACCTGGGACACGGCCCGCCTTCCGGTAAAGACCCTGGAGGAAAAGCTGAGAAACGGAAACCCTTCCATTGAGGTGATGGAGCACGAAGGCAAGGGTATCCATATCACGGTATGGGTTATGCGCCCCGGCCAGGAAAAGATCGTGGCGAAGCGACTGAATGAAGAACTTACCGCCGGCCTGGCCTAATGGAACCGTCAGGCCCATGCTTTAATTATCAAATCTCGCTGGTTGCTCAGCGAAACGATTGCCGATGAAACGCAAAACCCTAATCGTATACCTATTTCCGTTAATTTCTGCCTGTGGTTTTTGGCTGACCGGCTGTAAGTCCGGCGCCGGAAATCCCGATGACCTCACCAGGGCATGGACCGCTCCCGAAGAAGCCAATAAGCTAAGGCCCAACTTCGACGACATCGACGTCAGCCTGAAGAAGGGAATGGAACTGTATAACGTTCAATGCGTCTCCTGTCACGGGCTCTATGGTTTTGGCGACGGCGGCGCCGGCCAGGGACAGGCGCAGAAGCCGGCCAATTTTCATATTCCGGCAATAAAAAAAGAATCCCTCGGCGCCATCTACTGGAAGATCACCAATGGCCGCGGCATCATGCCTGCATTCAAAACGGTCTTTACCGACGATCAGCGATGGTCGCTCGCCGCTTATATCAAGACACTTTCCTTTGAAGATATGAAAGTGGTTGTGCCGACTGCCCTCCGGCCGGATATAAAGATTGAGCACCTGATGAAAGTAGGTCCGATGGCGGTACGCATCCTGCAGAACCCGGTGACCGGCGATATTTATTATACTACGTTCGATGGCGATGTGTTCAGGATCCGGAACCTCAACAGCGGGCACCCGGATTCGGTGAAAGTGCTGACGGCAGCCAATCACGGTATTGGCCGTCTGCAGGGCGCTATCTGGAATAAGAATTCCCTTTTTCTTTGCGGCAATGTAGACCTGGAACATAAAGAGGGCACCAGCGGCAGGATGGTTCGTTTCGATTTCGGAAAAGCAGATACGCCGACCATGTCGGTCGTCTTCACCACGCCCGTCTATCCCGCCAACAAAACCATTTACGACCACGGATGGAATGCCCTCGCGATCAGCCCCGATGGCAAATATATTTTTGTCAACAGCGGCGCACGCACCGACCACGGAGAGATCCAGGACAATGGCGGCCTCTATCCCGGCGCGCGCGACAATGCGCTGACATCTAAAATTTTCCGGTTCCCGATCGACACGAAAGACCTGGTGCTTCCGCTCGATACTGCCGGGCTGCGCGCTAAAGGGTATCTCTATGCCGAAGGGATCCGCAATGCCTATGATATGGCATTCGACGGATCGGGCCATTTGTTTGCTGTTGTTAACTCGGCTGACTACGACTATCCTGAAGATATGTTCTGGATCAGGCAAAATCATCACTACGGATTTCCCTGGGTGATGGGCGGCCTGGAAAACCCGCAGCAGTTTCCCGGATGGAAACCCGATCCGGCAACGGATTCTTTCATCAACAAAGTTTCCCACTCCTGGCTGCATCACTATTATTACGACGACAGCACTTTCCCCAAAGTTCCTGCGGGCGTTCATTTCTCTGCCGGTGTTCAGAACCTGGGCCCGGACGCCAACGAATACCGCGGACACTCGGGCAAAGTGCTGGATGGCGATAACACCGGAGTCGCGGTCAGCACCTTCACCGCTCATTCATCTCCCTTAGGAATATTCTTCGACATCAACAATGCGCTTGGCGACGATCTCCGCGGCGACGGATTTGTGATCCGTTATTCCATGGGTAAGAATGAAGCCCTGATGCATCCCTTTACAGCGCAGGGGTCCGATCTGCTGCACCTCGACATGACCTATGATCCGCAGATGGACAATTTTACCATGCATACCACCCGGATCGTCGACGGGTTCCAGCAGCCGACAGATGCCATACTGGTGGGGAACGTTGTGTATGTGATCGAATACGGCGGCGTGGCAGGGCATATCTGGAAAATTACCCTGCCGGGGAAGACAGGAAATAATAAAAACAAAAAATAATCTGTTCAATCATGAAGCTCATTTCAAAATTACTTGCTGCGCTGGGCTCCCTGCTTTTGTTTGTCTCATTAAGCTATGCCCAACCCTATGATATCGTTATTCGCGGAGGCCATGTCATCGATCCGAAAAATAATATCGATGCGGTGATGGACATCGGCATCTCCGGCGGCAGGATCGCCGCCGTGTCGGCAAAAGTGGATGCGACCGGCGCCAAACAGGTCGTGGATGCAGCCGGTCTCTATGTCACGCCGGGACTGATCGATATCCATACCCACGATTTCTTCGGAACGGA
>DASZRP010000274.1:0-11331 GCA_035548895.1 Puia sp. | reverse complement strand
TATCAAACTCGACCTGTTCCGAAAGCTGGATGAATGGGTCGGTGCGGACTGTATTCTGGCAAGCAATACTTCTTCCATATCCATTACCCGCCTCGGGGCAGTTACAAAGCGGCCGGATCGTGTTATTGGCATGCACTTTATGAACCCGGTGCCGGTAATGAAACTGGTCGAGATCATCAATGGCTATGCGACATCGGCCGAAGTGACCGGGAATATCGTAGAGATCACAAAAAAACTGGAGAAAGTGCCCTGCGTCGTCAGGGATTATCCAGGGTTTGTTGCGAACCGGATTCTGATGCCCATGATCAACGAAGCCATCATCAGCCTGCACGAAGGGGTCGCCGGCGTTGAAGCCATTGACACCGTGATGAAGCTGGGTATGGCACACCCGATGGGACCGTTGCAATTAGCCGATTTTATCGGATTAGACGTATGCCTCTCCATTTTGAAAGTGCTTCATGACGGTTTTGGCAATCCTAAATATGCGCCCTGCCCCCTTCTTGTCAATATGGTAAACGCCGGATTCCTCGGTGTTAAATCAGGTGAAGGATTTTATATTTATTCCGGCAATTCGAAGGATCTGAACCTGAGCCCACGGTTTCAATAGAACTATTTTATTATCTCCCGCTGTTGATTTAGTACCCGGCATTCTGCTGGAACTGATCTTTGTTCCGGTAGAAACGAATATTGTCCCCGGAAAGCGACCGCTGGTCGCTAAGCCAGGCATTTTTTAGCCGGGGAGCATGTACTCCTGCACTCAGATGCAGGTTCTCGTTGGTAATGATCCTGGCCTCGTCCCAAAGACCCGCATCGATGAAGGTCTGGAGAAGCTTCGCGCCTCCTTCAACAAGAATGCTCAATATGTTCATGGAAAAGGCTGCCTGAATTATACTTTCTGTAAGCGGAAGGTGGTCATCGATCCGCTTAAGCTGTACAGCGCCTTTTTTTTCGTCCCGGATTGTATTCAGGACTACGGTGTCGGACGATTGATCGAAGAGGTTGAGCGTGACCGGGAGCTTCAATGCACGGTCCAGCACCAGTCGCAAGGGGTTCTTTCCAGGCCAAAGCCTTGCCGTGAGACGTGGATTATCGCGGAGGGCCGTATTTGTGCCCACCAGTATGGCTGCCTCCTCGGTTCTCCAGCGGTGAACAAGACGGTTCGAATATTCATTGGAAATGAGTAAACGTTCTCCATCGCTGCCTGCAATCAACCGGTTGGCCGACTCTGCCCATTTCAATACGATATAGGGACGCTTTTTAAGATGAAAAGTAAAAAAGCGGCGATTGACTTCTATCGCCTCCCGTTCCATTACCGGGCAAACAACACCGACATCATTTGCGAGCAACTTTTCAATTCCCTTTCCATCAACTTCCGGAAACGGATCCCGGCAGCCAATAACTACCCGGGGAATTTTGTGCCGGATAATTAAATCTGCGCAGGGCGGTGTTTTCCCATGATGGGCGCAGGGTTCAAGAGATACATACAGCGAGGCGGAAGGAATCAAATCCCTGTCTGCCTCTGAAACCGAGTTGAGACAATTGACTTCAGCATGTGGGCCGCCGTATTGCCGGTGATACCCTTCTCCGATAATCCGGTTGTCGTGAACCAGGACAGCGCCAACGAGTGGGTTTGGCGCAGTGTAACCCGAGGCCATCGCCGCCAATTGCAGGCATCTTTGCATATAACCTTCATGCAGGACGCTCAAGTCAGTTGCCGATCTGATCGGGGAAACGGGTTGCATGGAACGCAATTTAATTCATTGTAAGTTTGCCGCCATGACCATCGATGAAGCTACCCGGAGATTACTTTCAGCCTTATCGGGCATATACGACGAGCGCGAATCAGGTGCTATTACTTCCCTGGTCATGGAAAAGCTTACCGGGTTCACCAGAAGTGAACGTATCATATCCAAACACCAGATACTCTCCGACGAGCAAATTAGTTTGTTTACCCGCTATCTTGAAGATCTGACGCGACACCGGCCTGTACAGTATGTCTTGAACGAAGCCTGGTTTTCAGGGCTTAAATTTTTCGTGGACGAACGAGTTTTAATTCCCCGTCCGGAGACCGAAGAGCTGGTAAATTGGGTATTGGAAGATTTGCCATCACCTCTTTCTTCCGGGTTTAAGTTATTGGATATCGGTACCGGCAGCGGCTGTATTCCGGTCAGCATTGCCTGTAAAAGGAAGGATCTTGATATACTGGCTTGCGATATCAGCACCGACGCCCTGGACGTCGCTTCAAAAAATGCGAGCGATCTCCAGGCGAGAGTTCAATTCTTCTCATTTGATATTCGTGACCGAAGTTCCTGGCAAAATGTTCCAGAAATTAATTTTATAGTGAGTAATCCGCCATATATCCCGGAGACTCAAAGAGACCACCTGGATTTTCATGTTCGCTTTTTTGAACCTGAACAGGCCCTCTTTGCCCCGGCCGGGGATCCAATTTTGTTTTATCGCCTGATTGGCGAGTTTGCGAAGGCCCGGCTGGCAGCGGGGGGCAAAGTCTACTTAGAGCTACACCATGATTTTGCCTCGGAAACGATGACCTGGTTTAAGCACAATGGCTTTTCCACAGAAATACGCCGTGATGTTTCTGGAAAAAATAGAATGCTGTGCGTTCAACCCTTACTTTTGCGCAGCTAAAAATCTATGAAATTCAGGTGTCTTTTTGGCGGACTATTTATGGTAATGTGCAGCCATGCAACAGCTCAGTCGGGAGATGCCTTGCTGAAGGATTCTGGCTGGAGCTTTCATTTTCAGTTTACAGGAATTGTTCAGTATCATCCTGGTTTTTCTTCTCCCTATCAGGGCAATAACAGCTTTACTCCGGATGCGGCGCATGCTTATTCAGTGACCACAACCGCTTATATAGGAAGAAAATTGTGGAAAGGAGCGTCGATCTATTTTAACCCGGAAATGTCGGGCGGAGAAGGGCTGAGCACGACCCTCGGCATTGCAGGTTTCCCGAACGGAGAAACTTTCAGAATCGGAGATGCAAAGCCTGTGGTTTATACGGCAAGGATTTTTCTGAGACAACATTTTAACCTTGACAAAGACCATTTTGTTGACCTGAGCGACGATATCAACCAGGTGCATGAACGTGTTTCAACCTCGCGGATAACCATTTCGCTTGGAAAATTCGGCATGGCCGACTTTTTTGATCAGAATAGAATTAGTCATGACCCGAGGAATGACTTCATGAACTGGGCCCTGATGAATAACGGGGCTTATGATTATCCGGCCAATACCCGTGGGTACACAGATGGATTGGTCGTTGAGTATTTTCGTCCCGGCTGGGTGTTTCGTGCAGCTACCGCACTGGTGCCTGAATATGCGAACGGCCCGGATCTGGATGCTCATTATTTCAAAGCCAATGGGGAAACCGGAGAGGTCCAAAAGGACTATCTGATCCACCGGCATCCGGGATCGGTAAGGTTTCTGGTTTATTTCAATACATCGAAAGCCCCCGCCTATCGCCAGGTAATAAATGATTATCTCGATGGAACCGACGAGCGTCTTGACGTGATATATGGTAAGGAGTATGGCGGAAAAAAGTGGGGCTTCGGGTTAAATACCGACCAGGAAATCTCGGAGAGATTAAAGGCCTTTTTTCGCGCGGGCTGGAATGATGGGAAAACAGCAACCTGGGCATTTGCCGAGATTGACAATACCCTCAGTGCCGGTCTTAGATATTATGGTATCGGCAGGAATCGGCTGGCCGATAATATTGGATTGGCCCTGCTGACCAATGGTATTTCAAAAGATCATCGTGATTTTCTCAACGTCGGGGGATACGGGTTCATGATCGGCGATGGCAAGCTGCCAAATTATTCCAGGGAAAATATTGCCGAAGTCTTTTATGAGGTGAAATTGTTTCAGTCGCTTTATGCAACGGCAGACTATCAACTGGTGGTAAATCCGGCCTATAATCGCGATCGCGGTCCCATACATTTATTGGCGGCCAGGGTGCATGTCCTGTTTTAACCGGTCTGCCAGGCTTACTGAGCACCGTTTTTATCAACAGCCAATACGGTTCTGGCGCCCAATTCGCGGGCAACGCGCATAACAGCTACCACGTCATCTATCGGAACGGTTTTGTCAGCATTGATCACGATCGATGGCTGTTCCCGTTCTTTGGCGAGTGAGGGAGCCAGTTCAGCTTTTAGTTCTTCAAGAGAAACCTTCCTGGTGCCTACATAAAACTGTTTATTGGCATCGATAGAGACAACAACCGTCTGTTTCGATTTGGTATCGCTCTTCGATTTAGGTTGTGAAAGTTTGACCACATTGGGATTGGCCATAGTGGAAACGATAAGAAAAAATAAAAGGAGAATAAACAGAATATCGTTCAAAGGCCCGGTGTGAACCTCTCCTTCGTCGCGGTGTCTTTTACGTAGATTCATAGAGCAAACATTTCTGTCTTTTTATCTTGTCGGTTCCTGCAAAATATCAATAAAGTCCGCACTGGCCACTTCAATCTTATTTACCGTTTTGTCGATCCTCGAATTGAGATACCGGAAAGCGATATAGGCGATAATCCCGATGATCAATCCGCTTGCAGAGGAAATCATTTTTACATAAATGCCGCCTGCAATATTGGATATGCTGTATTCGCCCGTCGAAGCGATACTATAAAAAAGCTGGAACATCCCGATGATTGTTCCCAGGAATCCAAATAACGGGGCGATATAACCAATGACCGATAGTACCGGAACATTTTTTTCCATTTTATAGAGTTCCAGTCGCCCGACATTTTCCATACTTTTTTCGATGGCATCGATCGGTTTCCCGATTCGCTGTATGCCTTTATCAATGACCCGGGCCACCGAATTGTTGGTGTTTTTTGCAAGGCTCCTGGCTGCGGTAATATTACTATTCATGATATGATCGCGGATGATATTCATGAAGTTGTCGTCAACCTTGGAGGCTTTGTTAATAGCAATCAGTCGTTCAAAAAACACGAAAATGGCAATGACCAGCAGGATGGCCAATGGGATCATCAACGGCCCTCCTTTTTCGAAAATATCCCAAAGACTCTGCTTATCCGATGTAACCATCATGCCGGCGCGGGCCAGGCTGTCTTTTATTTTTGCTGAATCGATAATAACCTGCAAGAAGAATAGGTGCATTCAGGTGCTGTTTTTATGAGGTAAATGTAAGGCTTTCAGGCTATAACGGTTTGGCGCAGTTTGTATTTTTTAACAAAATGCTAAAAGCGATCAGGATGGCATTCCCTTCAACATCAGCGCTTCAATCTGTTTCATTGTATTCTGCATGCCATCGCTGCTCCCGTCCAGAAAAATGACATTTCCTTTTCCATATTCAGCAAAATTTTTAATGGCCTCTGTCCACATGCTGAAAAGAATCACGTTAGTGTCCAGATTTGCTCTTTTCATTTGCTCCGCCGCCTCTGTCATGCCGCGCGCCACTTCCTCCCGGAACAGGGCCACGCCCTGCCCTCTCAGTCTTGCCGCTTCCTTTTCGGCTTCGGCGGAAATCTTAATGGCATTGCCCTCGGCTTCCGCAGCTTTTGTTTTGGTGATCAGGAGTGCCTGTCCTTCATTTTCTGCAGCAGCCTTGAGATTATTGCTTGCAACGACTTTGCTCATGGAATCGATAATCGCCTGATCGAACGTGATATCATTGATCTGCAGGTCCAGCAGATGATAGCCCCAGTCTTCCAGCGAATGATCAATCTGATCTTTTACGAACTCGACGATCTCGCGCCGCAGACCCAGAATTTCAGCCTGTTTCTTGGTAGCGACAAACGAACGAATACTGCCTTCAATGGTTCTGGTTAACGCCTGCATCAGATCCCGGTCGCTGATAAATTTAAATGCGACTTTTTTTATGGTCTCTTCGTCGGCATTCTGCACAGCATAGAGCAGCATGCTCTTAAAGTACACATTGGCCTGGTCGGCCGTGACTGCCTGGAACTCGAGCTCTACCGAACGGTTTTGAATGCTGACACGCTTTTGGATTTGTTCCAGCAGCGGAATTTTGAAATTCAGGCCAGGCAGGAGAATACGACGGTATTTGCCAAACATCGTGACCACATTGATATACCCCTGATTTACGGTGACGAGGCCCGAAAAAATGAATATCAAAATGAGCAGCGTCCACCAATAGTTAATTAAAAAATTCATGGTTTTATATTTAATCCTTAACCGGGCAAAGCCCGAAGATGGCACGTGAATGTACTATTTTCTGAACACTGGCAAAGGGAAAACAATAGGGCTTTAATTATGTTATATCTTTGAAAATCATGATGGATATGCTGGATATTGTAATTATTGGCGGAGGTCCGATCGGCCTGGCCTGCGGGCTGGAAGCCGGAAAGGCCGGGCTGGACTATATCATTCTCGAAAAGGGCGTCCTGGTCAATTCTCTTTATCACTATCCGGCCAATATGACCTTTTTTTCAACCTCTGAGCGAATAGAAATTGGAGATGTACCTTTTGTAAGCAACAATGCAAAGCCGACCCGGGCGGAAGCCCTGGAATATTACCGGCGCATTGCTGTTTCGAATCATTTGAACATTCACCTGCAGGAACGGGTGGAAAAGGTGTTGCCCAGGGAGGGGTTTTATGAAGTTATAACAAACCGATCCACCTATCATACCGCGCATATTATTGTTGCGACCGGGTTTTACGATATACCTAATCTTCTGGGAGTCCCGGGAGAAGAGTTGCCCAAAGTCACCCATTATTACAAAGAACCGCACTACTATGCCATGCAAAGGGTGCTTATTGTAGGGGCTAATAACTCCGCAGTCGATGCTGCTCTGGAAACCTGGAGAAAGGGTGCGGAAGTCACCATGGTCATCCGGGAATCTTCCATTGGAAAGCGGGTAAAGTATTGGGTAAAACCGGATATCGAAAACCGGATTGCTGAAGGAAGTATCCGGGCTTATTTTAATTCAGAATTAGTTGCCATCAGGGAAAAGGAAGTGGATATTCAAACCCCGGAAGGATTGGTAACTATTCCAAATGACTACGTTCTTGCTATGACGGGTTATCAGCCGAACTTCGCATTTTTGGAAGGTTTGGGGATTGAATTGTCGGCGGACAGCAAACGTCATCCGGTATATAATCCGGAGACCATGGAAAGCAATATGAAAAATATCTTTTTAGCCGGCGTGGTTTGCGGCGGTATGGATACTCATATCTGGTTCATCGAAAATTCCCGGGAACATGCAAAAAAAATTATCCAGGCTATTCTGCAGCACAAAACTGTTCCTGGTATCGCTTAGGTGACTCCTGAAAATGAAGTTTGGCTACAGGCTTCCGTTCTCCTCCCAAACAGTACAAAGATGTATCAGGGTTTCTACACTCTTCTTCATGTCCTGAACCGATACGTACTCCTGTTTTCCGTGGAAAGCCATTTCCCCGGTAAACAGGTTTGGGCAGGGCAGCCCCATAAATGACAAACGCGATCCATCTGTTCCGCCACGTGCAGAAGATTCTCTCAGCTCGATACCTGCGCGCTGGATCGCTTCCCGGGCGTAATCGCAGACCTCGGGGTGCCTGTCCAGTATTTCTTTCATGTTCCTGTATTGTTCGACTACAGTGTATTCGAACCTTCCCGATGGGAATCGCTTAAGTACTTCTTCCGCTTTATTTTTCAGGTAATCCTCATAGCCGGCCAGTTTTGAAGTCACGAAATCGCGAATGATAAACTCAACGGTTGCCTTTTCTGCATTCCCATCCAGGCGAACCGGATGAACAAAACCATATCGTCCGTCCGTTGTTTCGGGAGAAAGCTCATCGGTAGGCAATGCATTAATGAAGGCCGATGCCAGCTTGATCGCATTTACCAGTTTGTCTTTCCCATGACCGGGATGGGCAGACACACCATGGAATATGAACTTCATGCCATCGGCCGAGAAGGTTTCCGGTTCAAATGAACCGAGTTCACCGGCATCCAGGGTGTACCCGAAATCTGCGCCGACCCGTTTAAGGTCTACCTTATTCACTCCCCTTCCGATTTCCTCATCAGGAGTAAACAAAATACTGATCGTGCCGTGTTTGATTTCAGGATGTTGGGTCAATACACGGGCTAACTCCATAATGATCGCGACACCCGCTTTATCATCTGCTCCCAGCAGGGTATTGCCCGAAGCAGTGATCAGGTCATCCCCGATTTTTTCTTTTAAATACGGATGATCCTTTACCGATAAGATCTGGGTGGGATCGTCAGGCAGGATAATATCTTCCCCGCTGTAATTTCTATGTAGTATGGGTTTAACATTTGTTCCGCTGCAGTCCGGAGCCGTATCCATGTGAGAGCAAAAGCAAATTGCCGGAACCTTTTTTTCAGAGTTTCCGGGTATCCTGGCGTAGACATAGCCAGATTCGTCCAAATCAGCATTATCGATGCCCATCGCACGCAATTCATTGACCAGTAACCGGCCCAGATCCTTCTGTTTTTCCGTTGAAGGTTGACTTGATGAAGCGGGATCGCTTTGAGTATCTATTCTCGCATAACGCATGAAACGTTCGGCAATTCCGGAATCCTGGATCATAAATATGCTTTATTTGTATGGGGTGTAAAAATATTGTCTTTATCTCCGGCGACCATAAAAATTCCGCAGTCTTTTGGTTCTGTTTCCGATATTCGTATGGATTTTAGCTCCAGTTTTTGTATGCACTCCGACAATTCAAAACCATTAATTTCTTACGGTTGGCTACGGGTGTTGACGTTTTGCCTTGTTCATCTTTTACTCATTTTGATTGGCGTCTGGCTGATGGCCTTATGGGTTCATCGGGTTAAAGGAGATGGCGTATCGGCTATTGAAGTAATGAAAGGAGAATGGCTTTGGGCAGTTATTCTCATGAGCTTTGTGGGGTCGATGACGGTGACTTACCTTTTTCGAAGACGGGTTGACAGGAAATCATTTTTATCCCTGGGATTAGACCTGAAATGGCAAAGACCCGGCCTGATAGCCGGGGCAGCCCTGGGCTTTGGTATGCTTGGCCTGGGGACAATCGTCTTAAAACTTACGGGGTATTTGAAATGGACAGATATTGTTTTTGATGGCAGATCAATGGCTGTGGCGCTCGTTAGTCTTATGCTGGTGGCTATTTATGAGGAAGTGTTGTTTCGCGGGTATATTTTGAGCAATTTGTTAGAGTCTTTTCAGAAGTGGGTGGCCGTTTTGATAGCGGCAGCATTATTCACTTTATTTCACCTCGGCAATCCCGGATTTGACCTCATATCGGTGATGAATATTTTTGCCATCGGTGTGCTGTTGGGGTTATACTATGCATACACCAACCAACTTGGTTTTTGCATCGCGTTTCATTTTATATGGAATTTCTTTGAAGGACCGGTATTGGGTTATCCCGTCAGCGGGCTTCATTTCGATAGTTTGCTGCAAATGGAATTAAAGAACAATGCACTGGTTACCGGCGGTTTGTTCGGTTTTGAAGGATCATTGATTGCCACCAGCATCTGCTTGCTGGCGCTGATCTTTTTATATAGCCAGTTAGAGCGGAGAGCTAACCGTCAATCGATACCAGCTCCAGGTCAAAAATGAGATCCTTACCAGCCAGCGGATGGTTGGCGTTTAATATAATTGAGTCATCATTTACGCCAGTCACTACAACGGGGAACTGATCGCCTGATGAATTATTCATGGTAAGCTGCATTCCGACTTCGGGTTGCAGGTCGTCCGGAAGCTGCGCTTTTGGGAATTCAACAATCATTGACGGATCCTCGGGACCATAGGCATCCATGAAAGGAATCTGGATCGTTTTCTTTTCGCCGACAGACATTCCTTTAACGCCCTCGTCGAATCCTTTAATTACCGAGCCGCTGCCCACTTTGAACTCGAGCGGGGATCTGCCGTTAGATGAATCGAAGGTAGTTCCATCGGACAGGCGACCGTGATAGTGTACCTTAATGGTATTGCCGGTTTGTACGGACATAGCTGATTTTTTACAAAAGTAAGATTAATTTAACTGCGGGCTATCTTTGTTTCATGCTTCCGACTCATCAGCCGCCGCGCATTGTGTTTATGGGCACCCCCGAGTTTGCCGTCGCTTCCCTGAAAGCCATTTTGGAAAATGGCTTTTTTGTGGTGGCGGTTGTTACCGCTCCCGATAGACCGGCCGGCAGAGGAATGAAATTGATGGAATCGCCGGTGAAACAGTTCGCCATTGAAAAACAAATTCCGGTTCTGCAGCCACTGAAGCTTAAGGATCCCGGTTTCATTTCGACACTTGCCGGCTTTGCAGCGGATATCCAGGTGGTGGTTGCCTTTCGTATGCTGCCCGAAGCGGTCTGGAGCATGCCGCCGCTGGGCACGATCAATCTGCATGCTTCATTGTTGCCACAATACCGCGGCGCGGCTCCGATAAACCGGGCCATTATGCAGGGAGAAACGGAAACCGGGCTTACGACTTTTAAAATGAAGCAGGAAATCGATACCGGCAATATCCTGCTTTCAGAGCGCATGTCCATTGGTCCTGATGAAACCGCCGGCGAGCTGCATGACCGGATGAAAGTGGAAGGCGGAGCATTATTGGTTGAAACGCTCAAGAGACTTTTTAATGGGAGTCTGAAGGAAAGGCCGCAATCCCCGCCCGCTAATGAGGAGATCAAAACGGCGCCGAAGCTGTTTACTGCCGATGCGGAAATCGATTGGAGTCTCCCGGTTTTAACTGTTCAAAATCAGATCCGGGGGCTTTCTCCATATCCGGGCGCTTTCACAAGGTTCAATGGAAAACAGATCAAGGTATTGCGCTCGCATGTGGAGCTTTCCGGGCGTTTGCCGCAATTTGGAGACTACGAAACAGATGGCAAAAGCTGGTTGCGTTTTTCGGCAAAAGGAGGATTTATTTATATCGACGAGATTCAGCCGGAGGGAAAACGGAAAATGCAGATCGGGGAATTTTTAAGGGGGCAACGTTTAGCACCAGGAAACTTATCCGGATTTGATCAAACATAACCCATATCGATTAAAACAGCATGCTAATGAAAAGAAGAAATTTTTTACAGCAGGGACTCGGAACACTGGCCATGGCGGCTCCCATCGTATTGCCAGCCGGAATGGACGAAAAGATCAAATACGCGGGGACTGGTAACTCCGGACAGCCGTTTAAGCTTAACTATGCCATTCACGACGGCATGTTTAAGAACAGTGCCGGATCAGATTTCGGAGACCAGATTCGCTATGCATACGATCTGGGCTTCCGGGCGATCGAGGATAATGGCATGATGGACCGCCAGCCTGCCGAACAGGAAAAGATTGGAAACCTGCTGGCTAAATTGAACATGTCGATGGGCGTTTTTGTGCATGGGTTTGATCACTGGCCTGTCAGTACT
>DASZRP010000273.1:0-2734 GCA_035548895.1 Puia sp. | reverse complement strand
AGTGCGTTAGGCCCGCTGTTGGCCGCGCTGATCATTGTTCCCCTGGGGCAAAGCAGCATCGGCTGGTTTGGCGTGCTGGCGCTGCTAGCGATGGTCGTTTTGTTTCTTGTGGGGAAATGGTATCAGTCGCACCAGGAACGGATACGCAGGAAGGCAAAAAATATTTCCGCGGAACTTAACCCGATCTCAAAAAGAAAGATCGTGCTGTCCATCGGCATCCTCATTGTGCTGATCTTCTCAAAGTATTTTTACCTGGCTTCTATGACCAGCTATTTTACTTTCTACCTGATCAGCAAGTTTCATGTCAGCGTTCAGCAATCGCAGATATACCTCTTTATCTTTCTGCTTTCGGTTGCCGCCGGAACCATTCTCGGCGGTCCGCTCGGGGATCGTTTCGGAAGGAAATATGTGATCTGGTTTTCCATATTGGGCGCAGCTCCTTTTTCTCTCTTGTTGCCGCATGCCAGTTTATTCTGGACCGGGATACTGACAGTATTCATTGGCGTCATTCTCTCTTCGGCTTTTCCCGCCATCCTCGTCTATGCGCAGGAGCTGCTGCCCGGAAAGATCGGCATGATCTCCGGCCTGTTCTTCGGATTTGCCTTCGGCATGGGAGGATTGGGATCTGCGCTGTTAGGATCGCTGGCAGACCATACCAGTATTCTTTTTGTGTACCAGGTCTGTGCTTTTCTACCGCTCATCGGGCTGCTCACGGGTTTTCTGCCGGATATCGGGGGCAGGAAAACGTCCCGGTAACTTTATGCTATTTCTTCACGTTAAAGTAGATGGTCTGGCTTCCGCACTGCCCGTCTGCCGTAATACCCTGCAGCACGGCGGCATATTTTCCGGGAAGATCTGAAGTATAGAAATGTATGTTCTCTTTCCCAAGAGAGTCGGTTTTGATCTGCGGCGACCAGTACAGCAGGGTCCTGAAATCCGGGATGCGGCTGTTCACCTGTTCTTCGGTTTGGTACTCCGGTGAGAAGAAGACGCGCTGACCCGGCATGCCGGGATAGTCAAGTACAGCAGCGTGCGGATCCATTTCAAATCCATCCAGGTCGCCATGATAGGTTATGCAGCTGATGATGCCGGGGAATCGCTGATCGCCGAGGAAATATTCCATAGACACGAGGTCGAGGCGTTTTATTTTCATGGGGTTGTGGTGAAAGAGCTTGTCACCCTCGAACACCGGAACACCGTCTAACAGGATCAGCGGCTCCTCCGAAAAAAATCTTTTCGGCGGGGCTTCGAATACATAGACCATCAACTTATCTTTTTTCTTCACCACATTGGTAGATACAACATATTCCCGGATCACTTCCTCCATGGTCTGGAACCGGGTAAAATCGTCGAGCATGTACCGTTCGTCAGGCCGCACATAAAACGCAGAGGTATCCATTGCGGGCATTTCAAACTGCTGGCGGTTCCTGCCTTCAAACACCCGGCTCACCTGCGCTTCCACGTCCTGGTCCTGCAGATCCAGCGAGTCATTTATGCCTGTCCAGGAATAGCCGGCCGTATTGGCAAAGGGGGCCTGATCGAAAGGGCTCTCCACTTCCACGCGATAGTTACTGTCTACGCGTGGGTCGGTCTGCAGAATGATTTCCTGCGAACCGTAAAAATCCTTCATTTCAAACTGCAGGTGGCCGGTGGAATCGCTGCTCACGCCCTGGAACTGAGTTCGGGTAGACGGCACCGAAAGATAGGTAGTCAAATCGCGCAAGGGTGCATTGGTTCTGCTGTCAAGTATCCGGGCTTCGATGAGATGGCCATAGTACTCCGGCATATACCGGATATCCTGCTTCTTTCCATCTGCAATATCCGCCCAATTGAATCTCCTCCAGCCGTGCGTGAGCATCAGGTTGTCGACGGCCTCGCCTTTAGCCGTTTCATCGCTGCTGAAATAATATCCCGGCGACTCAACCGTTCCGCCAAGGTCCGAAAGCAGGTAGAGGTAGCGGCTGATGTTCATCTCATCCGGAGCATGCAGGCTATCTACCCGGTACACCGCCATGGAAAGATCGGCAACCAGCGGCCTGCCATCGTAACCTGTTGCAGCAATATCGAGGTCCACCGGCCTGCGCGTGGAAAATTCGGAATGATTCGTGCTCATTCCAAGCTGCAGTAATTTATCCGGATATTTAAAATACAATCTCTCGCAAACGGGCCGACCCTGACTGTCGAACAGGGTGAATTCGGAAATGCCTTCCCCGGGTATGTCCGATGCGATCGAAAAATCAGCCAGACCATTTTGAAGTTTTGCCGCTTCCGTTTTCTTCAGCACGCCACGGGTATGTACCATGAGGTAAACCGGCGACCCATCGGTTATGCCTTTCGTTCGCACCTGGACATGGAGTGCGGACGCCGATACCTGTAACTGCATCGCATATCCTGCGTTGTGCGCCGGGGGCAGCGCTTTGACGATTTCCCTGCCGTCGGGAAAGCGGATCAGCGCGCGATAAGTCTTTCCCGCTGCCGGTGTAAAACTGAAATGTCCTAACCCCATCTTCAACGGACTGAAACGAAGCAGGGTGTCATGATCGTCAACCAGCGACCCGGTAGCTTCGAGTCCTTTTCCCCAGGCATCGGTGATGCGAAAACCAACGGTGCTTTTAACGTCCTGCACAAGATCGCCGCCTTCCGGAAAAAACTGGATATCGGGTGGCCGATTGGGTGCGACAGCGGTATCGTTGGTGGCAAGCTGCGGATTAGCGATATGAATAGTTTTCTCAAA
>DASZRP010000272.1:0-7674 GCA_035548895.1 Puia sp. | reverse complement strand
ACGTGATGTTTTACACCCGCATTGATCTCGGCGGAGAGAAGGTTGCGGCCTGCCGTTTGAAAGAAGTTCATGACAGCGTCGTCTTCCCAGAAGGGGGCATTGGCCAGATCGATGACTACGTCCGTGTTCTCGAGCGCTTCGGCCAGCCCTTCACCGGTGAAAGTGTTGATCCCGGTGCTGGGGGCAGCCGCAATGACCTGATGGCCTTGTGCGCGTAATTTAGCTACTACTTTGGTGCCGATGAGGCCGGTGCCTCCGATGACTACGATTTTCATAAATGTAAATTTTTTAAAAAAAGATTCCCACTGAAGATTCACATGCTGCCGCAACCAATGACATGCCGGATTTTTAGATTGCTGGTTTGCAGCGCCTTAATTTTTACGGCTCAAATAAATTCTTGATATATCAGGATTGTTTGAAAAAGATCGTGACAAAAATATCGCGATCGATAATTTATGGTTTGAGTAAATAACAGTAATAAATTTACAGGCGAATTATAAGAATAAAAGCCATTAAGTGAAAGCGAAAATTCTAATAGTAGAAGATCAATTTATCGAGGCAAAAAGCCTCAATGTGATACTCACCAATGCAGGATATTCCACTTGTTCGATTGCCCGCTCGGTCACAAATGCTTTATCGATCATCGAAAGTGAAAAGCCCGATCTGGTATTGGTCGATATTTTATTACAGGGAGAAGGAACGGGCATCGATCTCGGACGTGTACTCAATGAAAGGAATCTTGCCTTTGTTTATTTATCTGCGAATTCAAACAGGCAAATACTGGAAGCGGCGAAATCGACAAGACCTTATGGTTTTATGGTTAAACCCTTTCGTGCAAAGGATGTGCTCATCATGCTGGATGTGGCCCTCTACCTCCACCAGCAACGTATGGCGGAGAAGATCCAAATCCCTTTATCGAAAAAGCCCTCACCCATTGTCCTTCCGCAGGAGTTCAACCGGATGATCGGCAAAAGTCAGAAATTCCTGGAAGCGCTCGAGCAGGCAAAAACGGTCGGCCCCATGGATACTTCTGTGCTGATCCTGGGCGAGAGCGGTACAGGAAAAGAATTAATCGCAGATTCAATCCACAAAGTTTCTACCCGGCGCAACAAACCTTTCGTTGTTGTCAATTGCGGTGCGTTGCCGCCAAATCTTGTCGAATCCGAACTGTTCGGCCATGAAAAAGGTTCTTTCACAGGGGCTTTCAATAAAAGAGAAGGGAAATTCGAACTGGCAGATGGAGGCACGATCTTCCTCGATGAGATCGGAGAGCTGCCGATGGAATTGCAGGTCAAATTCCTCCGGGTATTGCAGGAGAAAGAGATCGAACCCATTGGAGGAAAACCTAAGAAAATAAACGTCCGGGTGGTTGCTGCTACCAACAAAGACCTGGAAGAAGAGGTCGCGGCTGGACGCTTTCGCATCGATCTGTATTACCGGCTTAACGTTTTTCCCATCATATTGCCCCCGTTACGCGAGCGAAAGGAGGATATCCCTTTGCTGGCGAACTTTTTCTTGAAAAAATATGCCACTGAGACAGGCCGGCCCGTCCCCTCGTTTTCGATGGAAGCGACGGACATACTCATGAAATACGATTGGCCGGGTAATATCCGGGAATTGGAAAATTCGATCCAACGAAACATTGTCCTTGTAAAGTCCGACATTATCGCGACGTTGGAGATACCCCGTTCCAAAAAGCTTCCCGACCCGACAAATGAAAATAAGGGCGGCTTTAAAACCATGATCGAGAACGAACGGGATCATATCCTGGCGGTGCTCGAAAGCTGTCACTGGAAAATATCCGGGAAAGGCGGAGCGGCCGAAATTCTCGACATCAATGCCAATACATTGACGTCGAGGATCAAAAAGCTTGGTATCGAAAAGGAGATGTACGCCAGGAAAAACACCTAAACCACTATACGACGTGAGCAGGTTTGTAATAATTATGTTGTTATCGTTGATCGGGCTGAGGAATTACGGCCAGGGCGTTTCCCGGGAATGGGCGGATTCATTGCTGAAGCAATTAAATGAAGGCACGCCGGATACTGTTCGGATGTACGATTATTTCATGGCGGCACAAGCCCAGATATTTAAGGCAGGAGAAAATGAGATCGATCTCGATAGCGCCGAGGAATATATGCGCAAAGCGGCGCTCATTAATAAGAAAACCAGGTCGGCGGATGCAGATGCCTTTCAGGTTTTATTGCAATCACTTCTTGCCCGGGACAGGCATCAGGAAAAAAGAGGTAAAGAACTGGCTGAAGAGGCGGTCAACCTCCTGAAGAATACGAATAATAAATATTACCTGGGGACCTCCTATTTTACTTTATCGGATTATTTCGACTACAACGATCCAAAAGAAAGCGGTGAAAAAATCCGCCTTGTTGAGCTGGCAATTCAAGCCTTTCACCAATCCGACAATATAGAACAAGAGGCCTATTGTCTTAAATATCTCGCCGATCTATACGCTTTGAATAATGAACGGGCAAAGGCGCTTGAAAAGCTCGATCTGTCGTTACAACTTTACGATTCCATACATTACGCATCCCTTCACGCCGTGTATATTCTATACTCGCATGTCTATTTTACGGATGGTGATTACAAGCAGGCATTGAAATATGGTTTAATGGCCTTGAATAGCGCGCTGACTGCAGGAGACACCAGCCTTTCCCTCTGTGAGATCTATAATTATATCGGGACGATTTTTGACAGGCTCAAGGAGGGAGAAAAAGCGATTGATTATTATAATAGAGCACTGGCGGTTGCTGAAAAAAATAAGGATAATTCATCAGTGCTGCAGGTAATGGCCAATATTGTCAATACCTATATTGCTTTGAAGAGGCCCGATGAAGCCCTGGCCTTTATGAAAGCGCTTCCCCAAAACTTTATTAAACCTATAGCCGACCGAGATTACATTTACACTCCCTTGTCCTATTTGAATGTTTATAACGAGCAGAAAAGATTTCCCCAGGTAGATGCCCTGTGCAGCCAAATACTGCACCTCATAAAATTTCACCTGCCCCCGGACGATCTGCTGCATAATTTTTATTTCATACTTATCCGGCATTATCTTCAGTCGGGACAATATTCGTTGGCGGAAACACATATCGGCACACTCGATTCACTATCCAAAAAGATCGGTGACCCATACCGGATCAAGGATGGCCTCTATCTGCGGTTCCGCCTGGATACCGCTCAGGGACATTACAAAGAAGCCGCTAAAAACCTGTTGAAATATCAGGCGCTGAATGATTCGCTGTTCACTGAAACCGCCAGCAGGCAAATGAAGCAATTAGAGGTCGAATATGAAACGAAAAAAAATAAGAACGAAATAACTGTGTTGAGCCAACAAAACCAGTTGCAACGGGATAGGCTGGATCAGGAGGCCCTGGTAAGGAAATTCATCATAGGAGGGGTCGCTTTAATGTTTATTATTATAGGATTGCTTTACCGGCAATATCGGCATAAACAAAAAAACAACAGGATAATCCTCCAAAAGAATGAACAGCTGCAACATTTTCTGAATGAAAAAGAATGGTTGGTCAAGGAGATCCATCATCGGGTAAAGAATAATTTTCATATTGTCGCAAGCTTGTTGGAGATCCAGAGTAGCTATCTCAAAAACCAGGAAGCTATATCCGCTATACAGGAAAGCCAGCACAGAATTTATGCGATGTCTATTATTCACCAAAAGCTTTACCAGTCCGATACATTATCTATCATCTACATGCCCGATTACATCTATGAATTGGTGGAATACCTCCGTGACAGCTATTCGATTCGGGAAAATGTTAGCTTTTCATTGCAAATCGAGAATATCGAGCTAAACCATGGAACTGCTATTACCCTGGGACTCATCCTCAATGAGGCAATCACGAATGCCATCAAGTATGCGTTCGCGGGAACAAAGGAAGGTAAGATTTCGATTGCGCTTACGCATATTTCGGATTTACAGCTGTTGTTGAGTATTACCGATAATGGACGAGGGCTTCCCATCGATTTTGAATCCAAGATTGGTACTTCAATGGGTATGGAACTCTTGCAGGGCCTCACCGATGACCTTGGAGGCAGTCTAATTATCGAAACGAAAAATGGCACCTA
Organism: Puia sp.; assembly: GCA_035548895.1. Taxonomy (GTDB): domain Bacteria; phylum Bacteroidota; class Bacteroidia; order Chitinophagales; family Chitinophagaceae; genus Puia. Next base: position 3,573 of record DASZRP010000272.1, on the reverse strand, counting down.
TATAAAGGTGATTTTCGGCTACAGGCCCATAAGCTCGCCCAACAGTTCATTTTCGCAATAGGCATCGTTTAATTTTGTTCCTAAAGAAGTTCCCCGGCGATCTTCGCCTCCCCGCGCTTGCAATCCCCAGGCTATCTTTAGGCAAGGTCCCGCTTGGTGATTGAAAAGTAAAACCCATGCCAGACGAGGGTTTTAAGTAGTGTGAACCGGATTGGATTATCCTCGCTTCGCTCGGGCTTTCTTTGAGGAGGTTTCATCAATCAAATAATACAGGCCGTCATCTGCTGCGCAGATGAAGCTTTTTCATTTGGCCGCTCCTGCAAGCAAGCTTGCCGCGCCGCCAAATGAAAAAGCCGCCCAACTTCGTTGGCGGCCTGTATTATTTATACTTGTGAACCGGATTGGATTCGAACCAATGACCTGCTGCTTAGAAGGCAGCTGCTCTATCCAACTGAGCTACCGGTCCGGCGCCGCAAAAGTAATGATTTCTGCCTTAGCCCGGAAGCCGGTGAGGTTTTTAGGATCGCTGCTGCCCGCGGTTCATTTCTGAACAACCGCGCCCAGTTCATGCAGCCTGCTGGTGTCCGGCCCGGTAGTCTTGTTATTCTGCCTGAAGGCAGCCAGAATTAAAAGGCCCACGATCAGCAGAAAGGCCGGAACGCTCAGCCGGGAGAGATCTTTGGTGTGTTTCATGAGTTTAAGGCTTAACGATATCTTTTAATAGAACGATCTGAAAGTTTTTCAATTGTTTCCGCTCAGTGTATTAAGACACAAAAATAGTAAAAGATATATTAGTCTATAAATTTAGTAGGTTATTATTTTTCCACAGAATATCCTAAAACGACCTACCCCGGGCGGCCCGGTTTAAAGGGCCTGCCAGGGGTAGTGCTGTTTATAAGAAACGGTGATGTAAGCCGGTCAAACGCCGAGGCTCCAGCCCTCGCGGTAGGTCCGCCTCACGAACTGGTTGGCCGCGTCGAAGTTGGTGATCTTCATGTTCGCGCCGTCCCAGAGCAGCTTGATATGCCGCCCCGGATAATCCGTCCGGTCTCCGTTTTTCACCTGGATATCGTTACTGCGGATCGCCAGGTTGCCCATCAGCACGCTTTCCGTAAGCGGCCCGGCAATATCGAAGTTGGAGCTCAGGTTCTTCGCTTTCTCACTGCCATAGCCGGCAATCGCCGCTTCGATCCAGGCGCCGTAATGCCCTTCATCGCCGCCCGGCACCCGCGCAATGGTCTGGGGAACCGTAGTGGTCTTCGTCCTCGACGTGGGCAGCAACTGCGGGTTGATGCCGTAAGTGCCACACATCATTTTGCCCTTGGTACCAATGAAGATCACGCCGTTGCCGCCATCGCCCATTTCTTCATTCGCGCCTAGCTCTTCAGGGCGGGTAGGCTGTATGCCCCCATCCATCCAGTGCAGTTCCACATCCGGCTTCCCGTTCGTTCCTTTGAACCGAAGGGTGATATGCGAGGCGATCGGGCCGCTCTCGGGGAAATAGGCGCTATGCCAGTTCTCGATATAGCGGGTAGCCACACTGCACTCTGCCGATACCGGATATCCGAGGTTCAGCACCGCAAAGGGCGGCGCCATGATATGACAGGCCATATCGCCCAAAGCGCCCGTGCCATAGTCCCACCAGCCGCGCCAGTTGAATGGCAGCAGCCCGTCGAAATAGTCTTTTTTCGGCGCCGTGCCTAACCAGAGGTCGAAGTCAAGCTCGGAAGGAATAGGAGAGGCGGTGGAAGGCCTTCCGATGCCCTGCGGCCAGATGGGCCGGTCGGTATAGCAGTACACGGTATGCACGTCGCCAAGCAATCCGGCATTATACCATTCCTGCAGCAGGCGAACGCCGTCGCCCGAAGCGCCCTGGTTGCCCATCTGGGTAACACATTTATAGCGGTGAGCCGCCTGCGTCAGCATGCGGGCTTCATAAATATCATGCGTCAACGGTTTCTGCACATATACATGCTTGTTCAGCTGCATGGCCGCCATGGCCGCCACGGCGTGCGTATGATCGGGGGTAGATACAGACACGGCATCGATATGCTTTGCTTCTTTTGAAAGCATCTCGCGGAAATCCTTGTAATATTTTGCGTTCGGAAGCAATTTCCGGCTCTCGACCGCCTGGCGGTCGTCCACATCGCAGAGGTAGGCGATATTGGCCTTGCCGGTTTTGTAGAAATGGTTGATGTCGTCTCCTCCTTTTCCGCCTGCACCAATGGAGGCAATCGTTAGTTTGTCGCTCGGCGCTATAAATCCCCTGCCCAACACATGCCGGGGAACGATATAGAATCCTGCAGAGGCTGTCAGCGCCTGTTGCAGAAAGCTGCGTCGCGAGTTTGTTTTCTTTTCTGTTGCCATTAAGATGTTTTTTTAAAATGAAGGGCCTGAAGTTAAATGATTTGAAACAATTGAAGGCCGTTCATCCACTCGTTTGCGAATTTTATCGGATTGTTCGTTAATTTGACCCCAAAACTTATTCCTGCATGAAAGCCCCGCTTTGCTTCCTCGCCCTGATTTTTTATTTTTCTTTATTTGCTCAACCCCTGCCGCTCGATCCGGCCATCCGCACCGGGAAGCTGCCCAATGGTTTTACTTATTATATCCGCAAGAACACGGAACCTGCCAAACGCGTTCAGCTTTATCTCGTCAACAAAGTCGGCTCCGTGCTGGAAAAGGAAGATCAGCGCGGGCTGGCCCATTTCATGGAGCACATGAGCTTCAACGGCACCACGCATTTCCCCAAGAACGACCTCGTGCATTATCTGCAGAAGTCCGGCGTGCGCTTCGGGGCCGACCTCAACGCCTATACGAGTTTCGATGAAACGGTTTACCAGTTGCCCATTCCGACCGACGATCCCGCGCTGCTTAAAAATGGCTTGCAGATCATGCGCGACTGGGCGGGCAATGCCACCCTCGATCCCAAAGAGATCAACGATGAACGCGGCGTGGTGCTTGAAGAGAAACGTCTCGGTAAGGGCGCCGAAGAGCGGATGATGACGAAGATCTATCCCGTGCTGCTCGACCAGTCACGCTACGCCGACCGCCTGCCCATCGGCACCGATACGGTGCTGAAGCATTTCCAGAAGCCGGCGATACTTTCTTTCTACAAAGACTGGTACCGGCCCGACCTGCAGGCCCTGATCGTGGTTGGCGATATCAATGTCGATTCCATGGAGCTGCGCATTAAAAAATTATTCGGCGACCTCAAGAACCCGGTGAATGAGAAGCCGCGCACCAAATACACGATCCCTTTAACAGGGAAGAACCAGTTCATCGCGGTAACCGATAAAGAGTTTCCCTATACCGTGCTGCAGGTATTCATCAAGCGCCCGGAAGTGATCGCGAAAACAAAAGAAGAGTATCGTCAACTGGTGAACCGGGAACTTTTCAACCAGATGCTCGGCGCACGCATCACCGAGCTTTCGCAAAAGCCCAATCCGCCTTTTATCCAGGCCTATGCGGCCATGTCCGGCTTTCTCGGTGGCCTCGATGCCTTCAATGTCGGTATCGTGGCCAAGCCCGGCCAGTTGAAGAACAGCTTTATCGATGTATGGCAGCTGGTTC
>DASZRP010000271.1:0-33416 GCA_035548895.1 Puia sp. | reverse complement strand
TGAGAAAGCGCCCGGAAATAGGCCGCGCCAAACATGCCGCCCGAGGCTCCGGTGATGAGCACGGTCTTATCCATCAGCTTTCCCTCAAGCTGGGCGTCCAGCCTTTGCAATACGTTCATGGTAAAGGCTGCACTCCGGCTTCCCCCGCCGCTGGTGTTAATAATGATCATCATCGGTTTTTCTTCCCCCTGTTTCTTTTTCCAGTTGTCGAGGATCTGGAGCATATTCGCTTCGTCACGGGCCACTTTGTCCGGCGCACAGAGCGCCAGCAGATGGTCCCGGTCGTAAACAGGCCGCTCGTTGCGATTGGTATAGTCGAGGCCATAGGCCTTGTTGGTCGGGTCGATCACCTCGTAGCGGTATAGCAGGTTCAGGATGAGAAAAAGAACGATGAGGAAAGAAAAGCTCCAGCTTTGAACGAAATAGGAGAAGGCGCCGGAAAGCGCCAGCAGGATGGAAAAGAAAAGAAAGATGCTGGCCGCGGCCGGCAGCTGGAAAAACGGTTCATCCATGAAAAAGCCCACCAGCACCAATACCAGGAAGGCAATGATGATGGAGAGGATCGCGGCGACATGATGCCGCCCGAAGATCCGCTCGATAAATTCCCGGCTGTAATGGGAAACATCGCGAACAGGCCTCACCGTTAGGGGACTGTTCAGGTACCATTCCACCCGGATCAGCCGGCTGGCATTGGCATGGGCTTCTGTTGAGCTGAACTGCGATTTGAACAGCTTGGGATTGGAGATCAGCGGCGTCATCTGGCGGATGATGGCATGATCCGCTTCGTAAAAGTATAAAAGCGATAAGCCCATCACCAGCATGAAGCCGGTGAGAAACCCGGCGATGAGCAAACCGATCTCCCCGCTGGTCATCAGTTCCTTATTGCTGTCGAACGAAACGGCCTGAATGAAATAGTCGATCAGCAAACAGGCCGGCAGGATGAAATTATTGGTGCAGTATTTCAGGAACGGCCGGCTGGTAGTAGCAAGAAAACGGAAATGCCGGCTATACAAAATGAACGTGGTCACGTTCCAGCTCATGATGAAGGCGCCCAGCCCTGCGCCCACAATACCCGCGCTCAGCGCATTGACATTGTTCATATACTCAGGGGCCATGAACAGCGCGTCCGCTCCGAAAGAATGCATGAAGCCGCCCTGAAAAGTGGAGAAGAGGATGAACCAGAAGATCAGCAGTACCTGGAATTTTTTCAGGTAGAGAATGACCAGCTGAATCGGGAAGGAAAAATAAACCGCTTTAAGATATTTCGTCATGAGCTTCCGGGCAATTTTAATTTCCGGTCAATACCAATCATCACCCTTCCCGAATTACAACGGCCAGGCCCGCTGAAAATTATTTTAATGCGCCGGTCTTAACACATATAAAGCATAAACCAGGCTCAGCAGCAGCAGCATGCCGGTAAGTTGATGCAGCAGGGCAAACCAGTCGAAGAACACCCAACGGTTCGCTACAATGCCCGGGCTCAGCAAGACCGTAACAATGCCCAGCAGGATCTGCAGGCAGACCAGGGCAAAAGGCGCGATCAGCTTGCCACGGTCGAACCGGAGCAGTCCCGATGAAAAGAGGCGGAAGGTCCAGACCAGGATGCCGATAAAGATCAGGTAGGCCAGGCCGCGATGAATAAAATGGATCGTGATCTTATTTTCCAGGAAATTCAGATAGAAGGGAGATTCGCCGAACAGGTTCGCCGGTATCCAGTCACCGTTGATCGTCGGCCAGGTAGGCGCAACGGCGGCGGCTTTATGTCCGGCCATCAGCGCTCCATAGATCAATTGAATAAATACCAGCGCCAGCAGTGCTTTTGCCACCCGGCGCAGGGTCTGTGAATGATGAACCCGTGTAATGGGGAATAAAAGCTCCAGGGCAAAGCGAAAAGCATAGGCGATCAGTCCCATGGCGAATATAAAATGAAGGGCCAGCTTGGTAGGCGCCACATAGAGCGCATCGCCGGTCAGTCCGCTGGCCACCATGATCCACCCGATGGCTCCCTGCAGGGCGCCAAGCAGGAAGAGGATGAGCAGGGGCCTGATCATTTCCGTTTTCATCTTTCTCTTGAGCACGAGCCAGACAAAGCCGACGATGAAGACGACACCGACCAGCCTGGCCCAGAAACGATGAAACCATTCCCAGAAGAAGATGAATTTGAAATCGGACATCGTGAAGCCGGTATTCAGCAGGTGATACTGGGGCGTTTGCCTGTACTTGTCGAATTCCACCATCCATTGCTGATTATTGAGCGGAGGAATGGCGCCGGTGAACACATCCCATTCCGTGATCGACAGTCCTGAACCGGTAAGGCGGGTGATGCCGCCTAACAGCACCTGGACCAACAGCATGATGGTTCCTCCAAGCACCCATAGGGCAACGGCGCGGTTGGGGGATTTGGTTTTCCATACATTCATGGCAGCAAAAATAATCCATTCGGGCGCTGATGTAGATAACTATTTCCGTTTCGCTGACCGGGCAATGCCGCATTCTGCTATTTTTGGCCAAAGATTTTTTCTTGCTCAAGGCATTTCATTCTCCGGACCGGTATGAGGCAGGCTGCGACGAAGCAGGGCGCGGCTGCTATGCGGGACCTGTTTTTGCTGCTGCCGTCGTATTGCCATCCGATTTCTATCATCCGCAGCTCAACGATTCCAAGCTGGTGCAGCCCGAAGTGCGGATGGAGCTCCGGACTTACATCGAAGCGCATGCCCTCGACTATGCCGTGGCCAGCGTAGGCAATGAAGAGATAGACCGCATCAATATCCTGCGCGCTTCCTTCAAGGCCATGCACCTCGCATTGAAAAAATTGAAATCACCGCCCGATTTCATTCTGGTAGACGGTCACCTCTTTCAGCGGTATAAAAAAATTCCGCACGAGTGCGTGATAAAAGGCGACGGCATCTTTGCATCCATTGCCGCAGCCAGCATACTGGCCAAGACTTACCGCGATGACTATATGCAGCGGCTGCATAAAAAATTTCCGCACTACAACTGGTACGATAACAAAGGCTACGGCACGCCGGAACATCGGCGGGGCATCGAAACACATGGCCTTTGCATCTATCACCGCCGCAGCTTCAATATTGTGCCTTCCCAAATGGATCTCTTCGAAAAAGAAAGTTAATTTGCCGGATGATCCCCTTTCCCAAAGATCTCGTGCTGGAAAATGAACGGGTGATGATGAGGCCCCTCCAACGGGAAGACCTCGCCCTGCTCCTGCCCTTCGCCGAAAGCGAACCGGAAATATGGGCCTATTCTGCCGTGAGCGCCGCCGGCGCTGAAGGCATGGCCCGCTATTTCGAACACGCCCTTCGCGAAAAAGACGCACAGAACGAATATCCATTCATCATTTATGACAAGCAATTGAAATCATGGGCCGGCAGCTCCCGGTTCTACGACATTAAATTGCCTTTCTCCACTACCCAGTTAGGTTATACCTGGTATGGGAAAAGATTTCAGCGTACGGGCCTCAACCGTCATTGCAAATGGCTGATGCTGAGCTATGCTTTCGAAGACTGGGCCATGGAGCGCGTGGAGTTCCGCGCCGACTTCAAGAACGAGAAGTCAATCGAGGCGATGAAGAACATTGGCTGCACCGTGGAGGGCGTGCTGCGCAGCAATATGCCTACGGACGCCGGTAGGAGAGACTCTATTGTGCTGTCCATCCTGCGTCACGAATGGTTCGGCCATGTAAGAAAGAATTTCTCCGCCAGGATGTGGTGAACCGGATCAGGAAGCCTCCATTTCGGCCCAGCTGCCGGCTCCCTTACGAACAACGACAGCTTCCCCGGAAGTGTAGTCGACAATAGTGGAAGGAACTGTATGCCCCGGACCGCCGTCTACCACAATGTCCACCAGGTTTTTGAACTGATCGTAAATGATCTCCGGATCGGTATATTCTTCTACATTTTCCCCGGGAAGCGAAGTGCTCAGCACCGGGTGGCCCAATTCTTTTACAATCGTTCTGGCGATCAGGTTGTCCGGAACGCGCAACCCGATGGTGTTCTTGCGGCTCTTCAATATTTTAGGCACTTCCCTGCTCGCGGGTAATATGAAGGTATAGGGACCGGGCAAGTGGTTGTTCAGCACGCGGTACATCGGCGTGGAAATGCTCTTGGTGTACTTGCTCAGGTCGCTGAGGTCGTAACATACAAACGAGAGCTGGGCTTTTTCGGGATTGATCTGCTTGATGCGGCAGATTCTTTCAATGGCCTTGTGCTGAAAAATATCGCAACCCAGGCCATAGATCGTATCGGTGGGGTAAACGATAATACCGCCGGACAGGAGACAGTCGACAATGGTCCGGATATTTCGCTGCTGCGGATTCTCCGGGTGGAGCTTCAATAACATTCCATTGGGTTGATGGTTGTTAGTAATTATTAATTTTGCAAAAATTAAATGTAAGCAAATATGGTGCTACAGCCGGTGGATCGTGTGGAGGATATTGGAGCGGCAGATTTTAAAAAAGATTATTACGGGCCATTCACGCCGTTGGTCATTACCGGGCTGGCCAAAAAATGGCCTGCCTATAATAAATGGAACTGGGATTTCTTCAAAGCGATCGTCGGCGAGGTGGAGGTGGGTATTTACAATAATGTGAAAAGCGATGCGTATACGCCGATCAATACGGCCGATGGATACATGAAATTCGGCGAGTATATCGATCTGATCAGGAAGGGTCCGGCCGAGTGGCGGATCTTTTTATTCAATCTCTTCGACCATGCCCCACAGATCATTCAGGATTTTACCTGGCCTGAACAGTACAGCAAGGGTTTCGTGAAAAAATACCCAATGCTGTTTACCGGAGGGCAGGGTTCGGTAACCCACATGCATTTCGACATCGATCTGTCGCACATTTTCCATACCCAGTTCATGGGAAAGAAAAGGGTCCTGCTCTTCCCTTACGAAGAGCAGCATAAATTATACAGAAAGCCCTGGGAAGTATTGAGCCTGGTGAACTTTGAAAAATATTTCGACAGCAGCAACAATAAGCTGAACCTGGAACAGTTTCCAGCCCTTCGGCTGGCCAAAGGCTATGAGGTGATCCTGAACCACGGCGACACGCTGTTCATGCCGGCGGGCTACTGGCATCACATGGAATATATCGACAGCGGTTTTGCCATGAGCCTGCGTTCCCTCCAGTCGGGGCTGACCGGAAAATTAAAGGGCGCCTGGAACCTCTTTGGCATGCGGAATGTAGATACCCTGCTCAAAAAGACGGCTCCGGAATGGTGGTATCACTATAAGAAAAACAAGAGCTTTGCCGATGCCGGCCGGGAGCTGGAAGCGGCGGCAATATGACTTATAGCAATTTTTTGCTGAATTTTTAAAATCCCCTTTGCTAATAGGAAACTTGTAGTTACTTTTAATCCGCTGAACCCGTTTCAGCAGTTTTTGATCCCGTCCCCGTCCAATTTCCACCCGTTTTATTTTCCCGATCCCTTCGAATAAGGTTCTTTACCCTTTAGAAAAGAGGTGTGCCCGGAACTATCCGGTCAGGCGTGTTATAGATGTGGTTGTTCATTTGCACTAACAGTTAACTAACGCATTTCAAATGCCGCTAATCCATCATAGGGTCATTGGTCAGAACGATTTCTTTTTGTGGTTTCAGAGGTAAGCTCAGGCCGGCGATTTTTATCGCCGGCATTTTTGTGTGTACAACTTATTTCTCCGTGAAACAACCAATAAAGAACCCCGCCTCTGCGGGGTTTTTATTTTGAAAGAAAGTAAATAAGAGGGCTATGCCGATATGGTCCAGGTTTCCCTGCCCCGCAGCAGCTTGTCGAGGTCGCCGGGGCCTTTCGACAGGATCAGTTCCTCAATCTGCCGGTTCATCATATCCTCATAGCAGGGACGGTCTGCCTCATAAAAAACGCCAAAAGGGCGCGGGAAATGCCCTTCGGCCTTCGGATCATCAAAAAGTCTGGCCAGGAGCTGCGCCTTATAGAGATCGCGTTCATCGTGTATCCAGCAGTCGTCGGCCTGGTATCCGTTGCCAAGTTCTACCACTTCGGGACGAAGGCCATCCAGGCGGATACCTTTTTCGCGGTTTGCACCGAAAATGAGGGGCTTGCCCTGCTCCAGGAAAATCGTCTCTGCCGTTTTTGTTCCCTTCTCAGTGAATATTTCAAAAGCGCCGTCGTTGAAAATATTGCAGTTCTGGTAGATTTCCAGAAAGGAAGAACCCTTGTGCTGATAGCTTCGCAGGAGCATGGCCTGCAAATGTTTCGGATCGCGGTCCATGCTGCGGGCAATAAAGCTTGCATCGGCGCCCAGTGCCAGTGCCAGGGGATTAAAAGGATGGTCGATGCTGCCGAAGGGCGTCGATTTGGTCATCTTATCCGGTTCCGAAGTAGGCGAATACTGTCCCTTGGTGAGCCCATAGATCTGGTTATTAAAGAGCAGCACATTCACATCGAAATTCCGCCGCAGCAGGTGAATGGTATGGTTCCCCCCGATGCTCAACGAGTCGCCGTCGCCGGTCACGATCCATACGCTCAGTTCAGGTCGGCTGGCTTTGAGGCCGGAAGCAATCGCCGTTGCCCGTCCGTGGATGGAATGCATACCGTAGGTATTCATATAGTAAGGGAAACGGCTGCTGCAACCAATACCTGAAATGATCACGATATTTTCTCTCGGAATGCCAAGCTGTGGCATCACTTTCTGCACCTGGGCCAGGATGGAATAGTCGCCGCAACCGGGACACCAGCGCACTTCCTGGTCGGTTGTAAAATCCTTTGCGGTTAACTGAGGCGCTGTCCCGGCTTCACTGATCATCTTGAAAATTTTTGCAAATTAACTATATCCCGGCGAGCCGGGTTTCGATTTTGGCAATTCCTTGTAGAGGGCTGTCTACAAAAATGCGGGGTGAACCGATGCCGCCCAGGAAAAAGCAACTTTAATGTTTTATTAAACTATTGAATATCATATAAATAAAGCTAATACTGCTGACAGATACCTCCCGGGTATCCGGTACAGAATGGTATTTGCCTTAATCACTATGGATCAAAAACAAAAAAAATGAAACAATGGTTATTGGCAGGCGCCGTAGGTTTAATGTTTGCCCTTACGGCCTGCAGCGCCGAAGTTGTTGCGACACGTCCCGCCGACGTTGTCTATACCCGGCCTCCGGCTCCCGGGCCCGATTATGTCTGGATTTCCGGCGACTGGATCTGGATGAACGGAAGCTACCGCTGGCATGAAGGACACTGGGACCACCGTCGCTCCGGCACGGTTTGGCATAACGGCTACTGGGAATCACACAAACAGGGGTACCGTTGGCACAAAGGCCACTGGTAGGCTTGATACCCTGTGAACATGAAAAAGCCGTCCCGGTTCAACCGGGACGGCTTTTTTCGTAAAAAGAGATTAATATCTGCTGTTGCTGAAATTATTTCTTTTCTGAAAGCCTCCGCCGCCATTGCGGCTGGGGCGTTCTTCGCGGGGCTTGGCAACCGATACATTGATCGTGCGGCCATCCACGGAAGCACCGTCCAGTTCAGCGATCGCTTTCTTTGCCGCTTCTTCGTCGGGCATTTCAACGAATGCGAAACCACGTGATTTCTGGGTGAATTTGTCAAGGATCACCTTGGCAGAGGAAACTTCGCCGTACTCAGCGAAATACTCGTTTAAGTCTTCATCGGTAACGTTGAAGCTTAAGTTCGAAACGTAAATGTTCATACTTAAATAAAAAAAATTAATGAAAAAATGCAGCTGACAAAACAGGTGTAAAGAAGACTAACTAAGCGTACTGAAGAAATAGCAGCAGAATGTTTGTTCACTTACTAAATGCCTATCAACTTGACGCCGCAAATATACGAACATATTTCGGATTATCAACTCTCTTTTAAACTCTTGTAGGCGACGATGCTGCTCGACAGCATCAGCACGCCTCCTAACAGGAAGGGCGCACCCGCAAATACCAGCGGGGCCTTTGCGCTGGTGAAATAGGCAAACAGGTTGGTCATCAGCAGGGGGCCGATAATGGCCGTCAGGCTCATCACGCTGGTGAGGGTGCCCTGCAGTTCGCCCTGCTCGTTGCGCGGCACATGGCCGGTCATGATCGATTGCAGCGCCGGTCCTGCAATGCCGCCCAGGCAATAAGGGACCAGGAAAGCAAACATCATCCAGCTCTGCGTGGCGAAGGCAAAGAGGAACATGCCGAGGGCATATAATAACAGGCCGATATATACGCTTTTCTCGTTTCCGATCTTCGGCGTGATCCAACGGATAAGCACACCCTGGACCAGTGCTACCAGGGCGCCCACAACGGCCAGCGAGATGCCCACCGTTTTCGCCGTCCAGTTGAAGCGGTAAATGGTAAAATAACTCCAGTTGCTTTGCACGGCGTGTGAACCGAGATAGAGCAGGGCGATCGAAACAATGAGGCCGCCAAGCGCGGGATAGTTTTTTAAATGCATCAGGGCGCCAAAAGGATTTGCTCTCTTCCAGTCGAAGGCACGTCGGTGCTCGACGCTCAGCGATTCCGGCAATATGAGATAACCATAAAGCCAGTTCAGCAGGCTCAATATCGCTGCGGCATAGAAGGGTGCGCGAATGCCCCATCCGCTAAGTAGTCCGCCGATGGCGGGACCGATAATGAAGCCCAGTCCGAATGCTGCGCCCACTAGCCCGAAATTCTTAGCTCTGGTCTTCTCGTCGCTGATATCGGCGATATAAGCTGAAGCCGTGGTGAAGCTCGCGCCGGTGATGCCGGAAATGGTCCTTCCCACAAACAGCCATCCGAAGGTCGGCGCAAACCCCATGAAAATATAATCGACCCCGAATCCGAAAAGAGAAAAAAGCAATACCGGACGGCGTCCGTATTTATCGCTGAGGTTGCCCAGGATGGGCGCACAGATGAACTGCATGAATGCATATACGAAAAGCAGCAGCCCGCCATCGGCGCTGGCTTCATTCACGGGAATATGCTTCAATCCCGAGATCAGTTGCGGTGTAACGGGAATGATTAGTCCCCAGCCGATCACATCCACCAGCAGGGTGATAAAGATAAATCCGATGGCTGCCCGCCCGTTCTTCATGAGCTATGCAAAATACAGGAAATAATCAGCACGCCCTCCGGCTTTCAGAAATATTGATTAGCTTAGAATTAAAATCAGCTGATATGATCCTGAATAAAAAAACCGGAGTTGCCCTGATACTGAGCCTTGTTCTCATTGGAGGAATTGCGGCTACCAATCCGCCGGAAGAACATAAGTTCAAAAACCTGAAAGTACTGCCGAAAAATATCAGCCCGGAAGCCCTCGACAAAGTGATGGACGATTTTAAAGCCGCACTCGGTGTGAAATGCAATTTCTGTCATGCGCCGTCTAAAGACAGCAACAATCATCACCTCGATTTTGCCAGCGACGAAAAACCGGAAAAGAATATTGCCCGGAAAATGTTCAAGATGACCGCGAAGATCAATAAGAAATATTTCAACTACAACAAGAACGAACAGGGAGAGCCCATTCCCACGGTGGAATGCATGACCTGTCATCACGGACAGGAACATCCGGGGAAATAACCGCAGCCGCCAGGCCGGTATGATTTATGATTGCGTTTAATTTTCTGCATGAGGGGCATCCCGCATGGCATTGTTATAATAATGCCTAAATTTATGCCCCTTTATCACGCTAATGGAAAACAAAACTTTGTACGACTTTGGAATGATCGGACTGGGCACTATGGGCAGGAATCTGCTGCTCAATATGGCCGATCATGGTTTTAAGGCCATCGGGTTCGACAAGGACCTCGAAAAAGGAAAACTGCTGGAATCCTCGGCTACTGCCGGCACTACCGTAAAAGGGGTTGGCAGCCTCCAGGAACTGGTCAGCAACCTGAAAACTCCGCGCAAGATCATGATGCTGGTGCCTGCCGGCAAGCCGGTAGACGATGTGATCGAGTCCCTGACCCCCCTGGTGGAAAAAGGCGATATCGTGATCGACGGTGGAAATTCTCACTATACCGATACCCTTCGCCGCGTGAACGCCGTTCGCGATAAGGGATTTCATTTTATGGGCATTGGCATTTCCGGCGGCGAGCATGGCGCGCGCACGGGGCCAAGCATTATGCCCGGCGGCGACCAGGAAGCGTATGCCCAGGTAAAGCCCATTCTGGAAGCCGTATCGGCCAAAGTAGGCGACAGTCCCTGTGTGGCCTACCTCGGGAAAGGGGCAGCCGGCCACTACGTAAAAATGGTGCATAACGGGATCGAATATGCGATCATGCAGCTTATCAGCGAAACCTATCAACTGCTGCATGAAGGCCTCGGGCTCGACAACGACGAACTGCACAAAGTATATAAAGCCTGGAACGAAGGCGACCTGCAGTCTTATCTCGTGGAAATTACCCGCGATATTTTCCTGCAACCCGACGACAAGACCGGCAACCGCCTCGTGGATATGATCCTCGACAAGGCCGGCGCCAAGGGCACCGGTAAATGGACTTCGCAGGATGCCATGGACATTGGCGTTCCCATCCCGGTGATCGACACCGCGGTATCGATCCGCGAGCTCTCGGCAGCCAAGGAAGAACGTATCGAGGCCGATGAGCTTTATAAAAAGAACCCTTATAAAATTGAAGCGCCGCGCGAGGTCTTTATCCAGCAGCTCCGCGATGCCCTGTATTTCTCGGTGGTCGTCTGTTATGCCCAGGGACTTGCCCTGCTGCATAAGGCTTCGGGCGAGCTTAAGATGGATATTCCCCTGCCCGAAGTGGTGCGCATCTGGCGCGGCGGCTGCATCATCCGTTCAGCCCTGCTGGAAACTTTCTACAAAGCCTTCCAGGAAAACCCGGACCTGCCCAACCTCCTGCTTGATAAAAATATCGCCGCCCTGATCGCTGCCAGGAACCAGCACCTGCGCGCGGTGATCATGCATACCCTGCAAACCGGCTTCCCCGTGGCCGGGCTGATGACGTCACTCTGCTATTTCGAAGCCTATCGCAGTGCGAAGCTGCCGACCAACCTGATCCAGGCACAGCGCGATTATTTCGGCGCGCATACCTATCAGCGGATCGACATGCCCGGTATATTTCACACGGAATGGGGATCATTTGACAATTAAAAACTGGTATGGAAAATCATAAAAGACCTGCTGCGACCCTCATTTTTATTTTCGGAGGAAGCGGAGATCTCAATTTCAGAAAGCTCTCTCCTGCCTTATATAATTTATTCATCGACGGCTATATGCCGGAGAAGTTCAGCGTCATCGGTATCGGCAGAAGCGATTACTCGGACGAGAATTACCGCCTGCGACTGCTCGACGGCATCAAGCAGTTCAGCCGGAGAAAGAATGTGGACGATAAGCAATGGCAGGCTTTTGCCCAGGAGGTCTTCTACCTGCGCATGGACGCAGAAAAAGAAGAGGACTATCCGCTCATCTCCAATTTTATCGCCAAAAAAGAACAGGAGTTCGGCGCGCACCCGAATATCATTTTCTACATGGCCGTGGCGCCCCAGCTCGTGCCCGACATCGCGAAGAAGCTGGATAAGAAACATACTTCCCCCGATAAATTCACCACGCGCATTGTGATCGAAAAGCCCTTCGGGCATGATCTCGACAGCGCTCACGAGCTGAACGAACTGCTCATGAGCATGTTCGACGAAAAGCAGATCTACCGAATCGATCACTACCTCGGTAAAGAAACGGTGCAGAATATCCTGGCCCTGCGGTTTGCCAATGCCTTGTTTGAACCGCTGTGGAACCGGAACTATATCGACCATGTACAGATCACGGCGGCGGAGACTGTAGGCTCGGAAGGACGCGGCGCTTATTATGAGGAAGCCGGCGCCCTGCGTGATATGGTCCAGAACCATATCCTCCAGCTTATCTGTATGATCGCCATGGAAGCCCCCGTTTCCTTCGATGCCGACGAGATCCGGAATAAAAAAGTGGACGTGCTCAATGCCATCCGCCGCATCGGGAAAGACGAGGTAAGCAAATACGCCGTGCGCGGACAATACGACGGCGGCTGGATGGAAGGAGAAAAAGTGCCCGCCTACCGGGAAGAAAAAAATGTAGACCCGAAATCGGCGACGGAAACCTTTGCCGCGCTGAAATTCTATATCGACAACTGGCGCTGGCAGGATGTGCCCTTCTATATCCGCACGGGTAAAAGGCTGCATGAAAAAACAACGGTCATCAATATCCAATTTCGCCCCGCGCCCAATTATGCCTTCCCGCCGGAAGCGGCGGAAACCTGGAGGCCAAACCGGCTTACCATCAGCATTCAGCCGGAAATGGATATTCGCCTGCGCTTTCAATCCAAACGCCCCGGCCAGAGCATGACGCTAAACCCGGTCGACATGATCTTCCGCTACAAGGATGCCTACGATGGCAACGAGCCCGAAGCCTATGAGACCCTCCTGTTAGATGTAATGGAAGGCAACGCGACCCTCTTCATGCGTAAGGACCAGGTGGAAGCCGCCTGGAAGATCATCATGCCGGTGCTGGATGCCTGGAAGAGCCGCACCCCGGTCTCCTTCCCCAACTATGCGCCGGGGTCCTGGGGGCCCGAAGATGCGGAAGCCCTGATCGCGAAGGACGGCCACCAGTGGATCGTGATGTAAAAAATCTTGTCATGAACAAGCAGGTTTATAAAGACCTCGACACGCTGAGCCATGAGCTCGCGGAATGGATCACCAGCCTCATCGAAGAAAGACTGCAGGTTCAGCCGCGGTTCTCATTCGCGCTGTCGGGCGGAAGCACACCAAAGAAATTAAATGAACTGTTAGCCTCCCTGCCATACCGCGAGCGCATCGACTGGAGCAAGGTCGATATCTTCTTCGGCGATGAACGCGGCGTGCCGCTCGACGATGATCGCAACAATGCGAAGATGGCCTTCGATACCCTGCTGAATAAAGTACCGGTTCCCCGCAATCAGATCCATATCATGGATACCAGCCTGGGACAGGAAAAATCCGCCGAACAATACGCACAGACGCTGCAGCAATATTTTGGCGGCAATGAAGATCATTTGCCGGAAAATACCTTCGACCTGATCCTGCTGGGCATGGGCGACGACGGACATACCCTTTCTCTTTTTCCCGGCATGCCGGTAGTGCATGAAGAAAAAAAATGGGCGGTGTCTTTCTATCTTCCCGCGCAGAGCATGTATCGCGTCACGATCACGAAAACCATTGCCAATCTCGCCAAGCATGTCGTGTTCATGGTCAGCGGCAGCGGTAAAGCGAAAGCGTTACGCGAAGTGCTTGAAGGTTCTTACAACCCGGATCTCTATCCTTCACAGGAGATCGAGCCGGTGAATGGCGAACTGCATTTCTTCTTGGATCAGGCTGCCGCAGCTGCACTCTAAATATCTACAGAATCGTAAACCTGCACCCGGCGCCACAGATGCGAGCATTCCTTTACAAAACGGAGATGGATGGGATCGGTCTGATAACTTTCCTGCTCGGCCGCGCTGTCGAATAAAATGCACCAGGAAAAAGAATAGGTCGTGTCGATCACATTCCGGTTCGTCCCCGCAGGCCGGCCGATATGAAATCGTTTTATGGTGGGCGCTTTTGAAAGTTTCCTTAATCCCTCAAGAAGCTGCTGCCGTTCTTCCGCATTTTCAGGATTGGCAAGCCAGAAATAAACATGATGAATGAAAATGTTTTTGTCTTCGCGCATGTGAATGAGTTTAGATAAGCGTATGAGCATAAGCAAACAAAAACCGGCCCTGAATAAAGGGGCCGGTTGGCTGGCAAAATAAGAAAAGAAAATATCAATTCCAGCTATAGGGGATATTTATTCATCGCTTCCAGCTTTTCGGCAATCTTTCTTTTGGCTTCTTTGGCATTGAACGGATCGCTTTTGGTGAACCGCTTCAGTCCTAACAGCAGCATGCGCTGCTCGTCCCCTCCGGCAAATGCATTGATCGCGTCCTTAGCCGATTTGCTGATGGTATCGGCAGCATCATACAGGTAAGTACTTAGTATCTCTTGTTCAACACCCAGGCTCGTGGGCTCGCCGCCGGCCAGTTTCATCACGCGAAGCAGTGCGCTCTCCGCATGAAAAGTGACAATAGCCATGTCGGCGATATGCATCAGGATCTCCTGTTCGTTTTCCAGTTGGGCGCCGATCTTCTGCACCGCCGCGCCGGCCGTCATCAAAATGGCTTTCTTGAATTGCGCAATGACCTTCTTTTCTTTGGCAAAAGGGGTATCGTCGGTTGAACCGAATTCGGGAATGCTGGTCAGCTCTTTGGCCACGGCCATCGCAGGCGTCATGATATCGAGCCGGCCTTTGAGCGCGCGCTTCAGCATCATGTCTACCACCAGCAAACGGTTGATCTCGTTGGTACCTTCAAAGATGCGGTTGATGCGGCTGTCGCGGTAAGACCTCGACACGCTGTATTCATCGCTGAAACCATTGCCGCCATGGATTTGCACGGCTTCGTCGACGATGAAATCGAGCATCTCGCTGCCAAACACTTTCAGCATCGCACATTCGATGGCATATTCCTCTGCAGCGCCCAGCGCTGCTTCGTTCGGGGCCTTGCCCTGTTCCAGCAGCTCGGATTTCTGTTGCTCTATCCATTCGGAAACGCGATAGAGCGCCGACTCAGCCACCCAGGCATAGATGGCCATTTCCGCGATCTTGTTTTTTATGGCGCCGAATTTGGCGATCGCCGTTTTGAATTGTTCTCTGGTGTTGGCATATTCGATAGCTGTGCCGGCTACGCGCTTGGCTCCGCCCAATGCGGCGGCGCATAGTTTGAGGCGGCCGATATTCAGAATATTGAAGGCGATGATATGCCCGCGCCCGATCTCGCCTAACAGATTTTCCACCGGCACTTTGCAATCCTGGAAATAAAGCTGAACCGTCGATGAGCCCTTGATGCCCATTTTATGTTCCTCCGGTCCGCGCGTGAATCCTTCGAAATCTTTCTCCACGATAAAAGCGCTGAACTTCTCGCCGTCGATCTTCGCAAATACGGTATAGATATCGGCGAAGCCGCCATTGGTGATCCAGCATTTCTGTCCGTTCAGCAGATAATATTTTCCGTCGCTGCTCAGCGTGGCGCTGGTCTTCGCGCTCAGCGCATCGCTGCCACTGTTGGGTTCCGTTAAACCATATGAAGCCTTCCATTCACCGCTGGCTAATTTGGGAACATATTTCTGCTTCTGCGCTTCGGTTCCGAAATATAGAATCGGCAGGGTGCCGATGCCGGTATGTGCCGCTAAAGCCACGGAAAAAGAATAACCGCCGCCCAGCCCTTCGTTCACCAGGGTGGACGTGACAAAATCTTTTCCGAGCCCGCCCAGGTCTTCCGGAACGGAAGCGCCTAACAATCCTAATTCTCCCGCCTTCACTAACAGCGAGGGCATGAGACCGGGCTCCAGCTTATCGATCCGGTCCATGATGGGTAAAACTTCCGTGTCAAGAAAAGAAGCGCACATGTCTTTCACCATGCGCTGCTCTTCATTGAAATCTTCGGGAATAAAAATATCTTCCGCGGCCGATTCTTTGATCAGCCATTCGCCGCCCTTAATTCGTTGTTGTATGGTAGTTGCTGTACTCATCGCACAAAGGTTTAAACGTTCTCTATAAAGCTACCCAATTCCCCCAAAGGCCGCAAAGAAGGCAGATGAATTTTTTAGTTTTCACTTTTTATTTAGCTTCCCGTAGAATACAGAATGCATGACGGTACTTATTGCCATCGCGGGTTTGCTTTTGCTCTGTTATGCGCTGCTGATCCTTTATTACCATTGGGTCTGGCGAAGCATACCGGAAAATACCGGGTTGGCAACAGATCCCGCGATCAGGGTGTCTGTGATAATTCCCGCCCGCAATGAAGCATTAAAGATCGGCGCCTGCCTGAACAGCCTGCTCGGCCAGGACTATCCCGCAGAGCTTATGGAGATTGTGGTGGTGAATGATTTTTCGACCGACGATACCGCAGCCGTTGCACAGCAATATTCGAAAAGGGTAAGACTACTGAACCTGATGGCCTTCACCGGTGAACAGGGGATGAATGCTTATAAGAAAAAAGCCATCGAGACCGGCATCGCGCACAGCTCGGGAGAGCTGATCGTATGCACTGACGCCGATTGCACATCAGGCAGCAACTGGATCAGCAGCCTGGTTCAGCATTATCAAAGCAGCGGGGCCTGCATACTCGCCGCCCCGGTGAAGATCGAAACGAGTGGTTCGGCGCTTTCCGTTTTCCAGGCCCTGGATTTTATTTCCCTGCAAGGCATTACGGGCGCCGCTGTTTACAAACACTTGTATCCGATGAGCAATGGCGCCAACCTCGCGTATACGCGTGAAGCTTTTCTTGCCGTGAATGGATTTCGCGGCATCGACCACATCGCTTCCGGAGATGACATGCTGCTGATGGGCAAGATGCAGGAGCAGTTTCCGGGGAAGGCGGCGTTTGTGAAAGACCGGCGGGCGATTGTGAGCACGGGCCCGGCGGAAAACCTTGCTGTTTTTTTTCGCCAGCGTATTCGCTGGTCGAGCAAGGCGGCGCACTATAAACATCCGGCCACCATGATCACCCTGGGTCTGGTCTATGCACTTAATCTTTCCATTCTTATTTTATTCGTTTCTTGTTTTTTTTATCCTGCCTGGAACTGGCTGGTCAGCCTGCTGGTGCTGAAGACCTTTGCCGAATACTTCTTTGTCTCCACGGTGGCGCGGTTCTTTCAGCAGCAATCGCTGATGAAATACTTTATCTTCTGCCAGCCTTTTCATATTCTATACACGGTGATAGCCGGAGGATTTGGCTTGTTTGGACGGTATGAGTGGAAAGGACGGGTTGTTAGATGACAGATGATAGATGACAGTTGACAGTTTTGGAATAATTACGGAACTTGCCCCGTCATCAGTTATCCGTTCACCACTAACCACCTACTGTCATCTGTCATCTGTCAACCGTCATCTGAAAAATCGCTTCCTCAAAAACCCCGGCATCCTGTTCGGGATGATCACCATTACGATCTCCGTGGTCGTGGCGCTGTTCGCCTATGTGCTGGCGCCGGATCATAGTCCCAATGCGAACAGAATGATCTTAGAGATCGGCGGCCGGAAGCCCGGCTTTCACCAGGAATTTCTGCTGATCAGGAAACAAAACCCGATCGATTCCGTATCCTGGCTGGAGCGGATGTTTTCGGGTGTTGATGATCGTTACAACTATATCCCCATCACGGCGGCGCGGCAGTCGGGCGACAGCCTCATCGTGAACCGGTACATCGACGAAGGCATCGGCGAACGCGAAGCTTACTATCATCCCACGGGCGACATTAATTTGCGCGTAGAGAACAGGACCTTCTGGCTGGGCACAGACCGTTACGGAAGGGATATTCTCAGCCGGCTCATCATTGGCGTAAGAGTAAGCCTGGCTGTCGGGTTTATCGCCGTCCTGCTTTCCGTGAGCATCGGCATATTGTTGGGCGCGTTGGCCGGTTATTTCGGCGGCTTTACGGACCGCATCGTGATGTGGTTTTTGAATATCATCTGGAGCGTTCCGACCTTGCTACTGGTATTTGCATTGACACTGCTATTGGGTAAGGGATTCTGGCAGGTCTTCATTGCGATCGGGTTGACGATGTGGGTGAATGTGGCGCGTATTGTGCGTGGCCAGGTGATGGTGGCGCGGGAGCTGGAATACGTGGAAGCGGCGAGGGCGCTGGGCTTTCGCGATATCCGGATCATCTGGCGGCATATCCTGCCGAACATACTTGGGCCGGTGCTGGTGATCGCTGCTTCGAACTTTGCTTCAGCCATCGTGGTTGAAGCTGGACTCAGCTTTCTTGGCATCGGCGTACAGCCGCCGCGACCGAGCTGGGGACTGATGATCAAAGAGAATTATAATTTCATTATTACGCATAACCCCATGCTGGCCCTGGTGCCGGGATTTGCCATCATGATGCTGGTGCTTGCATTCAACTTATTGGGGAATGGATTGCGCGATGCGCTCAATGTGAAGGGGTGATCTTTGCTATTCTTCTTCTTCCCGGGGTGGCGCTTTGTAAACCTGTATGTGGCGGTTGAAGCTTTCGTCTAACGAGATAAAAGTTTCGGTTCTTTCAATGCCTTTTATTTTCTGCAGCTCATCGTGTAACACATAACGAAGCTGGGCGATATCGGTGCATACGATCTCGGCGAACATGCTATAATTGCCCGTCGTGTAATTGAGCCGCACGATGTCGGGAATGCGTCGGAGCTCTTTGGCCACTGAATCGTATAGCGAGCTTTTCTCAAGATAGATGCCGATGAAGGCGATCACATCATAGCCGAGGTGCTTGAGGCTTACGTCGAGACGGGTTCCTTTTACGATGCCCAGCTCCTGCAATTTCTTGATGCGTACATGTATGGTGCCACCGGAAACAAACAGCTTTTTACCCAGATCGGCATAGGAAATCTCTGCATTCTCCATCATTTCATGAATAATTTGCAGATCCAGTTTGTCCAGATTAAATTTGGTAGACATTTTGATAAGGAATTTTTAACAATATTCAATAAATATACTTATTATTTGAATATATTCGAATGTTTTAAATTTTTTATTAAAATATGTTCAAGGAATAGACCTATTCCTTAATTTTGCCTTGTCTGTGTTTGACGCCGACTTCACTGTGGAGTGATGGAACTTTGGCAGACATGCCCTCTTGTCTCGGGGGTGGGGATCACAGGATAAACATAGCATAATGCCGGTACGTTGCGAGACGGGCCGACTGGGGTTGACCACCACAAACATTGTGCTACGGCTAACTGCCTCGTGGAGGTTCGAATCCTCCCTCTACAGCCAGAAAATCCCGCGATGGATTGATTGATCAATGCTCGCGGGATTTTTATTTACTCCGGTTAACGCCACGACCTTTCGCGCAATTTCTTTCCTCCAAATGGTTTACTTTGTAAATAGCCAGCACCGTAACTGTTATGACTGCAACCGGAAAGAAAACAGCGACGCTTCTATTTTTTTTATTGCCTGCCTGTCTGCTGTTCGCGCAGAAGACGGATAAGGTTTACCTGAGAAACGGCGACGTGATTACGGGCGAGATCAAAAGCATGTCCATCGGACTGCTGAGCTTCGACATGACCGGTCCGGGCACCATCAGCATCAAATGGGAAGAAGTGAAGGGACTGAAATCGGATAAGATGTTCGAGGTCGGCCTTCGCCAGGGTCATGTCGTCGTAACGCGGATCGACAGCGCTTTCTTCGACCGGTATCATATCGGTCTCGACGATATCATCGAGATCTCCCAGATCAAGGATAAGTTTTTGCAAAGGCTCAGCGGCGATATCGGCGCCGGGTTCAACTATACCAAGTCGAACGATATCCTTCAGTCGAACCTGAACACTTCGCTCACCTACCGCATTCCCAAGGTGGAATTTGGTTTGAAATTTAATTCCGTGATCACCAACAGCAAGGCGGACAGCAGCCTGACAAGAAAACAGGACCTGACCCTGACCACGCTCCGTTATTTTGAAAGGCACTACTTCGCGATCGGACAGTTAGGCTGGCAGGAAAACACCGCCCTGGGCCTGGCTAACCGTTTCCTGGTGAACCTGGCTGGCGGCAAAGGATTGCTGGTGAATAACCATAACCGTTTGTTGGCCGGAATAGGTTTTTCCTTTAACGAAGAACAGGACGTGGAGAATGCCAGCTACAAATCCAATTTCGATGGTTTGGTGGAGGTGCAGTATCAACGGTTTTATTATTCCTCGCCCAAGTTCTCGCTCACGACGAGCCTGCTGGTTTATCCGGGCCTTTCCGACTGGGGCAGGGTGAGAACGGAATTCGATGTGAAAAATAATTTCGAGATAGTGAAGGACTTCAGCATCGGGCTTACCTTCTACGACAACTTCGATAACCGTCCGCCGGCGGGCGCAACGGCAAAGAATGATCTGGGCATTACTTTCTCTCTGCAATATTCTTTCGGGAAATAGCGGAGTCCGGCTGTCAGGCCGGAGACTCCTGTTTAACTGGCAGCAGATCGCAATACCAGAAGCCGCCATCGAGTGCGCTGCCAGAATTTTCCACCGAGTATTTCCGGTGAACGATCTCTCCTTTTTCAAAATCGATAGGCTGGCTGAAATAAGGCGCGTCGAAAACAAAACTGTGAAACTCGCCGTTCTCGCCGCAGGGATCCACGGCAGGCGGCAGATCGTTCAGGAAAGATTCATCGATGATCCGGCCTGCAAAGCTTTTATCGAGCCAACGTTCGTCGACACAGGTGACGATGGCTTTGAAGCCAAGCGCCAGGAACTCGTGGACGAGCCGGCGTGTCGGTAAATTCCAGAGCGGAAAAATCGCTTTGATATCCAGCTCCGCCAGTTTGTCTTCGCGATACCTGCGCAGGTCTTCCAGAAAAATATCGCCGAATACCGAGGCGGTAGCACCCTTTGTCTTGAGATTGAGCAGTTTTTCCTTCATCAATTGGTTATAGGTTTCCATATCGGCTCTTTCCGGCATAGGTAATTTCACCAGAGGCATACCGAGACGCTCGGTCTGCGCTTCGAGCAGCTCAAGGCGGACGCCGTGCATGGAAACGCGTTGGTAAGTCTCGCTGATGCTGGTGAGCAGGCAGAGGATTTCATATTGATCCGACTGCAATATCTGGTAAAGGGCCAGCGCGGAATCCTTGCCGCCGCTCCAGTTGAAAATGAGCTTTTCTTTCATTGTGGTAATTCAGGATGATTTCAGATACGTCACAAGGTCGCCAAGGGGCTCCAAATATGCTTCAAATCAAAATGATTTTGTACTTTCTGCGTTGTAAGATCGGTAACCCTCAAATCCCCATTGCTCCATGAACAAGCTGCCGTTAATTATCCTCGCTTTCATCCATTGCCAGTTTGCGCAGGCCCAAATAAAAGCCCTCACCGAAAACGGTAAGGAGGTCGCCCTGTACAGCGACGGAACCTGGAAATACATCAATGCCGAAGACAGCGCCTCGAACAGCGATTCCCTATCCCTGAACCCGCACGCGTTCGCTAAAGAAGCCTCTTCCAGCTTCCTGGTTAAAAGCAATAACGTGAACGTAGGGGTGTATATCAATCCCGCGAAGTGGAAATTCACACCCAACAAAGACGGAGGATCAGTGCCGGAATATGGTTTTGAAGAAAAAGGGGGTGAAGCCTATGCCATGATGATCACCGAGAAAACGGAAATCCCGCTGGCGTCTTTTCGTCAGATCGCGCTGCTCAATGCACAAAAAGCTGCGCCCGATGCCCGGGTAGTAGCTTCAGAGTATCGGATGGTGAATGGTAAAAAAATACTCTACTCCACGATGAAGGCTACTGTACAGGGAATTAAGTTTGTGTATGTCGGCTACTATTACTCCAACAAAAACGGAAGCGTTCAGCTACTGGGCTATACGAGCGAACAGGTTTACCCGCAGATGCAAAAAACGATCGAAAATTTACTGAACGGTTTTGTGGTGGTGGAGAAGTAGACAGCCCTAATTTAGTATACTGGTTGTTCATGTTAAATTCGGACCGCGACTGCAAATCCTACCCGCTCTTTTGTCTTTAATATTTATTTAATAAGCTTGACTGTTACATCTTTTATTTTATCGGCGGAAACGTTATCCCAGTATTGAAACCCTTCTTGTAAACTTTCTACTTCCACATCTCTTCTCTTCTTGACAATAACACCAATTACCAGAGGTTTATTTGACCTTATAGAATAACCTCCGGTTTGATTATGGGATATTACAAGACCTAGGGAATCCTTATCGAACGTAAATTTTCCGATATTGATCAGAGAATCAATTTTAAGACCCAATTTGATTCCGAAACTGTCTTCACGGTTTATGTCTACACTGTAGTTAAGCAATACAAAATCAGAAGTCGCAATTAGTATTTTCTTTGCATCATAAGCCTTTGAAACAGGGTCTGTTTTAGGCAGCTTGTCTATCATGGCTTTCCATTTGCCAAACTGTAGAAATCTTTTCATCGCAGAGTCAATCGTTACAGTAACGCTTTTATTTTTCTCCTTTTCGAATCCAAGGTCGATAGATAGTACTTTTAAGATTTTTGGAAGAAGCATTTGTAATCCAAGAATGTTTCTTAAAGTATCATTCATTTTAATTTGGGGACCGTCATTGCCATAGAAGGCATACCCATTGATAGTTTTCCACGATTCGCTAGATGCATCGTTTCTGTTTAACCCATAATAAGTGACCATATCAGCTAGCATGATTCCATCGGGCACCCATTTTTTTGCACACATAGTTCCGACACCGAAATTATTTGTTGGATAACTGTAAATTTTATAGTCATTGATATCTACGCCGAAGGCAGCCTTTAAGGCCTTCTCGGCGTCTTTGCTCAATTCTTGACTGTTGGATCTGATCGAAGCTAATGTAAGCGTCAGGATCAAGATAGTAGGTAACTTTTTCATAGCTAATTGTTTAAAAGAACGAATTGTTTAAATTTTGATTTAAAGTCTACGAGCGAGTATATTTCTGGTTTGACCCCGTTTTTTTCCATGCAGGCAATGTTTAGATCGTAAGGTTCATTAACCTCCTCCCATTTTTCGGATTCATTAGAAAAGATGAACCATCGTGAGTTTTTATAATAAAGTCCCCTGGTATATTTGAAATTTTGTTTTTGTGTTGCAATTGGAGTAGTTGAAATAAACTTATAATAATTATTACCTGAATTGTCATTTACATACAGCGAAGCGCTAATTACCTTTTCCAAACTGAGAATGCGATTATTTGTGTCAACAAGATAGCCGGAGCCAGTCTCCAATAATTTATTTAAACTAACTGGTCCAGCAGAAGAAAACTTATCAATAAAAGGAATTGAGAGTTCAGTTGCTAATATTAACCTAGTTCGCGCTTCGATCGCATTAACTAAAAGGCCATTTTTTTTCCATAGAGCTTTCGCTATAAATAATTTTGCTGCTATTTCCGGTGTTGCGAAGCTGGCTCCTGTGTCAAGACTTTGGATGCAGGCAGTGCAATTCGGTTTTCCCCAACCCGTACCTTTGCCAAGAACATTTATATTGTTGCCTTCGGTTGAATACATACCAAAATAGGTGGAGTCTGAGAGTTCGTCGCCGACAATAATGGTGCCGGTATTCAGTTTAAATTTTAGATAGCTAAATAACGGTTCTAGAAACATAGCGCCAAAGTCAGAAGAGAAATCCCGATATCGCTCAATATCTTCTGCCTTATTCGTAGCTGAGGTAAGAAGGTTAGTGTATTTCATCCCGGCAGGAGTCAGGCCGGCGGGTACATAGACTTGATCCCTACAACCAATCGTGTATGAATTCGTTATAATGCCGGGAGTTTTTTGTAGTTCGGTATATAAAAGAGCGTTTAGATAATCCTGGGATGTGACCTCTAGTGAATCATGATATATTTGGTAAATGGAGTCTGGAGGAATTTGTGCGTTAGTCTTCATGGGGCCGGAGTCATCATCAGCCATTGCTTCATTATATGCGGTAATAATTGAATCGCCGAAGGACTTGTTTGAGAAATAGTTTACGGGAACTTTTTTGACCTTAGTCAATACCTGACTGTCGAGACCATAATCTTGCAATACTTCTTTTACTACATCGTACACTTTTAAACCGTGGGTACAAATAGAATCCTTAAATACATCGAAAATCACCAGCGTGTCAAAATCGGAAACCTGAAGGTCTGAAATGGTATTTTGAATATTATGATTTGACCATTCATGCATGTTCTCATCCCCTTTCGCGCGGCGTTGGGGAAACTGATCAAGCATGATTCGAAGGGTATTATGAGTATTGAATGATTTCCTTAACGATTTTATTTCTCGAAGATTAAGTTTTGTTAATAGGTCTACTAAATATGTTTGTAGTACATCCTTTGTGTTCAGCGACATGTTTTCGGAACTTAAATCCCGGTCAGCCACAATAGCTTCAGGAGTTAACAGGCCAGTAGTCGATTTGGCTTTATTCTTTTGTAGGCTATATAAATATAAATTATACGTAGAATTCCATATCTGAGATTTTTCTTTTCCCTTCGCTGTATTAAGTTTGTCGCCTAATCTGGAAATAGTTAGAATGTATTTTTGCTGATCTGTTTCTATGAGACTCTCAAAATCAGGAATCGTTAGAGATTCTACTTCATAGGCATGAGGTTTTGATAGATTTGTTATTATATCTAATTTTCCATCTTGCATATAGGAATTATTGCTATTTTTCCAAAGGCCACTCTCAATCAATGAGTTTGAATCAATTTGTTTTATAAATCCTACATCGTCTTTAAAATAATAAGCAAGGCTATTTCTGGATACGGCATTTTGGGCCTGATTGAATCGGTAATTATTGAT
Source organism: Puia sp. (assembly GCA_035548895.1). Lineage (GTDB taxonomy): Bacteria > Bacteroidota > Bacteroidia > Chitinophagales > Chitinophagaceae > Puia. The sequence continues at coordinate 9,147 of DASZRP010000271.1, read as the reverse complement.
CCACTTGGGTGTTGTATCTAGAACGACTACAAATTGTTTTTTTCTAATCCCGGTATTTTTTGCCGAGCTATTGCTACGAGTTGGCCTTTTTGGAAGGCCTATAGGCATCTTGATATCTGCTTCAAACTCATGAGTTTTCTCTGCTTTAGTTTTAGACTGATCCGGTAAGGAATTATTTGTATTATTTTTGTTTGTGCATTTCAGCGTAAAAAGAATAATGATAAAAGCCAGGCATAGCAGAAGAGCCGCCCACATGGTCTTGTTCTGACTACTTTCCGATTCCATGCAACCAATTTGATTGGTTACAGTTAAGAAAACTCAGAAATCAACACGGACTAATTTAGAGCAATATGTTTTTATAAGGAGGAGTAGGTAGAATGGGGTACTAAATATAGGGATAAACGAAATAAATTTGACTAGGGGTTAATACTTATTGATGATCCAACGGTAGATTCCAGTAAAACGATCTTTATAAAAAAAATCTACACTAACCGCTAACATGGAAACACTAAGCCGGGAACTCGCCAGGGCCAACGCTCCCAGACCCAAACGCATCACGTCGGTCGACCTGCTGCGGGGGCTCATCATGATCATCATGGCCCTGGACCATGTCCGGGATTATTTTCATGCCGACGCGTTTCTGTACGACCCGCTCGACCTGGAGAAGACTTCCGTAATTCTTTTCTTCACCCGCTGGGTCACCCATTTCTGCGCTCCGATTTTTGTACTGTTAGCCGGTACTTCGGCCTTCCTCTCCGGTCGGCGCAAATCGAAAAAGGAGCTGGCGGCCTTCCTGGTGAAGCGCGGCATCTGGCTGGTCATGATCGAAGAAACCGCCATTAATTTTTCCTGGTTCTTCAATACCCATTTCACTTTTTTCATTCTCGGCGTCATCTGGGTGCTCGGCCTTTCCATGATCTGCCTCGCCGGACTCATTTTCCTGCCCCGCCCGTGGATACTCACCATCGGACTCGTCATGGTATTCGGACATAATCTGCTCGATCATATCCATTTCAACAGTCACGATTTCGGCGGCTTCCTCTGGGGCGCCATCCATGAAAGAAAGAATTTCGCGATCGGCAATGCCAATATCGGAGAAGGGTACCAGCTTATTCCCTGGGCGGGTGTGATGGCCCTGGGCTATTGTCTCGGAAGTTTGTTCACCAGTAGCTTCGATCAGAAGAGAAGAAAGAAGATCCTGCTGCAGCTCGGCATCGGTTCCTGGATATTGTTTATCATCCTCCGCGGCATCAATGTATATGGCGACCTCCATCCCTGGATACCACAGGCTACTGCCACGAGCAGCTTCCTGTCCTTTCTTAATTTCACCAAGTACCCGCCTTCGCTCGACTATCTCCTCGTCACTGAAGGCTTTGCGTGTATTTTCCTGGCGCTTACCGAGAATCTCTCCAACCGGATCACTAAAGTGATTTCGGTCTATGGCCGCGTGCCCATGTTCTATTATGTCATTCATTTATGGGTGATCCACTTGCTTGCCATGCTGGTGGCGGTGCTGCAGGGCCATTCGTGGACAGACATGACCGGGTTCACCCAATGGATAGACGGCATGCCCAACCTTCAGGGCTACGGCCTCCCGCTATGGGGCGTCTACCTTGTCTGGATCGGCATAGTCGCTGCACTCTATCCGCTCTGTAAAAAATACGACCGCTACAAGATGAGCCATAAAGAGAAGTGGTGGTTGAGTTATTTTTGATTCATGAAAAAGCAATTCCAGACCCTGCTGCTCCTGGCAGGATTATCCTTTTCCGCCACAGCGCAAACAATCAGTCCCGATTATCCCGTATTGAAACACTACGACCAGGACCATCTCGGAAAGATCGTCCTCCCCATCGGAGGCATCGGCACCGGCACGGTCAACCTCGGCGGCCGCGGTGATCTAAGGCAATGGGAGATTATGAATGTTCCCGGCAAACAGAATCCCGGCGGTCCCAATGAGAACGACCTCGAAAGTGTATCGCCTGTCTTCTGTCTCTATACGAAAACGGCCGATGGCAAGACGATTACCAAATCCCTCACCGGCCCGCTGGAGTATTACGAGTATGAGCACATGATGGGTGAACCGGTGGAGCACCACGGCCTGCCCAGGTTTCGTCATGCCAGCTTCGACGCCGCCTATCCCTTCGGCCAGGTCAACCTCTCCGATCCCGATGTCCCCGTCGATGTAAAGATCAAAGCCTTCAATCCCCTGATCCCCGTCGATGCCGACCTCAGCGGCATTCCCATCGCGGTGTTTCATTTTGTGCTGAAGAATAAAACGGACCAGCTCGTCACTGCTTCGGTCTGCGGCATCATGGATAATTTCATCGGCATCGACGGAACGAAGGAGTTCACCGAATGGAAAGGGCAGCAGCAACTGAAGGGCGCGAATAAAAACAGGAACCAGTTCCGAACTGACGGCGATCTCAAGGGGATCTATATGACCTCGGACGGTGTGGACAGGAACGATCCCGCCTGGGGGACCATCGCACTGGCGACAGATTCAAAAGAGCATATCAGTTATAAAACTTCCACCTCACCTTTCGGATGGGGCAGCGAGATCCTGAGCTTCTGGGATGATTTCAGCGACGATGGCCAGCTCACCAACACCGCTTACGATCAGCCCGACATGCCGACAGGCGCCCTGGCTTCTGAATTGGAGATCGCTCCGAAGTCCACCCGCGAGATCACTTTTTATATCACCTGGAATTTTCCCAATCGCTTTGCCTGGTCGCCGGTGAACGTAGGCAATTATTACAGCACGAAATATAAAGATGCCTGGGACGTGATCCATCAGGTTCATCCCGTCATCGATACTCTGGAAAGAAAAACACTCTCCTTCGTGCAGGCTTTCGTCGGCAGCGACCTGCCACAGGAAGTGAAGGAAGCCGCCCTGTTCAATATCAGCACGCTTCGTTCGCAAACTGTTTTCCGGACGGCAGACGGCACCATGTTTGGATGGGAAGGCGTGATGGACCGCGTGGGTTCCTGCTTCGGCTCCTGCACCCATGTATGGAATTATGAACAGGCAACGGCTTTTCTGTTTGGAGACCTGGCGAAGACCATGCGCGCCGTGGAGTTCGGGGTGTCGACCGACAGCCTCGGACTGATGAGCTTCAGGACCAATCTACCGGTCACCGGCCCCCGCTGGAACCACGCTGCGGCCGACGGCCAGATGGGCACCATCATGAAGATGTACCGAGAATGGCAACTTTCCGGCGACGATGCTTTCCTGAAAAAATACTGGCCCGCCGTTAAACGTGCCCTGGCTTTCTGCTGGATAAAGAATGGATGGGACGCCGATGCCGATGGCGTGATGGAAGGTTGTCAGCACAATACCATGGATGTCGATTACTATGGTCCCAATCCCCAGATGGAGATCTGGTATCTCGGTGCGCTGCGCGCCGGCGCTGAAATGGCGGACTATCTCGGCGACAAATCCTTTGCTCAGAAATGCCAGACGCTCTTTCATAACGGAAGTGTCTGGACAGACAAACACCTCTTCAATGGAGAATATTATATCCAGCAGGTGCAGCCGCCCGCTGATGTGAAAGCCATTCCCGCCGGATTGAGAAACGGGCAGCCCAGTCGTGATTTTTCGAATCCTGATTTCCAGCTGGGCACGGGATGCCTGGTCGATCAGCTCGTTGGGCAGTTCATGTCGAATGTCTGCGGCCTCGGCTACCTGGTCGACAGCAATCATATCCGCACCACGCTGAAGAGCATCATGAAATACAACTACCGGCAATCCATGTTCGATCACTTCAACCACCTGCGTTCCTTTGTATTCGACGATGAAGCTGCATTGCTCATGGCGGCCTATCCGCATGATCGCCCAACCTATCCCTTTCCTTATTATAATGAAGTGATGACGGGCTTTGAATACGTGGCGGCGATAGAGATGCTATACGAGGGGCAAACAGACAATGGTCTGCTTTGCATCCGGAATATCCGCGACCGGTTCGACGGAAGAAAGCGCAATCCCTTCGATGAGATCGAATGCGGACATCACTATGCCCGCGCGATGGATAGCTGGGCCGCCATACTTGCCCTCACCGGCTTTCATTATTCCGCGGTAAAAAAAGAAATCAGTTTTGGCGCTCGTCCCGGGAATTACTTCTGGAGTAATGGTTATGCCTGGGGAACCGTAGTGGTGGAAAAATTAACTGCAGGCTACGAGGTCCATTTGAAAGTCTTAAGGGGAGAACTGAAATTCGAGCATTGCCGTATCGGGGAGTTCACGAAGGACTTCAAAAAAGACAATCATATCATGGAAGGCGGTGAGAGGGTGTTCACTCTTTAGACAGGTTGAGATGTGCAAGGTTTTTTCCGTGGAGCTCAACGGTGGAGCTGGAATCTGAACTGATGGTCAGTGCACCGATCTTCGCTTCTTCATCCCGGAAACCGGAACCGTTCAGGGAGAGGTCGAGGCTTTGCAAAACGGCATATTCATTCAGTACGATCTGGGAGGAAGGACCGGATCGAATCGTGATCCGTCCAAAATATCGTGCTGAAGAGTCCTCCCAATTGTTTCGGGACAGTTGCATGTTTGAACCTTCGGTCAGTACGATTTCACTGGATAAGGCCTTGCTGGAGTCGGTTCTGCCACTCAGAAAAAAACTGCTATTGCTGGCCTGGATGACGTCCAGCGAAGTCATATAAATATTGATATTGGCATAACTTCTTTCTGTTCTTGTTGACCCGTCGGAATTCGTGACGGTCGTGTCGCCACTGACCACGAGGGAATCTCCATCTGCCCGGAAACGGATACGCGATGATCCCTCTTTCTGAATGTCTGCATAAGCCGTGTCGGAGGGAATAATGGTCAGATTATCCACTCCCCGTACCACCAGGTATTTCACCGGTTTGAGCTCATGCCGGGCGTAATTCTCTTTCTCCATATCTTTTACAGCAACATAATCGCCGCTCTTATACTTGACATAAAAAGCAGCGTGAACACCGGCGATGGTGCCGATCGCTATCAGGGAAACCGTCAGTAATATTTTATTGCTTGTTTTCATTTTGCGCAATATGATGGTTAGGCGAAATGTTGTTTCTTGTATTTTTCAAAGCGGGGTTTCAATTCGTCCAGGTCCATGCCCAGCAAATACAGGCTCCGGTACAGCGCCGGAAGGTCTTTTTCGATGAATTCGTTTTTCCGGTATTGCAGGGCGTTCTTGTAGGCGGACGGCGAAACAAAATAGCCGATGCCGCGCTGGTTATAAATGATCTCCTGTTGTTGCAGAAAATCGAAGGTTCGCATTACCGTATTGGGATTTACTTCCAACTGCACGGCCAGCTCCCGCACCGAAGGGATGCGCTCTTCGGCCTTCCATTCCTTTAGCAGGATTTTCTCGCAGACATGATCGGCGATCTGAAGATATATAGCTTGTGACTCTCTGAATTGCATAGCAAAAATTTTACAGCCTAGATCTCTTTTTCTTTAAGGCGGAAATAGGTGGTGATCCAAAAAATGGGCGCAAAAGCATACCGCACTATAATCGACAGCAAATCATGAAACCATTCCGGCAGCGTAACGACTTTCCCATCCTCATAGCCGTTCGGTCCATGAAAATTATAAGCCGTAAATGCATGATAGTAACGACCTTCCGGCATGATCCAGCCGACTACAGTGTCCACCAGAAAAACATAAACCAACCCAATCAGGAGTAAGGTGACCACCGTTTTTATGAAACTGAATTTGGGAAAATAGACCGATCCCAGAATAAACGCAGCCTGAACGGCGAAATAGCTTAACAGAATATAAAAAAACGCATTGGGTGCGCCGGCTGGCCGGCGGGGCATCACAAAAACATTGATCGTTTCACCGGCATTGAATATCTCTTTCGGATGAGCCGTCTTTAGCCAATGCGCATAGGCAATCGCCCGCGCAACGCGGATCATCGGAAGCTCCACGATATAAAAGACGATGGTATAGGCCAGAAAGAAAATCAGGACGCCGTAAAACAAAGCGCAAAGCAATTTCTCCAGGTGAGAGGCCGGTAGGGATAAATAGTCGATTCCCCGGGGCCGGGAAGCCAGGTCAGAGAAAAGCAGGCTGGCGTAGATACAGCCGACCAGGAACAGGCCGACATAATAAGTCCCGAACTGCGCGCCGTCTGGCAGGGGCTCATAGGGATTGGCAAACAGCACAAACACAAACCAGATCAGCAACAAAGCAGCGATGGCCACAAGAGATAACAGATATTTTTTCCCTTGCTCATATCCGTGTTTGGCGATCAGCAGGCGCCAGCGGTTAAAATCAAATGTCTGATTCATATTTCTTATTTGGCGGTGAAAACCGATTGAATGGAATGGCCATTCATCACAATGGCCTTGTAGAGCAACTCGAGGTCCAGCTTACTTTCCTCTTCATTTGCATTCGGTGCGACAATTGCATGACCACGTAATGACGATTCGCTGTAGAGCGACTGCTTCACTTCTTCATTATCGAAAGAGATCCGGAAGGAAAGCCTGCGGCTGATCGCGTCCACCGTCTGATCGAACAGGATCCTACCTTCGTCTATAATGGTGACCCGGTCAATCAGGTTTTCCAGGTCTTTGACCTGGTGCGTGCTGATGACAATGCATTTCTGTTCGTTTAATTCGCCGGCGATCACTTTCCTGAACTGGCTCTTGCTCATGATGTCCAGCCCATTGGTCGGTTCATCCATCAGCAACAGCGAACAGTTAGTAGCCAGGCCGAAGCTGATCAGCACTTTTTTCTTTTGCCCATAACTCATGTTTTGTAATGTGCTATCGGCCGGAATATCAAACTCCCGGATATACCGTTCGAACTGGCTGTGGTTGAACCGTGGATAGAAAGGCCCCTGGAGATCTACCAACTGCTGAACCGGGATATCGGGCAGGTAAAATTCTTCAGGTACCAGGAAGATTTCCTGCAGAAAAGCCGGCTGGCGCTTTCCGGGAATAAAACCGAGCACCTCGATCCTGCCCTGATCGGGATAGAGCAGTCCGGCAATATTCCGGAGCAGCGTGGATTTACCCGTGCCGTTTTTGCCCAGCAATCCGTAAATATGGCCTGCCTGCAATTGCAGGCTGAGCCCCCGGAATACCGGCCTTTTCCGGTAGGAGAAATGCAAATTCTGAATGGTAATCATTTGCAGTGATTTAGTGTACTAAGTAAATAGTACACTGCTAAAGTAAGAAGAGTTTTTATATTTCAAAATATTTTTTAGAAAAAATCTTTGAGGGGGATTGTTATACATTAGTAGTTGAAACAGAAAATACTGACCGCCATGATCCTGCACAAGCCGGTTTTTTCTAAATACTTATTGCTATTGATGATCGGATCGATCGGCCTGATGGACCTCGTTCAGGCGCAGACCAGCACGGCAGTTGGCGATTACAATCTCATCTGGAACGAACCGGGAGTAGACGAAAACAGCTCCATGCCCCTGGGCAACGGCGATATCGCGCTCAATGCCTGGACGGAGCAGAACGGGGATATTGTATTGCTGCTGGCAAAAGCCGATGCCTGGAGCGAAAGCGCACAAATGCTGAAGCTGGGCAGGGTGAGGATCAGCCTTTCTCCCAATCCTTTCCTTAACAGCACCGTGTTCAGCCAGACCCTGAGGCTCGATAACGGTTCACTCGAAATTGCTTCCGGCAATAACCTTGTCCGCGTTTGGGTGGATGCTAACCACCCCGTGGTGAGGGTAACCGCTAAAACCGAGAAGCCCGTTTTACTCAAAGCCGTTTCCGAAATATGGCGTACGAGTCAATACCACCTTACACAGAAACAGATCGGGGAGGCTCCGCTGGCTCATTGGGAATGGGCGAGCAATCCTGCGGGACTGGACTTTTATCCCGATACCGTGCTGCCATCGGGAAGCAAGCAGGTGAGCTGGTGTCATTTCAATTCCACCAGTCTTTATTCACTGAGTTTTGAGCGGGAGCACCTCGGTTCATTGGTTTCCAAATATCCGGACCCGCTGATGCATCGCTGCTTTGGCGTGGTGATGAAAGGTAAAGGATTGGTGAAGGAAGGAAACCTCGCTCTTGCGTCATCGACTCCATCGACAGCCCAGCAGCTGAATATTTATGCGTTGACGGAGCAAACGACTTCTCCGGTCGCCTGGCTCGAAGACATCGATAAGAAAATTAAAGCCGTCGAAACGATAAAAGTAACCGATGCCTGGAAGGTACATGTAGAATGGTGGACAGCCTTCTGGAACAGGAGTTGGATCAATATTACTGGTGCCGGCGAAGCCGGGAAGGTAGCGCAGGGTTATGCCATGCAGCGTTTCATGACCGCCTGCGCCGGTCGCGGAAAATATCCTATCAAATACAATGGTTCGCTGTTTACGGTTGGCCATGATCTGCCGCCGGATTCTCTCTCCAATGATCTTCACCATGATGCCGACTACCGGCGCTGGGGCTCCTGCTACTGGAACCAGAATGTACGGCATGTTTACTGGCCGCTGATCGCGTCGGGCGATTACGATATGCTGATGCCCTGGTTTAACATGTATGTGAATGCACTGCCGCTGGCGAAAGATCGTACCCGGTTATATTATCATCACAACGGGGCGTCGTTTATAGAAACCATGCTCTTCTGGGGCCTGCCGAACGCGAACGACTTCGGATGGGATAATCCCGGCGCCGATCCGGAAAGTCCTTATATGCGCTATCATGTGCAGGGCGGACTGGAAGTCACAGCACAAATGCTGGACTACTACGACAATACGCAGGACAACCAATTCCTTCAGAAATCCCTGCTGCCTTTTGCCGATGCCATCCTAACTTATTATGCCGAGCACTGGCCGCGCGGCGAAGACGGAAAAATAATATTCAGTCCTGCGCAATCCATCGAAACCTATCAGCTGGACGCTGTAAACCCAACGCCCGATATTGCCGGTCTCCGATCGATCCTGCCAAGGCTGCTGCACCTGCCGGCCACGCTGACCACAGAAAAGCAAAGATCACGGTGGTCAACACTCGAAAAAGAAATTCCCGCCCTGCCGATGGGTACGACAGCCAAAAGCAGAATACCACCGGGGGCCATGGGTGAACCGGAGGGAGATTCGATTATTTTACCTGCTCAACACTATGGCCCGACAAAGAACGTCGAGAACCCGGAGCTGTATACGGTCTTTCCCTATCGGCTGTACGAACTGGGCAAGCCGG
>DASZRP010000270.1:0-5919 GCA_035548895.1 Puia sp. | reverse complement strand
TATAACCGTCATAGCTGAAAACGGGCTTCCCTGCCTTTCCCGTTTTTGTCGTAACCAGAATTACCCCATTTGCACCTGCAAGACCATAAGGCGCAACCGCCGCCGCATCTTTCAGCACGGTAATAGACTCAACATCCGAAGGATTTAACTGGCTGTAATTCCTCGGAATACCGTCTACTATGAATAACGGCGTTGAATTGCCGTTGGTAGCAACGCCTCTGATCAAAATGCTGGACGCATCGTTACCCACCTGACCGCTCGTCTGCGTGAATATTACACCGGCCGCCCTGCCGCCAAGCGCATTGGAAAGATCGCTTACCGGCTGCCGGACCATATCCTCGCCTTTAACGGTTGAAATAGAAGCGGTTAGCGATGCTTTTCTTTGGGTGCCGTAACCGACCACCACTACTTCGTCCAGTCTCGCATTGGCGAGTGCCAGACGGACGTTTATCGCCTCCCCGGTTACCGGGACAGTAACCTCCGAATAACCAATGGCAGATATCAGGAGGCTGTCTGCCGGGCCGGAGACTGTTAAAGTGAAAAGCCCCGATTGATTTGTCGTTGTACCAACGGGTGTGTTTCCCTTGACAACGACCGAAGCATTGGCGACAGGCTGGTCTTTTTCGTCACTCACTTTTCCTTTCACCGTTCGGGTTTGAGAAAAAGCCGGATGAAGACTAAATAAAAGCAGAAAGAAGCAGGATGACCTGCATAACATCTTTTTCATACGCATAGCTTTGGTTTAAATCGAATGATAGCAATTAGTGAGTAGGTAAATTTAGTCTGTAATACAGTGAAATGTTAAAACTTACTACTTCAATACTACGTCAATTACCTGCAAAATGTTAATTTTATGGATATTAGCCTACTTTAATACTACTTCATCAACCAAAATGCCAGTGCAGTTATATTTTAAATATTTTATTCAATGGCTTATTGGTTTTTGCTTTTTAATACCCGAAGCAGCGATTTCTCAAAACACAGCGATCGCCCTGCCTTTAATTACCAATTATGCCAAGACGGATTTTCGGGGCGGAGCCCAGACCTGGGAGATTGCCCAGGACAGCAGGGGCATAATGTATTTTGCCAATAATGAGGGTCTGTTAACTTTTGACGGGAATTTTTGGAGGAATTATCCCTTACCTAATAAGACGATCGTACGGTCGCTGGCCATCGATGCCAACGACCGGATATATGTAGGCGGGCAGGACGAGATCGGGTATTTTTACCCGGGTGAAAACGGAATACTGACTTTTACATCCCTTAAAGATAAGATCCCGGCACAGTATAGGAGTTTTGCCGATGTGTGGCAAATAACCATCAGCAACGATGCTGTTTTTTTTCGGACGACTGACAGGATATTTGAATACAGCAATAATATCATAGAACCCCATATTCCCCACGCCCAGTGGGATTTTATTGGAGAGGCAGGAGAAACGGTCTATGCCCTGGACGGGTCTACCGGATTGCTAAAATTTCATCAAAAAAGCTGGTTGCCTTTAAAGAACAGCAAGGCATTGGCGGGAATTCTTATTGCCAATATTTTTTCAATAGAAAACAACAAAGACTTGATCGTGACAAAAACGGCGGGGTTGTTTATTTTGGAGAATGATTCTATTTCGAAAATATCGGTGACACTGTATAATAATCTGTTTATTAACGTTGCAATTCAAATTAATAAGTCTGAATTTGCAATTGGCACCGCATCACAGGGATATATTATATTCAACCGTTCATTTAATATTTTGCAAAGATTCTCCACCAATGAGGGCCTGCAAAATAACAACGCCTTAAGCGCATACATAGATAAATACCATAATTTATGGATGGGCCTGGGAAATGGTATCAGCTGTGCAAACTACAATTCGCCCATTAAATATATCGCGCCGGATAAAGCCAATGTAGTTGCAGGCTATTCAACCAGGATTTTCGATCACTGCCTGTATCTGTCAACCACCAATGGCGTATATGCCTTACCCATACCCGCTGCCGATAGCGATTTAAGCGATTTGAAAGGCAATTTTTCCTTAGTTAAAAACACCACCAACGGCGAGGCCTGGCAACTGGATGAGGTTAATAAGCAACTGTTGCTTGCGCACCATAATGGAAGTTATATCATAGAAAATAATGAAGCCAAACCGCTGTCGCAGGGTACAGGTTCCTGGCTCTTTCTTCCTGCTTCTTCCGTATATCCGGCACGGAACATTCTCGTAGGCACTTATACCGGAATCAAGCTATTGCAATATGATGACGGTAAATTTTATGATAAAGGCCTGGCAGACGGCTTGCAGGATTCTTACCGGTATATGGTGATGGATAACAACGGAGATGTTTGGGCATCCCATCCTTACCGTGGTGTTTACCGGATGAGATTTTCCCCTGATAAGAAGAAATACACCAGCCAGCTTTTTACTGAACAGCAAGGACTGCCGGCCACCCTGAATAATTATGTTTTCAAAATAAGAAACCGGATCGTCTTTGCAACGGTTCGTGGTATTTACGAGTATAATGCCGTTGCAAACAGGTTTGAGCCGTCAAAATTATTATCACCCATTTTCGGAGATATGGAAGTGCGGTATTTAACAGAAGATCCCGATAATAATATCTGGTTTTGCAGCGGGAAGAAGATAGGCGTTGTGTCGCCTTCATTAAACGACGGATCCGGCAAGCCGGTGATTACCTACTTTCCGGAGATAACAGGGCAAATTTTATCAGGTTTCGAAAATATATATCCTTACAATAAAGAGAATGTTTTTATCGGTTCTGAAGAAGGCGTTATTCACTTAAACTTTCAAAAATATGCTGCAACTCATGCTAAAATAACCGCGCTCATCGGAACGGTTAAAATAACCGGTAAAAAGGACAGCGTGATTTTCGGAGGTTATCAACATAATACCACAGAAAATCCCGATAAAAATAAGCCCCTGAAACTCTTCTCCGGGTTTAATTCCTTCCATTTTGAATATAGCTCGCCGGCTTACGGGCTGCAAAAAAGTATCGAATACAGCTATGCGTTGGATGGATACGATAATGAATGGTCTGCCTGGAGCAATAAAACCGAAAAAGATTATACCAATCTGCCCGATGGCCATTATGTCTTTAAAATAAAAGCGCGGGATAACCTCAAAAATGAATCGGCTGTAGTCAGCTATCATTTCATCATAAGTCCGCCCTGGTACAAAACCATATGGGCAATTGTCCTTTACTTTTTTATTGTCTTATTATTCATTTTCCTGATACACAGAAGGGTAAAAAGGAAAATGCAACTCCAGCACCAGAAATTCCAGGAAGAGCAGACCCGTTTGAAATATATACATCAGTTAGAGCTGGAAAAAAGCGAAAAAGAGATTATTAAACTGCAAAATGAAAAACTGGCGCAGGAAGTACTTCTCAAGAAAAAAGAACTGGCAAATGTCAGTATGCACCTGGTTGAAAACGCGGATACGCTCGCAAAGATAAAAGAAGAAGTAGGACGGATACATAACACTCCCGCTGATAATGGGGACATTAAGCGTATTGCGTCTCTGCTTAAAGAATCGGAAAAAAGCAATTCAAACTGGGAGATGTTTGCCATACACTTTGATGAACTGAATGACGATTTCCTGAAAAAGATCAAAAAGAAATACCCGGAGCTTACCAATTCTGACCTTAAAGTGTGTGCCTACCTTAAACTTAGCTTGTCTACAAAAGAAATAGCCCAGTTGCTTAATATCTCCATCCGGGGAGCAGAAGTAAGTCGTTACCGGATCAGGAAAAAGTTGGGCATACAAACTGAACAATCTTTAAGTTCTTTTTTGAATAGTATTTAATGGAGACGGCTGCCACGCTGCGGCTATCGGGTCAACTTCCTGACCACCCAGGGCAGGGTAAGTCCCTGCCCTAACAGGGAAAGCAATACAACCGCAATAGACAGGAAGATGATCTCATTTCGCATGGGAAAAGGATCTCCGTTGTCAAGCGTTGTTGGCAGACCAAGGGCGATCGCTAACGAAACGATGCCCCGCATGCCGGCCCAGCTGATGATGAAGCTCGATTTGGAATCGAACAAGGCTTCTTCACTGATACGGCGCTTGCCCTGAAAAGCCCTTTGCAGGTTGAACTGCTGAAGATATACCCTGACCATCCGGATGCCGAGCGCGACCAGCACAATGATTGCCGCATAGCCGGCATAGGTCCATACCTGTATCTGAGGCATCTTTCTTAAAACGATCGGGAATTGAAATCCGATCAGCAGAAAGATCAATCCGTTGAGCAGAAAAATAATGACGGTCCAGAAATTCCGGGACTGTTCTTTAAGATTGTCAGGAAATTTCTCCCGGCTCAACCTGGCCATGCTCAATCCCAGGATCACCACAGCGATGACGCCGGAAACTTTAAAATATTCTGAAATAAGATAGGTGACAAAAGGCATCAGCAACATGAGACTGATCACCACCAAATCGTTCTTTCGGAAATAGCGCAGTGCGAAAGCCAATGCTCTTGCCAGCAGCCAACCGACGAAAAAGCCGCCGCCCAGAACAAGAAGGAATTGCAATGAAGCCTTCCACCAGATAAAGGCCACTCCGGTAACGGCGGCTACGGCAAACCGGTAGGCCACCAGGGCCGAAGCGTCGTTGACCAGGCTTTCACCTTCAATTATGGCAATAGTCCTGTGCGAGAGCTTCAATCCTTTGGTGATCCCGATAGCTGCCACGGCATCCGTGGAGGAAAGAATAGCGCCCAGCAAAAAGGCCAGCGGCCAGCTCATGCCGGGTATCAGGTAATAGGCCAGGACGGCAATACCGAGGGTTGAAAGGAACACCAGGCCGATGGCCAGGGTACCGATGGTATTGATATTTGTCCTGAAATCTTTGAATGAGATATTGAAGGCGGCATCGTAAAGCAGGGGCGGCAGGAAGAGTAGCATGATGATATCCGGGTTCAATTCAATAGCCGGCATGGAAGGTACAAATCCGATGCCCATCCCGGCGATCAGCAGCAGTACGGGCGCGGTCAGCTTCAGCTTATCTGCCAGGCCGGAAACGCTGATCATAACGGCCATAATGAGTAGTATGACGGCATAGTTTTCCATCAGATTGAAAATAGGATTTTAATTCATTTCCTTATGCTGTCTTTATTATAAAGACATTTTTGGCATATTTTTCTTTCCAGGAAAGACGCAATTAAGTATATTCTAATCAGTAATTTAGAACCATTGGGAAAGAGTTGGAAAGAATATAACCAATTGGTTTGCGTTCAGGACCCGACAATAATTAGCTGATCATTCGCTGCGGAGGGATGTTATGGGGTTAGCGAGGGCCGCGCGGATGGTCTGAATACTGACCGTCAACAGGGCAATGGCGAGGGCGCCGGCGCCGGCCACGACGAATATCCACCAACTGATCTCCGTACGATAGGCAAACGTTTCGAGCCATTTGTACATGGCCCACCACGCGACGGGGAAGGCGATGAGCGCAGCGATCCCGACAAGCATTGTGAAATCCCTGCTGAGGAGGCCGACGATACCACTCACGCTGGCGCCGAGGACCTTGCGGACTCCGATCTCCTTGGTACGTTGTTCGGCGGCATAGGTAACGAGGCCGAAGAGACCGAGGCAGGCAATGAGGATGGCGAAGACGGCGAAGGTGATGAATACCCGGCCGGTCTGCTGCTCGGCGTGATACAATTTATCAAAGTCGTTATCCATGAAGGTGTGGCTGAAGGGCAGTCCTGGCTTAGCGGCATGGAATTTAGTTTCCACCTGCCGGACGAGAGAGGATACATCATTCGTGTGGAAGCGGACGGCCATGTTGCCCCAGTTATACATGTTGGCCATCATGACAAGGGGGTGTATCTGGTCATGCATGGAATTATAGTTGAAATCCTTCACAACGCCGATGACATGAAAGGCGAGAGGCTTGAAGTGATCCAATTGATCGG
>DASZRP010000269.1:0-14069 GCA_035548895.1 Puia sp. | reverse complement strand
AAGGGCGCGCTGTCGAGCTGCACGTCGAGCAAATGACAACCCGCCGCTTTGATCTGATCGCGGATATGGAGGAGATAATCCTTATCGAAGGATTCGAAATGCTCGCTCCAGAATTCGATCTTTTTTACATTGAACCGTTCGCGATAATAATGCGGCACATCGGCCAGTACGAGCTCATCGCGCAACACCGTCAGCTCTTTGGGTTTGGTTTGCGCAAAACGGTAGCGCATGATCAGCGTGCCCATGGCAATACGGTCCTGCTTATCCGCAAATGATGGCAGGTCGAAAGGCAGGAGCCAGGCGGAAAGCGCCAGGCCGGACCTGAAAAGAAAATCCCTTCGCCGCAGCGCGAGGGGTGATTCGGTGATGCATGATTTGTTCTTCATGACTTAAGTTTTTGTGCGGTGTTATTCTTTCGGCGGAAGCGCGAAGACGACATAGGATCCCGGTTCATCCCCACCCCTCCCTTTGTCGGCCGCGGTCTTGTTCCGGCCCCAGAGCAGGGGCATGGTGGCGCTGACGACGATGTAATGCTTGCCATGAACTTCATACATGCAAGGCAAGCCTTCCGTCGCCTTGGGCAGGTCGGCATGCCAGAGCTCATTGCCGTTATCCGCATCGAAGGCATAGAGGCGGCCGTCCTTTGCCGTGGAAAACAAAACTCCCGTGGAAGTAATGATCATCCCCTTGCGCTGGCCTCCGCTGGCCATGCCGGTATTATTCCCACCCTCACGGATAACCGCAGAATCCTGGCCGAGCGGTCTTTTCCATTTGATGATGCCCTTGTTCAGGTCATAGGCGACGATATAGGACCAGGGCGGCGCGGAGAGGAAAGGGTATTCGAGCCCATAGCTGGTAGTATATCGCTGTTTGGGAGTGTCGCTCACGGTGGCGGGATAATGATCCGGGCCGCTGAACCATCTTCTGCCCGGCCCGGGCGGCTTCTCTCCCGGAGGAAGCGGAGCGCCGCCAACGGCGACTACAGGTCCCCGTGGCATTGCGGTATCGCTCGTATAAGCCGGGAGGCTTCCCGCATGGCCGCCTCCTGTTTTTCCCAGGAAATAATAAATATCTCTAAGTGCATTGATATCGAGATGCTGAAAGGCCGGCATCTGGCCTTTACCGGTGAACACGAGTTGCTGGAAGCGATCGAAGTCGAATCGGGATGACAGATCAAGCAGGGCCGGTCCCACCGTACCCCTCGCGCCTTCGCCGTGGCAGGTCTGGCAGTTTTGAACAAAAAGCTGCCGTCCTCTTTTTTCCTGTTCGCCGGCGGCCGCCTGCTTCGATGAAGCAGTTTCCGTCGGCTTGAGCTGGTAGACTGAAGGCAGGTCCTGGCCGGTGACAAAAAGTATTCCTTCATCCGGGATAGCGGCCGTAGTGCCCAGGTTTGCGCCACCCACGGCGCCGGGCAGCGCAATGGTTTCCTGCGTGAGAGAAAGCGGCGTGAATAGTCCGGTCCTCGCCGCTTTGATGCGGTTTATCCAGTCTGCCCTTTCTTTGGGACTGAGCAGGTAAGGCGTGATGTCGTCGGCTGTAAGCAGCTGACGTCCGAACGGCGGGACCACGGTCGGGAAAGGCTGGGTGGGTGAAGAATGTTCCCCGGGCACGTCGCTTTGCAGGACCGGACGCTCTTCCACGGGCCAGACCGGTTCACCCGTTACCCTATTGAAGACAAACAAAAATCCCTGCTTGGTGGCCTGGGCCACGACATCCAGGGGCTTGCCGTCGTGCTGAATGGTGAGAAGCTGTGGCGCCGCCGTCGGATCGAAATCCCAGAGATCGTGATGAACCATCTGGAAATGCCAAAGCCGTTTGCCGGTGCGGGCATCGAGTGCCAGCAGGCAGTCGCTGAATAAATTATTCCCTTTACGATCGGCTCCATAGTAATCGTAGGTAGGTGAGCCAACCGGAAAATAAGCGATGCCCCGTTTCTCATCGAGCGAGATCTCGCCCCAGGTATTGACGCCGCCGGTATATTGGTAAGCATCTTTCGGCCAGGTATCATATCCAAATTCCCCGGGCTGGGGTATGGTGTGAAAGGTCCAGACCAGCTTACCGGTGATCACATCGTAAGCGCGCAGATGACCCGGGCCGGAGAAATAGTTCTCTCCCGGAGAAGACCCCAGCAGGATGAGGTTTTCAAAAACGCGCCCCGGCGTGGTAGGCTGAGCCCGGCCGATGGTCTTCGGATCGCGGCCCAATCCTTCTTTCAGGGAAACCAGGCCGTTCTTCCCAAAGCTTAAAATAGATTTTCCTGTCACCGCATCAATCTCCTGGAGGTAATTGTTCATCTCGAAAATGATGCGTCGGTCTGTGCCGTCGGCGCTCTCCCAATAGTTCACTCCCCTCCAGTTGATACCCTGCAAACGGGCGTGGATCCAGATCTCTTTTCCGGTCTCCGCATTTAACGCGACCAGCGAATTGTTTTTGGCCAGCAAGTACATCACCGTATCGACGATGATCGGGCTGAACTGGTAGCCGCGGTGGTCCTCCGTGGAATAGGTCCATGCCACCTGCAGGCGGTTCACGTTTGACTTATCGATCTCGTTTTCGATGAAGTATTTCGACTGATCCGGACCGCCGCCGGCTTCGCGCCAGGTATTGTGCTGATAGAAGAACGGCTTATGGTTGGCGGTTGACGGTTGGCAGCTCCAGCAGAGCGTACTAAGAAAAAATGGCAGTATAATCAGTTGCGGAACTAAAAGCTTCGCTGATAGAAGAGATTTCATAATGCAAGCGAAGCAAATAAAGCCTGAAGCGGTTAACAGAACGGATAATTAATAATTAACCCGGCGATTAACCGGTAAATTATTCGGGTGAGCTGTTGTTAGCGGGTTAGTACGGTGAGCAAAAACATGTAATTGTCAACCAGGAAACCTTCATAACCCCAGCATTCGCCGGACCAGGTTTTCCAGTCCTTCGTTTTCCCATTGGCGCAGCGGCCCTGGAAATTTCCCGCCGACATGCTTTCCAGCAGCGGCAGGAGGATGCGGTCTGCATCTTTCTTCCGGCCAAGCAATTGCAGCGCGCGAATCGTGTAGTACGTGTAGCAGGCCGTTGCTCCCCCATTTTCATATATCTGAAATCCGTCGAGGTTATCTTCCCGTTTGCCGCCGCCTACTTCCGGGTTGAGATCGGTATAATCTGCACGGATCACCGGGATCAGGTTGCCGGGCAACCCAAGTCCGAAATCGTGGAAACCGACTTCGTCCATTTTCTGCAGCAACTTATCCATGATATGGTTGGCCAGATCCGGTTCAACCAGGCCATAACAGATCGCGATGCTATTGACGAAGGTGAAGTAGTAATCGTGCAGATGTCCGTCAGCGCTTCGCCAGCCGGCCAGAACGCCGGTTGCCGGATTGTAAAATGTTTTTACGTAAGCTGATTTCAATTGCGCTGCTTTCGACCGGTAGAATACCGCGTCTTTACTGTTTCCGGAACGATCCGTTGCTACAGCCAGTTCATTCAGCGCATGATAGGCCAGCGCGTTCGAATACGCGTCCTGGTGACCGAATCCAATCGTATCCCACCAATTGGCCGGTCGCATGGTATAGTCCCCCTTCCAGCTTCCGCTATTGCCGGAGAGACAGAATTCCAGCAAGCCATCCTGATTGCTGTCGGTCGCGAGCATTTTGCCTGCCCAGTTTTTTATTCCGGCGTAATTGCTGTTGAACCAGGCATTATCTCCACTGCCTGAAGTATAATAACTGGCCGCGATCAGCAGCGAAGGATAAGTGTCGAGCGTATTGCAATGCTCCGGCGATTCGGGGATGTCATGCTTCTTATCGTAATCGTAACCAAGCTGGCCATAGCCAAGCTGTCCGGCCAGATAACGATCGAGGGTTTCTCTTACCAGGTCAAGCGCGGTAAGTTCAGGTGCGAGTTGCGGGGTTTGCAGGGCCACCGCTGCATAAGTAAACAGGGTGAACGCGCAGGCATCGCTGGCAGAATTGTTGGCAAGTATTTTCAGTACGGGATTGAGCTGAAAGATGCTGATAAAATTTCTGCGAAAGCAATCGTAGCGGGGATCCTGTTCAATGCCTTTTATGTCCGGATGAATTTGTACTACTTCAAACCGATAGGTTCTCTTCCGTACCTGTTCCGTTGCACCTGGAAAGCTGATTCGCACGTAGGGATGGTCGATGAACCGTTTTGCGTCGTAGCCAAGCACAGTACCCGGCACATTGCATGAAACGCGCAGCGTGCCCATATCCGGGAAATGCAGTACGGCCGGCAGTAACACGCCATCGCCTTTTTCCGACAGCCTGCCTAACAGCGTAGCGTGATTCGCAACCTGGCTTATCGGAAAAACAAAAGGCCGCTGATCGCCTTCAACATAGCGTGCCGAAATGGTGAATGAAGTTTCCTGGAACTGCAAGGTCCATAATTCATCTGTTTCCGATCGGTGACTGTAATAGCGGACTTCTGTCGCTGCCCGGACCAGTCGGCAGGGCTCGCCCGTTTCCGCCGGCAGGAGGATATTCGCAGCTAAGGCATTTTTCCCCAGCGAGTCGATGGAAAAGAAGCCGAAGGCCGGTTGCGTTTCGTTGCAGACTGCTTTGTAAAAAGAAGATGGAGATCCTTTCTCTTTAGCATGAAAAAAAGAAGCTGCCAGGTCACGGTAATGGACGCCGGGTAAAACGCCCAGTCCCAAACCAGCAGTATTCCGCAAAAAATTTCTTCTTTTCATATGTTAGTTAGTCATTGGCGGTTGAAGGTTAATCGTTATCAACCGGATCAATTATTTAAAGATATTGATTTCGGACGGGTCGCAGCGATTCACTTATTAAGGATTATCAGCATGTGACTATGCAAATAAAAATACAGGAAAAATATTACCGGCAATAAACAAGCGCTCACCGAAAACCGTGGAGCGGCTCTTTTATTCGCTTACGGGAAATCGCAAAATGGCATGGTTTTTACGCATCTCGACAGGAATTTCCCATGCATGTTGAAATCCTTAACAACCCAAAACCGGCCGTAGTTTTTTTTAAACATTAAATCAAACAACAATGAGAAAAGTGCTACTCATCGCAGGCGCCGGCCTGTGCATTATCTGCGCCGCCATGGCCTCTACGGGAAATATTAACTCCCGTGCCGCCTGGAAACTTTCGTTGCAGGATTCCACGCCAAATGACACTTCTAAAAAGTTATTCGGCTACATGCCTTCCGCAACGGCAGATACAACGCCAAAAGACACCAGCAAGATCAGGTTTGGTTATGCTGTTTCAGCTTACGCCGACACCACGCCGGCCGACACGTCGAAAAAATCGTTTGTCTGTCTGCGTTAGAATGATATGACGACCGTTTTACAAGGAGCTGTTCCGTTTATCGGAGCAGCTCCTTTTCGCTCCGCCAGGCGCAGCATCCGGACGGGTAACAGGGATAAGCCTTATATTTGATTCGTCAACGGCTTCCTGCATGAAATTTGCCAACCAGCTACGCGCCACGCTGACCCTTTCCAAATACAGCCTGCTGGCCACGCTGCGGAGCCCGACTTCCGTGGTATTTTCCATTCTCTTCCCTGTTATATTTATCGTTGTATTTGGCTCTATGGTTGGAGATCGCGCAATTACCCTGAAGCTTGCCCTGGCGCCAGGTTGCGACACGACGAACCTGATCTTTAAAGCTCTTGAAAACGCGACTTCAATCGCCCTGGATCGAAGCCTTCCTGGAACCGGTCAGGCCGATGCACTGAAAAAGGGGCGGATTACCGCGATCCTCGATATCCGTGCCGACGGCGGCATCTCTCCGTTTCCTCATTATCATATTACGTTGCGGACTGGAGGAGCGGCGCCTGAATCAATTAATCTGCTCGAAACCATTTTACACGAGTCAGTGAGAAAGATCGATGAACGTCTCTTTCCAAGAAACCCAAGCGTTGCGGCTTTCGAGGTTATCAAAGAATCGGGGAAGACCTACCGGCAGATCGATTTCATTCTTCCCGGACAGTTGGGGTTTTCCCTGCTGATGGCCGGCGTGTTCGGCTCATCCTTTCTCCTGTTCAGCCTGAGACAGGGACTGGTGCTGAAACGGCTCCGGGCAACGCCTATCCGTAAGCGAACCATTATCGGGGGCGAGATGCTGAGTCGGCTTCTCTTTCACATCATTGGTTTTATCATCATGGTGTTGCTCGGATATTACTGCTTTCAGTTTACACTGATCAATGGCGTCTTTACTTTTTTTGAAATGCTGCTCTTTTCTCTGTTTGGCCTGGGTATTTTTATGGGAATCGGCTTTGTGATCAGCGGAGTGCTGCAGAATGAAAGTTCCATTACCCCGGTGGCCAATACCATTACGCTGCCGCAGATCCTGCTTTGCGGACTGTTCTTTCCAATAACCAGCTATCCACACTGGCTGCAGGGCTTTTGCAATTTGTTACCGCTCACTTTCTTTGTCGACGGGCTTCGCAAGATCGCTTTTGAAGGCGACCATATCTGGCAGATGCCGCGTCAGCTGATCGGGTTACTGATCTGGACGGCTGTTATCAGCTTCTGGTCGGTCCGCGCTTTTAAATGGGAGTGATTACCGCTTGTATTTGCAAGCCGGCTTGCAAAATATGCTTATATTTAGATATCTTTCTTAAAGTTATCTTATGCGCCAGTTAATTGTCTTCGTTTCGCTGTTGTCACTATGCGTACTGGCCTCCTGCGCCCAAGGTCATTATGTATATTCAGAGCCGGTATATGTGGTACCAGGCGTCGGACTCGGCACCATCATTGCCGTAGTCGTATCCTGGAGCCGAAACAAATCCATTCTCTGGGCTATCGTGCATGGAATCCTGGGATGGTTTTATGTTATCTACGCCCTATTGGTGCCGAAGCATTAAAGCCGCACAAGAAGCATCAGTCCCGGTTGAATATTTCTTTTAGTACCCGCTTTGCCGCGTGATAGCCGCACATACCATGAACGCCTCCTCCCGGCGGCGTGGAAGCCGAACAAAGATAAACGCCTCTCACCGATGTGCGATAAGGGGTAAAACGCAGAGCCGGCCGGGTAAATAATTGACTCAACATAGCTGCACCGCCGTTGATATCTCCTCCTACATAATTGGGATTGCGCTCTTCCATTTCTACGGCGTTGATGGTATGCTTTGCGAGTATGCGCTCTTTGAATCCGGGAGCAAATCGTTCTATCTGCTGTTCGATTGCTTTGGTCATATCGGTTGTTGACCCGTTCGGCACATGACAATAAGCCCAGCCGGTATGCCTCCCATCGGGGACTCTCGAAGAATCGAAAAGACTCTGTTGCGCAAATAACACAAAGGGCTTTTCTGGATGACCGCCTCTCCAAACGAATTGCTCGCTGCCGGCAATTTCTTCGAAACGGTTTCCGAGATGAACCGTACCTGCCTGACGGCAAAGCGGGTTGGCAAAGGGAACTGGCCCGGCAAGCGCCCAATCGATCTTGAAAACGCCCATGCCATATCGGAACTTCCGCAGTTGCCGCTGTTCTTTTTGAGAAACCTGCTGACCCGCGATCTGCAATAGTTGGCCGGGCGATGTATCCAAAAGAATTGCCCGCGCAGAAGGCAATTGCTCCATCGATTGGACATAACGGTTCAATTCAATCTGTCCGCCTATGGAAGTGAAATAAGCGCCCAGGGCCCGCGCAATGGCATAGGAACCTCCTTTGGGAATTGGCCAGCCGGATACATGGCCGGAAGCCATCAGCACCAGGCCGATCGCGGAAGTTGCACAATATGACAAAGGCAGCATGCTGTGTGCCGCCATACCGGCCCATAATCCGCGTGAACCTTCAGTCGCAAATCTTCCAGCCAACGCCTGTGCACTTCTTAGTCCATGAAGGCCGAAGGCAGCCATATTCAGCGGGTGCCGTGGAAAATGCAGGGGCGCGAGGATATCGGGCAGCAGGCCGGGCCATTGCCTTGCCAGGGGCTGCAATAGCCTTTCATATCCCGGGTCCCCGAGGAGGTTTGCCGTCTCTGTCACGGAACGCATTAGCGCTGTTGCCTCACCGTTATCGAAAGGATGAGCGGCTTCGACAGGTGGATAGATCCACTGCAGACCATGTTCTTCCAGGGGCAGCTCCCGGAAAAAAGGAGATGCGGCCGCCAGGGGATGAATGGCCGAGCAGGTATCGTGCAGGAATCCTGGCAAGGTAAGCTCTTCCGTCGCCAGTCCTCCGCCGATCCGGTTCTTCCCTTCAATCACCAGAACGGAAAGCCCCTGCCGCTGCAAATGAATGGCCGCGGCGAGTCCGTTCGGGCCGGCCCCCACTACCACCGCATCGAAATCTTTTCGTTCCATTGCCTGATTTAATATTTTCCGCCCACGAATATGCTTTCCGGCAGCAGATAGGTCTTATCCAGATTCAGTACTACCGGATCCGATCGACACCGCGTATCGGCTCACTACTTCAGGTATTGAAGATAAGAAAGGAGAACGAGGAACAGGACGGTATTCAGCGGCTTAAGCATAGCACGGGCAATTCCCCTACTGGAACTGCGTACCCGTGTCCAGGACAAAGCCTGCCAGGATTATTTGGGCTAATGGTCGGCCCGTGAAGATCAAGACGGGTAGTCTACAAGCCACCATTCGTTCCCGGAAAAATTATCGGCGGAGAAAACCTTCAGGTCTAAGTGTCCGCTTTCATGAACGGCATATATAATTCCGTCTGCAATATTTTTTATCGTATAGGTTTTTGCATTTTCCGGTTCGGCCGCATCGAGGAGCGTATCACCAACGGACAATCGCAAAACATCTGTTATAGAGTTCAATTTCTTTGGCATAGTCCGGTCTTTTGTGTAATAAAAAATATACCCTTTATCGGTTGTCATCTCATCCAATCATTCTCTCTTAAGCAAGATAAAAAGTATGCCAGAAAAGAACATCTTAAAAAAAGTTGTCCTGCTGTTAATTTTTCCCTTAACAAAAACATAATGCCCCCTCGCAGGAAGTGCAGTATCTGTCAGGCTGGCCTTCACCGGCTGATATATGTTTCAAAAGATTTTACGCAATCGGATACAAGACCTTCATAAAATCAAGCGGCGGTTGTATCCAGTTATGAAGACAACCGCCGGGCTTGATAATCCCGGACTCATGCCGGGATGGAATTTACGGATTCAGCTAAACACTAACATTATTTGGCAAATGCTACTGCACCAGACAGATCAAATTTCGATGTGTCTTTTTTGGGTGTCGTGTCGTTCGTAACGGGATTCATATGTGAATACCGGATAGCCAGGTCTAACTTGGATGTATCTTTCTTCGGTGTGGTATCGTTGATGGAAACGCCCGGATGCAGATAAGCCACATTCAGCTTTTTGGAAGTATCCGTCGGAGTTGTGTCTTGATTCAACCGGACATAAGCCAGGTTAAACTTCTTCGGTGAATCAGGCGGCACCGTATCCCTGAATGACATGTTATCCAAATAAACCAGCTTTGGCGCTGACGTATCCGGAGAAGGTTTCTTCGTGGTATCACCGGGGAGTGTGTCTCTGTGGAAAGCGGAACGGACTGTTTTGTTTTCAGTTGAGCCTACCGTGGCTCCAATAACACAAAGGCCAGCCACCGCGGCCAGTAGGATTTTTTTCATAACTGATCAATTTTTATTGTTTAAAAAGAATCCTACGATTTAGAACAGGAGGGTTCGGCACTTCACTTCTGGTCAAGGTTCGAAGTGAGGCTTCGACCTAAGGAAAGTAAAAACCATGCCAATTATTTTTTAGCTGAGACTCATGCTGATGCCGAGTTCCAGCCCACGCAATTCCGCCAGTCCTTTTAAGCGGCCGATTGCACTATACCCGGGATAGGTATGTTTTTGAAGATCGTCAAGCATTTGATGGCCATGATCCGGGCGCATGGGAATAGCGCGATTTTCCCTTTTCATTAACAAAACAATTTCCTTCATCACCTGATACATATCCACGTCGCCGTCGAGATGATCAGATTCATAAAAATTTCCTTCTTCATCCCGCCGAACGTTGCGCAGGTGAAAAAAATGTATCCGGTTACCGAAGCGCTGAATCATTTCGGGCAATTCCTTAGCAGCCCGCACGCCGAGCGAACCAGTACAAAAACACAGGCCGTTTGCCACTGAAGGCACTGCGCCGAGCAAATCGAGCAGGTCTTCTTTAGTGCTTACAATACGCGGCAATCCAAGGAGCGAATAAGGAGGATCGTCGGGGTGGATAGCCAGCTTCAGTCCGGTTTCCTCCGCTACCGGCACTATCTGCTTCAGGAAGTAAAAGAGATGTCTTTTCAGTGTTTCGGCATCGATCTGATCATAGGTTTTCAATGCCTCGAGTACCTGGCCGGCAGTGAAGGATTCTTTTGATCCGGGGAGGCCCAGCAGTGCAGAGCGGTATAGATCGTCTTTTTCCGCAGCAGTCCTGCTCTCCAGGTAATTCCTTGCCTTCCGGATTTCGGCCGGACTATAGTCTTTTTCCGCAGCAGGTCGTTTTAGCAGGAATAGATCAAAGGCGATGAAAGCAGCACGCTCGAAATATAAGGCCCGGCTTCCGTCGGGCAGAGCATAATGCACATTGGTCCGTAGCCAGTCAAGCACCGGCATAAAATTATAAGTAATCACCTGAATGCCTTCGGCGGCCAGATTCCGCATGCTCTCCTGGTAGTTCTGAATATATCGGTTATACGATCCCGTTTGCTTTTTTATATCCTCATGCACCGGAAGGCTTTCAACTACTGTCCAGTCCATACCCGCCGCCCGGATCATTTCCTTCCTTTCCCGTACGGCCTCACGGGTCCATATTTCGCCTACCGGTATCTGATGCAGTGCCGTTACCACGCCCTGACAGCCTGCCTGCCTGATATCCGCGAGACTCACTACATCGTCTGGCCCATACCAGCGCATCGTTTCTGTTAACTTCATATTAAACCTATTTCAGCATAAGCGTTCCGGCAACCGGAACCGTTGCACCAAGTTCGGCATTTCTTTTATCCGGTGAACTACCGCCTATGGAAACACGCAGTTTTCCAGGCAGGTACACAGAGGCTCCCGCATCATTAATTTCGGCCAATATTTCCGGCGTGAGATCGAAAGAGACTGTCTGCGATGAACCGGCTGCCAGATGGACCCGTTTAAATCCTTTCAATGCATACAGTGGCTGATCGGATCCGGCTTCCTCATGGGTAATATACAACTGTACCATTTCGTCGCCATCTGTCTTTCCTGAATTCTCAACCTTTGCCGACACAGTTCCGGATTCGCCTTTTTTTATTGCAGGCTTTGAAAACCGCAGATCGCTGTAGGTAAAACGGGTATAGCTGAGGCCGAACCCAAAAGGATAGAGCGGTTCAGATGACATATATCGATAGGTCCTTCCTTTCATAGAATAGTCGGTATAGGCAGGCAATTGGTCAAAAGATTTTGGAAAAGTAACAGGCAATCGCCCGGAAGGCGCTGTTTTACCGAAAAGAATATCCGCTACGGCATTGCCACCCTCTTCGCCCGGATACCAGACCAGCAGCACGGCGTCAGCGAACTCATGCACTTCGGCAAGATTCATCGGGCTGCCGCCGGTGATGACGGCGATCACCGGCTTGTCATTATTTTTCCTCAACGCCTTCAGAAAATCGATCTGGTTCTTTGGCAGATTGTAATCCAGGCGGTCACCCGCGGTTGGCGAAGCGAGTGATTCTCCTTCTTCCCCCTCCAGCAGGCCTGTAATGCCCAACACCACGATAGTAGCGTCCGATCCTTTGGCGTCGCCTATAGACCACCTTGCCGGATTCGCATTGGGTCGATCCAGCATAATCCCCTGGCGATAGGAAACCTGACTGCCGGTCTTCACTGCACCGGCAATTCCTTCCAGGATGGTAACGAGCTGATCATTCACGCCGTAATAATTCCCGATCAGCGCTTCGATGCTGGTGGCATTGGGGCCTGTAACAAAATATCTCTTCAGGTCGCTACGCAGCGGCAGTACGCCGTCATTCTTTAAAAGCACGATCGATTTCTCCGCAACTTCCCTGGCCAGCGCGCGATGAGCAGGAGAGTTGATCACCGACGCCGGAATGCGGTTGTACGGGTTCATGTCTTCCGGATCAAAAAGGCCCAGTTTGAATCTTGTCTTCAGCAGGATCTCCAATGCCGAATCGATCTGCTTTTCGGTTACCAGTCCCTGTTTGACCGCTTCGGGCAGTGCCAGGTAAGTGAGGCCGCAATTCAGGTTCACGCCCCGTTTCAGGGCCAGGGCGGCGGCTTCGGTTTCCGTGGGTACCAGCTTATGGCCTCGATAAATATCATCCAGCGCGCCGCAGTCTGAAACAATATGTCCTTTGAATCCCCACTGCTTTCGCAGGACGTCCTGCAGCAAATACGTATTGCCGCAGCAGGCCTCGCCGTTAGTTCGGTTGTAGGCACACATTACTGCTTCCACGCCCGCGTTCACCAGGGCATGAAAAGCGGGAAGGTAAGTTTCCCAGAGATCTTTGGGCGAAGCAACGGCATTGAACTCATGCCGCAGTTGTTCCGGTCCGCTGTGCACCGCAAAATGCTTGGCGCAGGCCGCCGTTTTGAGGTAGTGCGGATCATCACCCTGCATGCCTTTCACGAAAGCAACCCCCAGATGTGCCGTAAGCCAGGGATCTTCCCCATAGGTTTCCTGACCTCTTCCCCAGCGCGGATCGCGGAAGATATTAATATTCGGCGTCCAGAAAGTAAGACCGCCGTATTGCGTGCGGTATCCCTTTTCAGCAGCGGCACGATACATTGCACGGGCCTCGTCGGAAATGGCAGAAGCGACCCGGAAAATCAGGCTGTCGTCGAAGGTGGCAGCCATGCCGATCGCCTGCGGGAACACGGTGGCCATGCCAGACCTTGCCACGCCGTGAAGCGCTTCGCTCCACCAGTTGTATTCCGGAATTTGCAGGCGGGGTATGGCGGGTGAACCGTTCAGCAGTTGGGAAACCTTTTCCTGGAGTGTCATCCGTCCGACCAGATCGTCGACCCGCGCATCCAGCGGAAGCGATGGATTGAGATAAGGCGGCGTCTGGGCAAGGCCGCAGCGGATCGTCCAGCAAAATAAAAGAATAAAGAAAACTTTTATTTTCATATCAGGCGATTTAGCAATTACCCCATTTCCACATTATCACATCATCACATTTTCAACTACCCTATTCCCAGTGGCGAGAAATAGAGAAATACGGAAATGATGATCAGGATCACGATCACCGAGAGCCATACATCTAGGCGATTCCAGCTCGCCCGGGAAGCCGCTTTGTCGGCAGCAACGGTAGTCGAGAACGTTAGCCCATTCAGTTGGGAAGGATCCGGCTTCTGCGAAAACAGGCTGACGATCACCATCAGCAGGATCGAGAATACAAAGAGCAGGATACAGAAATAAAGGAAGTTGATTGTGGCAAACTGGTATAAAAACCCGTGCAGATGGTCTCTGGAAAGTTCAAGAACAATCCGGATAAGCCCCAGCACAAAGCCGGTGACCATCGCCGTGTAAGCACCTTTAGCGTTGATCCGCTTCGAAAAAACACCCAGCAGAAACACCGCAGCAATCGGAGGGGCCAGATAAGACTGTACACTTTGCAGGTACTGATAAAGCGTTCCGGAGATCCCCTTCATGACCGGTATCCAGATCATGCCTAACAATACGGCGATACCGGTAGCGATACGCCCTACTTTAACAAGCTCTTTATTACCCGCCGCCGGTTTATAGCGCTTATAGATATCCATCGTAAACAGGGTTGAGCAGGCATTATAAACCGCTGCCAAGGAGCTCATCAACGCAGCAAGCAGTCCGCCGGCAAGCAATCCGCGCAAGCCGACTGGTAAAAGTTCTTTAACCAGCACCGGGAAAGATTGGTCCGTATTCGGCAATTGGATCCTTCCCTGTTTGGCCAGCACGAAGGCAATCATTCCGGGGATCATGAAAATGAAAAACGGAAATAATTTCAGATAAGCCGCGAAGATGGTTCCCCTCCTCGCCTGCTTTTCGTCGCGTCCGGCCAGGCAGCGCTGCACAATATGCTGATCGGTGCACCAGTACCAAAGTCCGACGATGGGCGAAGCGAACAGGATGCCGGCCCAGGGAAAATCCGGATCGGAAAGCGGCGGAAACATAT
>DASZRP010000268.1:0-12051 GCA_035548895.1 Puia sp. | reverse complement strand
ATGCCAGGCAAATCATTATTCGCTACGGCGTTGCCGGTTCGATGCAAATGCCGCATATGCCCGCCACGGGCGTGAGCGGCGTTGACCTGTATAGCAAAACCATCGACGGCGGCTGGGCATGGTGCAGGGGGCGATATAGTTTCGGCGATACGGTGCAGTACAAATTCGGCGGCCTCGACTCCAACGATCAGCATGTACCCAACCGCGAATACACTTTGTACCTGCCGCTCTATAATACCGTGAAGTGGATGGAGGTGTTAACGCCCCGGGACTGCCTGTTCAGGGTATTGCCTCCGCGGCAGGAAAAGCCCGTCATCGTATACGGCACATCCATTGCGCAGGGCGGCGTGGCCAGCCGCCCGGGAATGGCCTGGCCGGCCATATTGAGCAGAAGACTCGACAGGCAGGTAGTCAATCTCGCTTTCTCCGGGAATGGCAGGCTGGAAAAAGAAGTATTGGACATACTCGCTGAAAAAGATCCGGCTCTTTTCGTTCTTGACTGTTTACCTAACCTGGTACCGCCCGGATTTTCCGTCGACGAGATCAAGCTAAGGATCCGGAATGCCGTTGCACTGTTGCAAACCAAAAGGCCCGGCGTTCCCATTTTGCTGACGGATCACGACGGCTACACCAACGACGGTACCAGCAGCGCGTCGCGGCGACAATACGAGGAATCCAACAGGGCCTTGCAGGAGACTTTTGATTCCCTCGTGCAGAGCGGCACAAAAAATATTTACCGGCTAACCAAGGCGGAGATCGGTCAGGATATCGAGACCATGGTGGACGGCGTACATCCCAGCGATATGGGCATGACACGATATGCAGATGCTTATGAAAAAAAGATAAGGGCTATTCTGGATGAACCGACAGGGAATTTATCTACGACCGTTCCTGTCACCCAGCGACGCGACGCTGCCATTTACGACTGGGAGACCCGGCATGATGAGGTGTTGAAAGCAAACCGCGAACACAAACCCGGATTGATCTTTATCGGCAACTCGATCACTCATTATTGGTCGGGTGAACCGGTAGCCCCGATCGCCCGCGGAACCGATTCCTGGAACAAGTATTTCACTTCCTTCAACCCCGTTAATCTTGGATTTGGGTGGGACCGCATCGAGAATGTGCTATGGCGTGTATATCACGGAGAGCTGGACAGCATTCAACCTGCGCAGATCGTGGTGATGATCGGAACAAACAATCTGCAGTTAAACAGCGACGCAGAGATCGTTCAGGGCCTGCAGTTCCTGCTCGATGCCATTCAACGCAAACAGCCCTCGGCTAATATACTGCTCATGGGTATTTTACCACGCCGCGGCATGGAAAGCCGGATAGCCCTGCTGAACCGGCAGATCAATACGCTGCATGGATCATCCCGATTGCGCTTTGCGGATGCCGGAAAAATTTTCCTGAACGCATCCGGGAAAATTGATGAATCCCTGTTCACCGACGGGCTGCACCCCAATGCCACGGGGTACGACCGGCTGGGAAAGTTCATCTTAGCGCAACTGAACCATTGAATTTACTGCCGATTTAACCGGATCTGAGGCTCCCGGGAAAAGCCGGCCCCGGCAAATTTCACATCCGGATAAGAAAAGAATGCCGAACTTCGTTCTTTGTTTGTATTCTGACCTATCAAAACGGCAAACCCTATTCTGAACTGAATGAACGGCAAATTTCTACTCAGGCATTTTATATATACCCTCTTATTGCTGGCTTGTGCGGGCCAGGTAACTGCCCAGACTCAGGATACCCCACCTGACCCAAGGCTCATGCAGATGGAAAAAATGCGCTTCGATGCCATGATCCGGAAGGACACGTTCACCCTTTCACGCCTGCTGGCCGACGATCTGGTATTCATCAACACAAACGGCGTTGTCGACAGCAAGTCTTCATTTCTGAAAAATATCGCTTCCGGGTTTGTCGAGTACAAATACATACTGCCGGAAAGATCTACAACGCGGGTGGAGGGAAATTTCGGATGGGTGTATGGCAAGGCGAATATCCGCTTTCGAGTGGCAGCGATCAATATGACCTTTGATCAGTATATCAGTTTTATCAATTTATACCGGTTGAACCGGAACCAATGGACCCTGGTTGCCGCGCAGAATGCCAAAGTGAATAACGATGTGCCGGACTTCAGCAAGCCTCCTCCCCAGGTGCAGAAAAGCATACAGCCGCTGATCTATTAATGCCCCGCCTGTTCCTCTGGTTCGCCATGCTCCTGTCTCCAGGTAAGCATGAAATACTTACTCGCCGTTAAAATATATTCGTAGTAGTCGTAGTCGTTATAAAACGATTGTATAAAGTCGTAGCTCGGGCGGTATTGTCGCATAAAACTGTCGAGCGCGGGCGACTCAAGACCCGTGATCCTTTTAACCAGGTATCGGGAAAACCGGTGGTCGATATATTTTTCACGTTCATCGAATAGAAGCCGGCTCTGGAAGGCTAGCATTCGCCGGTTCTTTTTTCCGTTGAATAGCAGATCAAAATCGATGCCTGAAGAAACGCCGGGACCGGAACCGTAACTGTTGACGACATCAGGGCCGCCATAGTCGAATATTTTCCGGTATTCCATCCGGTTCTCCAGAGAATCCAGCTCATAACTGCGCGACCGCACATATACCGGAGCGAGCGAGTCGATATTCACCTGGAGGCTCATATCAAATTGCTCGGGATAGCTGATCTCTTTCACCGGGTATTTGGAAGTGACCTTACCGAGATAGGAAAAATAAATGGAATCTTTTGCCGAAAGGCGGATCCGGTATCGCCCGGTGGAATCGGTTGTAGTTCCAATACCGGAGGCGCCTAAAACACTTACTCCAGGCAAAGCGAAATGTTGGGTTTTATCGTAAATCGTCCCTGTGATCTCGACTTGTGCTCTGACCAACTGAGCCTGGCATAGCAGGATTAGCAAAGTCAGCACCGCAGAGACTTGTTTTGGCAGGGTCATATCAAACGGAAAATAATCTACTGTTCGATAATGCTTCGCAAACGGGTTGTTATTTAACAGTTGGCAGACTAAGGAATAAAAAAAGCTGCCGGATGAAAGTCAAACAGCAGCTTGGATTAGCTATTTCGGAGCAGGAAAACGGGATCGGCTATTTTACATTTTTGCCGACTACGCCGCCAAGTTCCAGCATAGAGATCTGAGCCTTGCCTCCGAAAACCGATTTAAGCTTAGCATCGGCGTTGATCATTCTTCTGTTCTTGCTGTCCTGCAGGTTATTCTTCTTGATGTACTCCCAGATCTTTTTGATGATCTCTGTTCTCGGAATGGGTTTGCTTCCCACCACTTCTGCGAGCGAAGCGCTCGGCGTAAGGGGAACCATAAAGGCCGCATTGGGCTTACGGGCAGATTTCTTTTTAGGTGCTTTTTTAGCTGCCTTTTTAGGCGCTTTTTTAGCGGCTTTTTTAGCTGCCTTCTTGGGTGCTTTTTTAGGCGCTTTCTTAGCCGCCTTTTTTGCTGCTTTTTTTGCTGTCTTTGCCATTTTTGTAGAATTTAATAGTTAGTTATACTTACCGGGTAAGTAAGTTCTGCTAATATAGTGGATTGTTGAATTTTCATTGCAAAAATTTGTCCAGATACCAGTGAAAACCCGGGAATGGCCTGGATTTCGGGGCTTATCCGCCGATCAGCTTGAGAAATACCTCTTTTTTCCTTCTCGAAACGTCGATCAGGTCACCGTTTTTCAGGCAGACCTGGCCGCCATCTCCGCGAATGTAGCGGGTGATATAGTTCAGGTTGACGAGATGGGAATGATGTATCCGGTAGAACCGGTAGTCGCCCAATAATTCTTCAAAATCCTTCAGCTGGCGGGTCACCAGCAGCTGGTGCCCGTTCTCCAGAATAAGCCGCGAATAGTTAGAGCTCGATTCAATCCGGATAATGTGCCTGATCTGGATAAATTCCAGTCCGTCGGTTGTGGGAATAGCGATCTGGTCATCCTGCGATTTCGGATTGGCCAGGTTCATCTTTAAGGTCTCCGCTCTTTCGCGCAATTTCTTTGCGGTAAACTGTCCGAGTCGGTCTACCGTCTGCTGCAAATCTTTTATAGCTACCGGCTTAACTAAATAATCGAATGCACTGATGCGGATCGCGTTGATGGCATAATGATTATAAGCGGTAATGAAAATGATCTCGAAGTCGATATCGGAAATCTGCTCCAGCATTTTAAAACCATTCATGCGCGGCATTTCGATATCCAGGAAAACGACGTCCGGTTTATGCTGGGCGATCAGCACAATGGCTTCTTCGGGACGTTGCGTTTGAGCAACCACTTTCAGGGAAGGACAGAACTCCTGAATTTTCAGTTGCAGATTCTGGAGACTGTTCAATTCGTCGTCAACCAATATGGCTTTGAGCATTTGCATACGAAACGAGTTTAATGCTGAACTCAATTCTTGTTCCCGCCGGTCTTTCCTGCTGGTCATAAAGATCCGTTATTTTCACGCTGGCTGTGGCAGTCGGGTCCTGATTGAATATATTGATCCTTTCCTGCGTAATCTTCATACCCACGCTTTTGTGAAAGGGCTTGTTCAGGTCTTTGTAGGCGGCAGACTGCCGGCGGCCGATGCCATTATCTTCAATGGTATAATGGATACGATCTTCTTCCAGGGTAATCTTTATGCAAAGCTTCAAGTCCTCCCGGTCGCTGGGCCCGATCCCGTGAATGATGGCGTTTTCCAGAAAGGGCTGCGCCAGCAGGGAGGGCACAAAATATTCGCCTTCCGACAGGCGGAGATCAAGCCGGCAACAATACCTGAACTTATTATTATAGCGGAGCATTTCGAGATCGATATAGAGCTGAAGAGATTCCACGTCTTTATTGATTTCAGCAAGTTCGTCATAGCTGCTGTCCAGTACGCTGCGAATAAAGCGTGCAAATTTATTCAGGTAGTCGGAAGCCTGTTTCTTGTCGTTCTGCATGATGAAGTTCTCAATGCTGTTCAGGCTATTGAAAAAGAAATGGGGGTTCATCTGGGCGCGAAGCGCCTGCATTTCGGTCTCGGCGATCTTTTGTTTGTACTGCAGTTCTTCTTTTAGCTTTTTGGATTGAATGGATTTGTAGATCAGCATAGCCACCAATATCGTCAGCGCAAATCCAATGGCTGCCAGCAGCAATAAAGTGTTCTTCGAAGCAATCTGCTTCTCCTGCATGGCCGCCAGCTGCTTGAGATTCGCGTTCTCAAGTTCCTTTCGTTTTACCAGCCATTCAGATTCATTGACGATCGTATTCCGGCGGTTTTTTTCAGAAAAAATGGAATCGTTTATCGTCCGGTACATCCGGTAGAAATAAAGCGAAGAATCCTTCATCTTCAGCTCGTCGTACACCGACGACAATTGCCGGGCCGCGTCTGCGCGATCTTCCTGGAAATCGTTGGCCGTCGCCATGGTCAGCGCATTGAACAGCAGATCAGCCCTTTTACGCACGGGCAGGTTTCTCAGGTATTTGGCCTCCGCCAGATAAACCAGGTATTCGTCCTGCAGGCCCCTGTCTTTTCGGGCCGCCGCTATGGCCAGGTCGAAATAATAATTCGCAGAGTCCTGCCGGCCGGCAACCGCTTTCAGTTTGCCGTAGCCCAGATAATAAGAAGAATAGATCGTATTTTTTTCAGCCATCCGGGCATAGGGCATTCCCTCATTCAGTCTTTTCAGCGCATCAGCGTATCGCTGCTGCTCAAAATCGCAACGATGCATGAATTCGTAATTGATGGCGACCCCGTCCCAGGCATGGATGCCGGCATTCAGGCCGATTGCACGGCCGGCGTAGTTTCGCGCTTTGTCGAAATCGGCCAGCGAGAAGAAGTTCTCGCCGATATTATTGAGGGAAATAGCCTTAAGGCGGGTAGCGCCACAGGAATCAGCCAGATCGATTGCCCGGAAAAAAGCATTGGTGCTCGATTCGAAATTGCCGGCAGACGACAGCAGAATGCCCAGATTGATTTGCGCCAGCGATTTCCCGAAAATGAAGTGAAGAGAATCGCTTAAAAAAGAAACCCGTTCATAGTAGGCGAAAGACTTTTTCACATCGGAGCCGCTGAGCATGAAGCTGATCGTATGCATCTTCCTGATCTTTTCCGAATCATCTTTCGGATGGGTATCCACCCAATGGATCAGGCTGTCGAGCCGGGACATCGTTTGACCTGCGCCCGGCAATGTTTGGCAGGTTATAAAACAAATCAGGAAAAAACTGCGCCGGATCTTATTGATCCGGCCTGGTATCAGCAATTCCAAAAAAATCCGTGCAATCATCAACCGCAAACGTTTTTTTTCTAAGATAACCCTTTTATACGTTTGCTTTTTGGACCATCACGTTGGCCGTATTGGCCATGATCCATAAGTCGTATAAAAAACCGGAGCGGTCTGCATAATCGATATCCAGGCCAATCCTTTCTTCTTCATTCATTTGCTCCATGCCCCTGCGGCGAACCTGCCACAGGCCGGTGATGCCGGCAGGCGCCAGAAACCTTTTGGCTAATTCGTCCGTTGTCAGGGTCTTTGCTTCATACAAAGGCAGTGGGCGGTTGCCGACAATCGCCATGTCGCCCCGCAGCACATTGATCAATTGCGGCAACTCATCGAGGCTGGTATTGCGCAGAAAACGACCTATTCTGGTAACCCGCGGATCATTCTTAACCTTAAAGAACCTGGATCCTCCATATTGATTCAGGTGAGCAAGTGCCGGCATCTGTTCTTCAGCGCCTTTGTACATGGTCCTGAATTTATAAAAATTAAAGATCCGGTATCCCTTTCCGGCCCGCCGGGCAGTATAGATCACCGGGCCTGCCGACTCTGCCGCGATGGCCAGGGAGATGATCATAAATACAGGTGAAAACAACAGCAGCAGGAAGAGGGCGACAAAGACATCAAAGGATCGCTTCAGAAATTCATAAAGTGGTTCTCTAAAATTTACACGGGCCGGAATTATCTCCTTTTTGTCCAGTTCCTGCCTGGCTATTTTACATTGCTGCAGGAATCGCACTTTTCTTTCGAGCAGGCTTTGCCCGCAATCTGCTACAGGCAGCATATCATCTGCCAATTGGTTCTGTATATATTGATTGCAGTCACCCGCCTCCATACCCTTTGCATCGAGGATAAAAGGGATGTCCTTCAGTGTTGGATGGTGTGCCAGAAAGCCCGATAGCCGGGTTATTTCCGCGAGCCCGAAAAAGGGCTCGCAGATAATAACCTCAGGCAGCAGGTGTTCTTCATGGGTCAGTTCACGGATAGCCTGGGAGGGATCGTCAAACGCATATCCATGTCTGAAAACACTGACCAGTTGGGTTATTTGCGGGGATTGGCTCCCGATGTAGTAAAACCCGCTTTTCTTTTCCTGCTGTTCCATAATAAAGGTTTAAGGTTAATGGCTCTGACTGTTTGCAGTCCAAAATCCAATTCAATTTAACCACGATATCGCGGGGTGGCGGAGAGAGTGTGCAGATGACGCCATCTGGTTTGTAACTGGTTGAAAAAGCAGGATTGAGGGTAAACGGAGGCGGGATAGATTTCACCCTATTTTAAAAGATTGAATTAACTTTAGCCCCTATTCAACATCAACGATCATGCTTGATCTTTTAAAGGATTTCTTCAGCTTTCTGAAAGAAAGAAAAAAATGGTGGCTGATACCCATGATCGTGATTTTGCTGCTATTCGGCGTGCTAGTGATCCTGGGTTCGTCTTCGGCGCTGGCGCCGTTCATTTATTCCCTGTTTTAGGCAGATATTAAAAACAGAAGAGCCTCTGAAAAGAGGCTCCGTTGATTGATTATAACCGTTTCTGTTCCGAAGTGTACTATTTTAAGGGCGTACCAATCATAACTTTTGGATCTCCTGGAGGGTCTCCATCTGTCCGTCTTTGGTTACCCGAAGAATTTTAATAAGGCTGTTGTTTTCGACATGGATCATATAGACGCCGCCTTCTACGGTTTCCACGTCTTCCACAAAGCTGATCTGATAATCGTAATAAACAGATTTTACGGTAGCCCTGATATCTTTCGGCAATCCGGCCTCATCCAGGATGATCAAAGAAGCCTGCCATTCTCCTTTCCGGTTGTAAAATACCCGGTTTGAAAATCCACCTAATTTGAAATAGGAAAGATATCCGTCTTTTATGGCGTACCATTTTGTTTCGGTCGCACCGCTATACCGCTCCTTGAAATCTTTATTCGCTTTGAAATTGATATACTTCGACTCTAAGGTGGAAGCCGAATCGTACGAAAACAGGTCCTGCCAGACCGCCACCCCCATAATGGAAGGAGCAAATGTCTTTGCGCTGGTATAAGCAAATAAATCCCGGTGGGCCTGCGCATAGCTGCGACCGGCCAGGGCTGAACCGGAAAGGCATCCGATAATCAGCACCATGAGTATCTTTTTCATTTTAGTAAGGTTTAATCCGTAATTGAACAATGACGAATTAAAACTACTAAGTAATTACCCTGAGTGAACTCGTATTGAGTAACCGGCGGGTCTGGGTTTATTTTTGAGCGCGGTGGAAGATTAAGTGGTAAATCGCTGGCAGCATCGCAGATTATTTACCTCTTCCCCAACCAAACCAGTCGTTCCCGTTGGCATAGACCATCAGTGCGAGCAGGATCACCATCCCAACGACCTGGGCGTACTCTAATACCTTCTGGCTGGGTTTGCGGCCGGTAATGATCTCCAGCAGGGTAAAGAGCACATGCCCGCCATCGAGCGCAGGTATGGGAAGAATATTCATGAATGCCAATATAATGGAAAGAAAAGCCGTGATAGTCCAGAACGATTGCCAATCCCACAGTGAGGGAAAGATCGAACCAATGGCTTTGAAGCCGCCAACACCTTTGTAAGCTTCAGTCTTGGGTGACAGTACTTTCTTAAACTGGTCGATATACGATTTGAGCTTTTCACCGGCCAAGTGCACGCCGGCAGGAAATGAACCGAAGAACGAATAAGACCGCCGTTCAATATGGATCAGCCCAAGGCTATCGAGTGTTTCCGGATCTACGAGCCGGATAAAGCCCAGCAGGCCATCGGCGCTTACATTAGCATGCAGGGTATCCGTTTTCCCGCTTCGGTCAACCGTCAGGCTCACCATTTTGCCTTTATGAGCGTCGATGGCTTTTTTATATTCTTCGTAAAAGGGCGTCGCAATTCCTTCGACCGCTGTTATCTGATCAAAGCGCTTGAGGCCTGCTTTATAAGCATTGGAAGTATCCGGTACAATATCCGCAATAACGGGAACACGAGGTAAAAACAAAGGAGCTCCCGTACGTTTTTTTTCCACCAGCTTTCCGATCAGGTTCACCGGTAAATGAATGGTTTGACGGCGTCCGTCCCGTTCAATCTCTACCTCGTCGCCGAGGACAAGCTTTTCATGCAGGTCGTCGTAATAGGTGACCGGGCTGCCATTTACGGCAAGCACTTTATCTCCGTCCTGAAAGCCCATTTCGTACATCAGGCTGTCGCTGACGGCCAGGCCATACGTAATCCCCGACATTGGCATCTTTTTTTCACCCCAGGTAAAAAGGATCATGGCGTAGATAAAAAAAGCCATCAGCACATTCATCGTTACGCCGCCGCACATAATGATCAACCGTTGCCAGGCTGGCTTGCTCCGGAATTCCCAGTGCTGGGGAGGCTGCTTCATCTGTTCTTTGTCCATGCTCTCATCGATCATCCCGGATATTTTCACATAACCGCCGAGGGGAAGCCAGCCAATGCCATAAACGGTTTCCCCGATCTTCTTTTTAACCAGCGCAAACCAGGGATCGAAAAAAAGAAAGAACTTTTCTACCCGGCATTTGAAAATGCGCGCCGGAAGAAAATGACCGAACTCATGCACAATAACGATCAGGGATAAAGAAAGTATCAATTGAATGGCTTTACTTCCGGCATCTGCCCAGTTAATCGCCAGTAAAATCGGGTGTTGATTCATCTTGCAAAGATCATCCGCAGGCGGGGAGCCTGCAATATGTTAGGGAATATTTACAATTTAATTAAGGATGCGGCGAAGTTACGGGCCTCCCCATCGCTGTCAAAATAATCTTCCAGCGTGGGCTGTTCCACAAAAGGTATTTTCTGAATGGTTTTTTCTATCAGGTCGGTCATGTCTAAAAAGCCAATCCGGTTCTTCAGAAATGCATAAACCGCTATTTCGTTCGCCGCATTGAGCACACACCCTGCATTCCCTCCTTTCTTCAATGTCTCTGTGGCAAGTTGCAGGTTGCGAAAAGTTTTGACATCCGGTTCTTCAAAGCTGAGCTTGTCTGGTTTATTAAACGTATAACGCGGCATTTTGTTGGGCAGCCGAAGGGGAAATCCCAGCGCATACTGGATGGGCAGCTTCATATCCGGCAAACCCATCTGGGCTTTTATGCTCCCGTCCTCAAATTGCACCATGCTGTGAATAATACTTTGCGAATGAATGACCACCTGAATTTGTTCCGGCTGCAGGTTAAAAAGCCATTTGGCTTCGATCATTTCCAGCCCTTTATTCATCAACGTGGCGGAGTCGATCGAAATTTTCGCGCCCATATTCCAGTTAGGATGCTGCAGGGCGTGATCGCGCTTTACATTCAGCAGAAAATTGGGCTTCTTCCCAAGAAAAGGGCCCCCTGATGCAGTGAGGATAATCTTTTCAATCCGGTTTCGCGTTTCTCCGAGCAAACATTGGAAGATGGCAGAATGCTCCGAGTCTACCGGAATTACCGGCGCCCGGTTCTCCACTGCTTTTTTCATCACAATATCTCCCGCTACCACGAGCGTCTCTTTGTTCGCCAGCGCGATGGCCTTTCCGCTTTCAATGGCTTTTAGCGTCGGCATAAGTCCGGCAAACCCCACGATGGCCGACATCATGACATCGTAGACATCCATCGAGGCCGTTTCCACCAATGCCTTTTCGCCACTGAATACTTTGATGGGTTTGGAATCGAGCGCCTGTTTTACCTGCTGGTATTTCGATTCGTCGCCAATGACCACTATATTCGGCGAGAACTGCAATGCCTGCCTGATCAGCAGGTCGGCATTATGCTGTGCCGTCAGCACTTCGGCACTGAACAAATCCGGATGGGCAGCGATCACCTCCAGGGCCTGTACGCCCACCGACCCCGTGGAACCAAATACGGCAACTCTTTTCTTCTGCTGATTGTTCATACGCTTCAGGATAAAGGCTAAAAGTAGTGATTTCCGCTTACGCGATCCCTGTCATTCACTGTATTTTTCGAGCTGACTGACAAGTGTCCGGTCATTGCTTAACCGGGGTACTTTGTTCTGGCCGCCGAGCTTTCCAATCGATTTCATAAAATCGATAAAGCCATTTTTCTTGATGGGATGTATTTGAAGGGGCTGGAGGATATTCCCGGAAATGAGATCGTCGTAATAGATATTTTTTTTGCGCAGGTTCTGGTCCACCTTGTTGGCAAAAGCGTGCATATCGGCAGGGGGTTGCTCAAATTCCACAAACCATTCATGAAAGGATTTCCCTTCTCCCTGCTTAATAATATAGGGGGCGACGGTGAACTCGGTGATCTGTATCCCTTCTTCTTTGGCTGCCTTCATCAGACTGTATTCCACTTCTTCGCCGATAACATGTTCTCCAAAAGCAGAAATAAAATGTTTAATGCGGCCTGTAACCACGATCCGGTAAGGATTTGTTGAAACGAAGCGAACCGTATCGCCGAGATTATATCCCCACAGACCGGCATTGTTGTTTACGATCAGGGCATAGTTCACTCCGGTCTTTACGTCTTTCAGTGAAATTCTTGTCGGGTTCTCGTTGAAGATTTCCGTTGCCGGGATAAATTCGAAAAAGATGCCGCTGTTCGTATTGAGCAAAAGCCCTGCTTCGTCGCGCGTGTCCTGGAACGCAAAAAAACCTTCGGAAGCCGGATAGGTCTCGATGGTGTCGATGGACTTACCAATGCTGTCCATCAGCCGGTCGCGGTAGGGCTCAAAATTCACCCCGCCATGAACAAGCACGGAGAAATTGGGAAATATATCCTTGATCTTTTTGCCGGAAACCGCCATCAGCCGGTCAAAATACATCTGCACCCAGGGCGGGATGCCGCTGAT
>DASZRP010000267.1:0-15481 GCA_035548895.1 Puia sp. | reverse complement strand
GTGGTACAGATGATGATTGTGCTCGCCATCCTCGTCCTGCTGCTTGTCGGCATTGCCAAAAAGTATAAAACGGGAGTAGGGCGAACTCAGGCGCCCACCGGATTTCAAAACCTCATGGAGCCGGTGATCACCTTTGTACAGGATGAGGTCGCTCTTCCGAACCTGGGCACAAAATCATCGAAATACCTTCCCTATCTGCTCACGGTATTTTTCTTCATTCTCATCAACAGCCTCTTCGGGCTGATCCCCGGTTCAGCCAATGTAACGGGGAATATCGCCTTTACGCTGGTATTAGGGGTAATCTCCTTTGTGGTTATCTCCTTCAGCGCTAACAAACATTACTGGGGACATATCGTGAACCCGCCCGTGCCGGGCGCCATCAAGCCGGTCATGGTGCTCGTCGAATTCATCGGCGTGTTCACCAAGCCCTTTGCCCTGATCATTCGTCTTTTTGCCAATATGGTTGCCGGGCATATCATTATCATCTGTCTCATTTCGCTGATATTTATTTTTGGTGAACTCAATCGCAGCGTGGGCTGGGGCTTTTCTGTGGTTTCGGTCGCGTTCACCGTATTTATATTTTTTATTGAAATCCTGGTGGCTTTTATCCAGGCCTTCATATTCACCAACCTCACCGCAGTTTTCATTGGCCAGGCCGTAGAAGACCATCATGGTCATGACGGCGCCGGTCACGATGATCCGGTGATCGTATAACAAGGGCTTTTTAAACCAATATAA
This sequence comes from Puia sp., assembly GCA_035548895.1. Lineage (GTDB taxonomy): Bacteria > Bacteroidota > Bacteroidia > Chitinophagales > Chitinophagaceae > Puia. Next base: position 14,743 of record DASZRP010000267.1, on the reverse strand, counting down.
ATTTAGAAGTATGGATTTAGCTACCATGTTATTGAGTGCCACTCCCTGGGCGAATGCAGGCGGTGCTATCGGTGCTGGTCTGGCGGCCATTGGCGCTGGTATCGGTATCGGTCAGATCGGTAAAGGCGCGGTGGAAGCCATCGCACGTCAGCCGGAAGCATCGAACGACATCCGCAGCAACATGATCCTCGCAGCAGCGCTGGTGGAAGGGGTTGCACTGTTCGGCGTTATTGCCGGTATTCTGGCAATGTTCGTTTAGAACAAACTTTTACTGCATCCAAAGTACAGGACGGAGGATGCAGTATACTTTTAGCAGAAACACTTTATATAAAACAATTTTCATGGATCTTTTAATTCCTTCCTTCGGGCTTATTTTCTGGACGCTGCTGGCGTTCGGTATCGTATTGCTGATACTGGGAAAGTTTGCCTGGAAGCCCATTCTCAAATCGCTTAGCGACCGGCAGCAGACCATCTCCGATTCCCTGGCTACGGCTGAACGCGTAAAGGCAGAAATGGCACAGATGAAGAGCGAAAACGAGGCCCTCTTAGCCAAAGCGAGGGAAGAAAGGGCCCTGATGCTGAAGGAAGCGCGCGATACCAAAGACAAGATCGTGAACGAAGCCAAGGAACAGGCCAAGGCCGAAGCCGGCAAGATATTGAGCGATGCGCAGGCGGCCATCGAGCAGCAGAAAATGGCCGCGCTGACTGAAGTGAAAAACCAGATGGGAAACCTGGTGATCGAAGTGTCTGAAAAGATCCTGCGCCGTCAACTGGAAAACAAAACTGAACAGGAAAGCTATATCAAGCAGCTTGCTGCGGAAGCAAAGCTGAATTAAACAAATGTGATAATTTGAAAATTTGATAATTTGAAAATGATTAGAACGGAAAGCGCTAAGTTTTTTTACCCTGTCATTGATATATTTTCAAATTTCCAAATTATCAAATTTTCAAATTAATAACCTATGCCCAATCCCCGCTTAGCCGGCCGGTATGCCAAATCACTGATAGACCTGGCGGTTGAAAAAGACCAGCTGGAGAACGTGTATCAGGATATGCTGTATGTTGAAAACCTGATCAGGTTGAGCCCGGAGTTTGCCCGCATGCTGAAGAGTCCGGTGATCCCGGGCGACAAGAAAGAGAAGATCGTTGAATCGCTTACCCAGAACAAGCTGGGCCCGATCAGCCACTCCTTTCATCAACTGCTGATCCGGAAAGGACGCGAAGCGTATATACCCGAAATCGTCGCTGCATTTATTCAGCAGTACAAAGATTACAGGAACATTCATGTTGTCTCGCTGACCACGGCCATGCCGGTTTCCGAAGAAGTAAAGCAGGTGATCGTAGACAGGGTAAAGAGTTCTGGCGAACTCGGCCAGATAGAGCTTAAAACGAAAGTTGACCCTTCCATCATCGGCGGGTTCATCATCGAAGTGGATGGCCGGTTGATCGACGCCAGCATTTTGTACGATCTGAACTCAATCAAAAAGCAGTTCGAGAGCAACGATTTCATCTATAAAATCAGGTAGCAAAAAATAAATCATTCTAAAAAGATCATATGGCAGAAATAAAACCAGACGAAATATCAGCGATACTCCGCCAGCAGCTGAGCAATTTCAATGTGTCGGCCGACATGGAAGAAATTGGAACGGTGCTTCAGGTGGGTGACGGAATTGCCCGTGTTTACGGTTTGAACAACGTGAGCAGCGGCGAGCTCGTTGAATTTGAAAACGGAGTAAAGGCCATTGCGCTTAACCTGGAAGAAGATAATGTGGGTGTGGTACTGATGGGTGAAAGCGGAGATATCAAGGAAGGAGCCAAGGTTCGCCGTACCGGTAAGATCGCTTCCATTCCGGTAGGGGAAGGCATGCTGGGCCGTGTGGTCAATACCCTTGGTCAGCCCATCGACGGCAAGGGACCGATCGCCGGTGAAAAGCACGAGATGCCCCTGGAGCGTAAAGCGCCGGGCGTGATTTTTCGTGAACCGGTTAAAGAACCATTGCAAACGGGTATCAAGGCCATCGATGCCATGATCCCCATCGGCCGCGGTCAGCGCGAGCTGATCATCGGTGACCGGCAGACGGGTAAAACAGCCATTGCAATCGATACCATCATCAATCAGAAAGAATTTTTCAAGGCTGGCAAGCCGGTGATCTGCATATATGTGGCGATAGGCCAGAAAGCATCCACTGTTGCTGGCATCATGAAAACGCTGTCCGACAATGGCGCGCTGGAATATACCGTGATCGTTTCGGCTTCGGCTTCCGACCCCGCTCCGTTGCAGTTCTATGCTCCCTTTGCGGGTGCCGCTATCGGTGAATTCTTCCGCGACACCGGCCGTCCTGCGCTGATCATCTACGATGATCTGTCCAAACAGGCTGTGGCTTACCGTGAGGTTTCCCTGCTGCTTCGCCGTCCCCCGGGTCGTGAAGCTTATCCGGGTGATGTATTCTACCTGCATAGCCGCCTGTTAGAGCGCGCTGCCAAGATCATCAGCGACGATGCCGTTGCGAAGAATATGAACGATCTGCCCGAATCGTTGAAGAGCCGCGTAAAGGGTGGGGGATCGCTCACTGCATTGCCCATTATCGAAACACAGGCAGGAGACGTTTCTGCCTATATCCCGACCAACGTGATCTCGATCACCGACGGTCAGATCTTCCTGGAAGGTAACCTGTTCAACTCGGGTATCCGTCCGGCCATTAACGTAGGTATCTCCGTTAGCCGCGTCGGTGGGAATGCGCAGATCAAGTCGATGAAGAAAGTAGCCGGTACGCTGAAGCTCGACCAGGCACTGTATCGTGAGATGGAAGCCTTTGCAAAATTCGGGGGCGACCTCGACGCATCCACCAAAGTGGTGCTGGAAAAAGGCGCGCGCAATGTGGAGATCCTGAAGCAACCGCAATATTCACCGGTGACCGTGGAAAAACAGGTGGCCATTATTTATCTCGGAACACAAGGACTTTTACGCGATGTACCGGTTAAACGGATCAAGGCATTTGAAGAACATTTCCTGATGGAAATGGAGAATAAGCTGCCCGACGTGCTGGCTGAGTTCAAGAAAGGCGGTTTATCGGATGAATCGATCCGGAAAACCACCGCATTAGCCAATGAGCTGATCCCGCAGTACAAATAATAGTTGACAGATGACAGTTGACGGATGACAGTTTTTTCTGTCATCCGTCATCTTTTTCCCCGGCTCAAAAAATTCTTCGTCTTTTTTTTCCCAAACACTTGCATTTTTAAAAAACGCTTGCAATCTTTGTCCTGTCAGTCACCCGTACCAATCTCCTGATAAACTCCCCTTCCAATTTTCCTGATCGCGTTTTTTAGTTAGTTAGCAATATATACTTCCAATTTCTTGGCAGAAGGGCCTTTGTTTCCAATAACTATGGGATAATGATTAATCCCAGTTGGTTAAAAATCAGTTATGAAGCAAGGTTGGCTGTCCCGGATCGCAAAGCGTTGGAAGCTGTTCGTTCAAATTGCCTCGGTTCAATTCTACCTTATCTTATCCATAGCGTCGCGTGCGCAATCGCTGGTGCCTGAACCTGTTTTCCAGGATCCTCAACTGCTTGCCGGTTCAGCAGGGTATCCGGCCGAAGGGAAGAACGGCGCCGCCTATTTGTTTCCCAATGTGGGCCCGGGCCTCGATGCCCTGATAACCATTCAGGGAAAAAGCAGCGACAGGGTCAGCCTCGATGCCATCGACCTGAAAGGCCCGGAACAGGACTCCGTGAATGGAACCGGTTACGACGATGCCTGGCAACCCGTGATCAGTTACGACAATGGATATGCGAAATCGCATACCCGCTGGTGGATGGAATTTAAGATCTCTTTTGTTAAGCATGGACGCCCGGAACAGCCGGCAGATGTGAATCAGTTCTTTGTTTCCGGGTTGGACATAGACGGAGATGGCAAAAGCCTGCATGAATTTGTTTCCTTTTATGGCATGCAGAACTATTCGTTAGAAGCCCATTCAGCTGTTTACGCGGTGGATCTAAATGACTTTAATAAAAATCCCAGGTTCGAAGGAAAGCGATTCGACGGGCCGGTAAAGAACTACAAAGGGATAACCGTTGGCGCAACGGATGTCATGGTAAGCGGGTACTACAAGCAGGTGAGCAGCATCGTGGTGCGGCTCGGTGCTGAAACCGGAAAGTTGGCCAGCCATTCAGCCTCCAGGAAATATTCGCTGTGGTTCAGGTCGCTTGCGATGGATGTTCCCGTTAACCGGGTATGGCAAACCAAAATGATGGTATGGAATGAACCGGCTCCCGCCGGCAAAAATATAAACGCATTTAAGTTTTAGTTTTAAAGGGTACGATCAACAACGGCCTGGCTTTTCTAAGCCGGGCCTTTTTATTTATTGGCCGAATGCGGCGGTTTCCGGTCATCCTTTTGCAGTCCGCTTTGTCAATACCTGAATTGCCATTCAACAGATAAATTTGGTTTATATTATAAACAAGTTTATGTTTGTGAAGTAAATGGCCGGAGAAAACCTTAAACGGCTATGCAACCGATCATGTTCTTGCGCTCACCAATATCGAACTGCCTTGTCCGCCGGAAAAAAGACCTTATCCTTTTTTTAGGCTTTTTCTCTTTTGCCGGCTTCGCCTTTTCGCAGACGCCTATTTCGGGCAAGGTGAAAGACGGAAGAGGTCAACCGGTTCCCGGCGCCAGCATTACCATCAAGAATAGTTTTGATGGAGCCACTTCCGATTCATCCGGTAATTTTCATTTTGAAGCCTCAGATACCGGTCGCCAAACCATAACAATCACTTCGGTTGGTTACCGGTCTTTCGAACAGCCGGTCGAGTTAAAAGGAAAGGCCATTCACCTCGAAATTCAATTGAAGGAAGAGCCCAACGAAATGAAGGCGGTGACCATCACAGCCGGGTCTTTTTCCGCCGGCGACTCAAAGCGCGGCGCTGTGTTAAGCTCCCTGGATGTGGCGACCACCGCAGGTTCCAACGCCGATATTACTGCCGCATTAAAAACGTTGCCGGGGGCGCAGCAGGTTGGCGAACAGGAAGGTCTTTTCGTTCGGGGAGGCACGGGCCAGGAGACCAAGCAGTTCATCGACGGAAGCCTGGTGAACAATCCTTATTATACCAGTGTGCCGGACATTGCCACCCGGGGCCGGTTTTCCCCCTTTTTATTCAAGGGAACCGTTTTCAGCACCGGCGGATATTCTGCGCTTTATGGACAGGCCCTGTCCTCCGTGGTATTGCTGGAGTCAATCGATCTTCCCGAAAGATCGGAAATAGATGCATCCATTTCACCGATCGTCGCGGGCCTGGGCACCCAGCAGTTATCCAAAAACAAAAAATCTTCCTGGGGCATATCTTACAATTATGTCAACGCCGGACTTTATTTCGCGATGGTGTCGCAGCGTCCGGATTATTTCAGGATACCCCAGTTTCATTCCGGCGATGCCAATTTCAGGATCAAAACAAAGCACGGCGGAATGATCAAATACTATACGACGTTCAGCTATAACCAGCTCGGGCTAAGAAGGCCCGATATTGACAGTGCCTATCTTAAAAATGCCTTCGACGTAACCAATCATAACTGGTATAACAATCTGAGTTGGAAAGAATATCTCAATAATGGATGGAAGATGAACCTGAGCGCGAGCTACAGCACTAATCTGGACAATATTCAGCAACAGGTGCAGGGACCGGATAACCAACCTCATTACTATCCCGACAGCATCGGCTGGATGTTTGCAAAGAACTTTACCCTGAAGAACCGGCAGGACCTTATCCAGGGCAAAGCGGTTTTCGAAAAAAAACTGGGCGGTATCAGTGCCTTTCGCTTCGGCGGTGAATATTGGTACAATAATAACCCGCTGGTGTATAATGATACAGCCAGACATATCCACGACGAAATGCCCGCCGCCTTTGCTGAAACGGATATTTATGTCACCAATGAACTGGCGGCCAAGATCGGATTGCGTTATGAGTATTCTTCCCTGATAAAAAAAACCGACCTGGCGCCGCGCATTTCATTGGCGTATAAAACAGGCAGGGACGCGCAGATCTCGGCTGCCTACGGGGTATTTTATCAGAAAGCCGATAACCAGCAATTATTTTATACACAGAACCTGGGGTTCACACAGGCAACCCATTATATCCTTAACTTTCAAAAGGTAAGTCACGATCAGATCTTTCGCATCGAAGCCTACTATAAAAAGTATAAAGACCTGATCAAGACCGTTCCGTTAAGCGATTTCTATTACAGCTACGACAATAGTGGCAGCGGTGACGCGAAAGGGATCGATATTTTCTGGCGCGATAAGAAAACCTTTAAGAATTTCGATTACTGGATCAGCTATTCTTATCTCGACACCAAACGTGATTTTATGAACTACCCCGGGAAGATCGTTCCGGACTTTGCCGCCAAACATACGGCTTCGGTGGTGATGAAGAAATTCATCACAGACTGGAAGACCGGCTTTAACCTGACCTATACCTTCGCCACCGGCCGCCCTTACTACCATTTCATGATCAATAACAGCGGAAAATATTATACTGCCGATCAGGGATACACGAAAAATTACAGCAGTCTGAACTTCAGCATGGAATATGTTCCCAGCATCGGCAAGAAGAACCCGAAGACCTTTGTCGTTCTTTTCGCGAGCATGAGCAATGTGCTTGGATACAATCTGGTCTATGGATATAATTATTCCTTTAACGGTCAGTACAAAGAGCCCGTTACGCCGCCCGCCGAAAGGTTCTATTTTATTGGCTGCTTTTTGAGCTGGGGGGTAGACCGGACACAGGATGCTATTAATAATAATCTCTAATAACCATTAACAACTATCCTTTTATGAAATCTGTTATCATTTTGGTTTGCACGTTGATCGGCCTTGGCGGCCAGGCGCAGAGCGACCGGTATGCGGAAGCTATGAAGAAAAATCTTTCGTTATTCGGAGCGGCCAAAACAACGGCCGATTTTCAGGCGGTGGCGAATACCTTCGAGCGCATTGGCGATGCGGAAAAAACCCAATGGCTGCCCTATTATTATGCCGGGTTGAGCCTGTCGACTGCAGGCTGGACTGATCCGAAGCTCGACAAGGACGCCAATTCCGCCAGGATCAACGCCTTTTGCGATAAGGCCGAGGCGATCGAGAAGAATGCCGAGATCTATGCCCTGCGGAATATGTCCGCCACGCAGCAGATGATGGTTGACCCGCAAACGCGCTGGGCCACTTATGGAAAACAGGCTTCCAATTATTTGCAGGAGGGCTTCAAACTGGACCCCGATAATCCCCGCCTTTACTACCTTCAGGGAGAAAGTGTGATCAATACGCCGGAAGCATTTGGCGGAGGAAAAGCGAAGGCAAAGCCTATATTTGAAAAAGCGGTTGAACTTTTTAAGAAACAAAATCCGAAACCTTTATATCCCGATTGGGGGCAGCAAAGAGCAGAAGAAGAGCTGGCGAGATGCCAATAGGCAGGTTGCTCCCGGTTGCCGGTTTTCGATTGCTAATTTGACGATTGATGAATCAATTCAAGGATCTGGATCCCGTATTGCACTCGCAATTGCGTCTGGCTGTTGTCTCTCTGTTGATGAACAGCCGGGAGGCTGAATTTACGACCATAAAGGAACGTACGAATGCAACAGCGGGAAACCTGAGCGTCCAGATCAATAAGCTGCGGGAGGCCGGCTATATCGAAGTGGTAAAGGAGTTTAAGGACAGTTATCCGCGCACCCTCTGCCGGATCACGCCGGCCGGCAAAAAAGCGTTCGATAATTATGTAAAGAACCTCCAGGGCTATCTTGGAGTGAATGGTAAAAACTAAAAATGACAGCTCTTTCGGGCTGTCATTTTTTAGCGACCGGATGAACAAACCGCCTTCTCTTTATCCTTTTGCCAGCTTCATCACCAGCTTTTCCCTGCTGTTTACGGTTACTTCAAGCGTATAAAGTCCTTTTTGGAGATTGTGCGTGTCGTTCAGCGAATACGTGCTGTATCCCGTCCCTGCTTTTTGGCCTTCCTTCAAAATTAAATTTCCTGAAGCATCAAGCACTTTCATCATCACGTAAGCGTCCTGGTTCAACTGTACATTCACCAGGATATCATTGGCCGCAGGGTCCGGAGTAACGCTCAGCGAAGCCAGCGTCCGGGTATTATACATGCGCGCGATAAGCATTTTTGAATAAACTGAGCTGCCATCGGCCTGGACCTGCTTTAAGCGATAGTAGAAATCGTTGTTCCTGGCCACTGAGGTTTTAAAGTGATCCCGAAAGCTATACTGACCGGAAGTAATGTCTGAAGCCTTTATCTCGCCCAATTTTTCGAAGTTCTGCCCGTCAAGGCTTCTTTCGATCTCGAAATGATCAAAGCCTGCGGCCAGGCTGTTCCAGTTGAGCTCAAAATAATTCCATCCGTATTCTGCATTGAACGTAGTGAAATTGCCCTGTAAAGTGAGGCGGGTGGCCTTGTTAGCTGTATCCGCCAGACCGTTTGTATTAGCGTGAACGAACAGGCCTGTGGCGACAGACAAGAACAGCGGCAGTGCGAACCTGATAATCCTTTTCATTTTGTGAGTTTCTGAATGTGAACAATGTAATAGATGCCTAGCCGTAAAGGGGATCAGTCGTTCAACAAAAAAGGGATCGGATAATATCAGGAATGTTCAATGGCTATTGGAGGAAAGTCCCGAAATGGGAATGAGTTCAAGGGATAACGATCAAATCTGGGGATGATTTCAAAGATAGAAAGCGGTTTTTGCATTTGCAAGCGGCAAAACCGCTATTTTAAAAAATAGTTTAACCCTCATCGATCTTTTCGTCTTCTGCTCCGGCTAATACAACGGCGCCCATTTTCTTCAGCGGATTTTTATGATTCTCCGCATATTCGCGGCGTTTTTCCAGTATTTCAAGACAGCCAAAAACGGCAGCCAGGAACGAGCGGTGATCGGCTTTGTTCTTGCCGGCGATATCGAAGGCCGTGCCGTGGTCCGGTGAAGTGCGTACCGCCGGCAATCCTGCCGTATAATTGATCCCCTCGCCGTTGGCCAGGGATTTAAAGGGAATCAGGCCCTGGTCATGATACATAGCTAATACAGCGTCGAATTTCAACTGGTGGCCATGGGCAAAAAAAGCATCGGCAGGATAGGGGCCGAACACCAGCATATTGTGCTTGGCGTCTTTAATGGCCGGCTTGATGATTTCTTCTTCTTCCCGGCCGATCAACCCCTCATCACCCGCATGGGGATTGAGCCCCAAAACCGCAATGCGCGGCTTATCGATGCCGAAGTCCCTGATCAGGGAATCTCTGAGAATATTCAGCTTGGAGAGGATAATATCGCGTGTAATATATTTCGCAATGTCGTGAACCGGCACGTGCTCGGTAACCAGCCCAACCCTGAAATTGTCGGCACTCATCAGCATCAGCACGTCCTTCATGCCAAAAGCCTGCAGCAGATAAGGCGTATGCCCTGTAAAGCTGAATTCGGGTGACTGGATATTTTTCTTGTGAATGGGAGCAGTAACCAAGCCCTGAATTTTTTTATCTTTCAAAGCGCTTACCGCTGCCGTCAGTGATTTGATGGCATACTTTCCACCGGTGTCATTCAGTTGTCCCGGAGTAATATTCACTTCTTCCTCCCAGCAGTTGAACACGTTGACCTGTTTGGGGAAAGGGCGTGACAGATCTTTAATATGCTGATAATTTAAATTGGAATCCGGAATCGATTTCCGGTAGAAGTTGATCAATTTATTGGACCCGAAGATCACGGGCGTGCAAAGTTCCAGCAGGCGATTATCGGAGAATGATTTTAGTATCAGCTCGGTTCCTATTCCATTGATATCTCCAACAGAAATCCCTATGGCCGGTTTTTGAATCGGATTGCTCATGACTGTTTTTTTGAGGGATAAAAATACGATTAATAGCTGAGCGGATCGTTTATTTTTGCAGCGTGACGCATTCCCCGTTGACCTTGAAGAAGTCTCTCGGACAGCATTTTCTAAAAGACGATACTGTCTGCCGGCGCATTATCGGCGAACTGAAAAAACACCCGTTTCCCAGCCTCCTCGAGATTGGGCCCGGCGCCGGCGCTTTAACGAAATATCTGCTGGAACTGAAAGAGGTCGATCTCAAAGTGGTAGAAATAGATCATGAAAAAGCCACCTTCCTGAAAAGCAGCTATCCTTCACTGTCAGCCGGAATAATTGAGGCGGATTTTCTCAAAATGGATATTCCTTTTGCCGGATCATTTACGGTGATCGGGAATTTCCCTTATAACATCTCTACCCAGATCCTGTTCCGGATACTGGACTGGCGGGCGCAGGTGGAGCGGGTGATCGGCATGTTTCAAAAAGAAGTCGCGCAACGTGTTGCTGCCGGTCCGGGATCAAAAACTTATGGCGTTATCAGTGTCCTGATCCAGGCCTACTATAAAGTCGAATATCTCTTCGAAGTGAGCGAATCTGCATTCAATCCGCCGCCGAAAGTAAAAAGCGCGGTGATACGCCTTGAACCGCTGACCGATCCTGTAATTGTGAAGTCCGAGAAGCTTTTTTTTATATTGGTGAAAACAGCATTCAACCAGCGCAGGAAAATGCTGAGGAATGCGCTGCGCGGCTTATTTTCAGAAGAGGCACTTCGGGAGGAGCTGTTCATGAAACGGGCCGAACAGCTTTCCGTCGCGGATTTTGCCGCCCTGACTTTTCGGATGAATGAACCGGGCAACGCGGCCCGCCGTGAGGACAATTAAATGAAACATTAATTTAGAGCAACAACGGTTATAGACCCATGAAAAAAGTTGTAATTACTGCTAAGGTTCATCCCTATCTGGTCGATAGGTTAACAACCGCGGGATATGAAGTGATCCACCTTCCGGCGATCACTTACCCGGAACTGGAGAAGATCATTCCGGATATCGAAGGGCTGATCGTTACAACCCGCATTACGGTAGATCGTAAGTTGCTGGAACAGGCGGTATCGCTGAAATGGATCGGACGCTTAGGCAGCGGAATGGAATTGATCGATGTTCCCTTTGCGGAATCGAAGGGTATCTGTTGCGTCAGCAGCCCGGAGGGAAACCGGAATGCCGTAGCGGAGCACGCGCTGGCGATGTTGTTAGGGATAATGAATAATATTCCCAGGGCTTTTCGGGAAGTGCGCGAAGGCAAATGGATAAGGGATGCCAACCGGGGAATCGAATTGACAGGGAAAACAATAGGCATCGTCGGATTCGGGAATACCGGTTCCGCATTTGCCAAACTGCTTTCCTCTTTCGACGTCACGATACTGGCTTATGACAAGTATAAATTCGGATTTTCAAAGGGCAATATCAAGGAAGCCAATATGGACCAATTAGCCCGTTACGCCGATGTGATCAGCCTGCATATTCCCCTTACCGCAGAAACACATCACCTGGCCAACGATGATTTTTTCGGATCATTAAAAAATGCGCCGTATTTCATAAATACCAGCCGGGGTAAAACGCAGGATAACGAGGCGATCATCCGGGCGCTTGAAAACAAACAGATCTCCGGCGCCGCGCTGGATGTGCTGGAGAATGAAAAGCTCGACGCCTACACGGTAACTGAAAAAGAACAGTTGAACCGATTGCTTTCTTTTAGCAACGTGATCATAACGCCGCATATTGCCGGATACAGTGCGGAAGCATTTGTGAAGATGGCTAAAATTGTGTTAGACAAGTTGGGTATATAACAAAACCATGTTAAAACAATAAACAGAAATTCCGGATTTCCTCATGTATTTTATTGGTGGCCAACAAGTTAATCTATAATCTTCTGTTGAATGTTTCCTTTTCTTTTTACCGGGGACAAGATTTTGGCAGAATCTAATTGCCTGTAGTTTTCTTATATTTGTAAAAATGCAACGCTCTCTTTTTGGGGGCGTTGTATTTTTTTTCTTTTCTATTATGAACCAGTAAGGCGGATTCTATGAGTGAAATAACGTATTTGACGAAAGAAGCGTTGCAGAATTTGAAAACTGAACTTCAGAGGATGAAATCTGTGGACAGGCCGGCGGCATCCAGGGCCATTGCCGAAGCCCGGGAGAAAGGCGACCTCCGGGAGAATGCGGAGTATGACGCGGCGAAAGAAGCACAGGGGTTGCTTGAAGCGAAGATCCAGAAGTTAGAATCGGATCTGGCCAACGTGCGCATCATCGAAGAGGGCAGCATCGATACCAGTAAAGTGTCTATACTCACGAAGGTAACGGTAACCAATCTCAACAATAAGAAACAGGCGACCTATCATCTCGTATCGGAAAAGGAAGCGGATTTGAAGCAGGGTAAAATATCCGTTTCTTCACCTATCGGGAAAGGACTGCTTGGAAAGCAGATTGGAGAGATTGCCGAAGTGAATGTGCCGGCAGGGAAGTTGAAGTTTGTAGTCGAAAAAATTACGATCTGAAAGATCGCCAGCGCTTCAGCTGATTGAGGCTGGCGTCTGAAAATTAGTTTTCCCATGACCATTTTCAGCAGGATCATAAAGGGTGAAATTCCAAGCTACCGGATCGCGGAAGATGAATATTTTTTTGCTTTCCTCGATATCAATCCCCTGCGTAAGGGTCACGTGCTGGTAATCCCCAAAATACCGGTCGATAAATTCTTCGACCTGGATACAAATTATTTGTCCCGAATACTCGTGTTTGCACAGCCAATCGCGAAAGCCATAGAGAAATCATTCTCCTGCAATCGTTGCGGAATGGCTGTGGTCGGACTGGAAGTGCCGCATGCCCATATTCATATTCTTCCTATCGATCATATCGACGATCTCAACTTCAGGAAACCAAAGTTGAAATTGAGCGACGCCGAGTTTCGTGAGGTCCAGAGGTTGATTATATCCAATTTATAGTTGATGACAGTTGGCAGATGACAGATGACAGAATTTACCTGTCATCTGTCAACCATCATCTGTCATCCCTTACCGCTTTACCCTTCCCGGGTTTTTTGCAATAAAAGCATCCCATCCGCTGAACTTTTTGTCAGTCTCGGGGCGGAATCCCTGGAAATGGTGACAGAGCGCAACGGCTAACGCATCGGAAGCATCCAGGCGCTCAATCTCGCGGCGTATCTGAAGGATCTGCTGCAGCATTTTCCACACCTGTTCCTTACCGGCGTTGCCATTTCCCGTAATCGATTGCTTGATCTTCCTTGGTGCATATTCGGTCACGGGTATACCCGACTGCATGGCCGCGGCAATGGCAACGCCCTGGGCCCGGCCCAGCTTGAGCATGCTTTGCACATTCTTACCAAAGAACGGGGCTTCAATGGCAAAGTCCGACGGCCGATGGTCCCGGATCAATTGCTGCACGGTAAAAAAAATCAATTCCAGCCGCTTATAAGGATCCAGTCTCGCGGGAATATTGAGAGTGTCCATGCCAACCAGTTCCACCCGCTGGCGGCTAACGGCAATCAAGCCGTAACCCATTATCAAAGTGCCCGGATCGATGCCCAGAATGATTTTTGAACTGTTTTGCAAGTGGAGAACTATTTTTGATTGTGGCGCTCAACAAAAATATCAAATTAATAATCAATTATCTGGCAGGCCCTTTGCTGATGATCTTCCTTTTCTGGCAGGTGTCGCGGGAGTTGAAACAGCAGGCGGGCTGGCACGAATCCCTCCGGCAAATTAAAGCCGCCATTACCGGTGATCAGCAATGGGAATTATTTGCAATGGTTCTCCTGATGCCGGTCAATTGGGGACTGGAAGCCTTCAAATGGCAGCAGATTGTTACGCCCATCCAGCCCATCCGGTTCCGGGTTGCGTTTCGTTCCATTTTTGCCGGCGCCTGTGTCTCTGCTTTTACACCTAACCGGGTAGGAGAGTATTTGGGAAGAATGCTGTACATGGATGAAGGGAAAAAAATGCAGGCTGTTGCGCCTGCCATTGTCTGCAGCATGGCGCAGACCCTGACCACCGGGATCGTGGGATTTGCCGGTCTGCTATTATTTCTGCTGGTTCGTTTTCCTTATCCGGTGGATTGGCTGACGCCTTATTATGTCAGGATATTCCTTGTTATCACCGGCGGGTGCACAATCCTCCTGGCCACCCTTTATTTCCGTTTCGACCCGCTGGCAGCGCAGGTGAACAAGCTGCTGAAAAAATATGTTAAATCATTTTCAATTCCGGAATACTTTGAAAGCAGATTATTATTGAAAATACTTTTGCTTTCGGTAATCCGGTACGCGGTATTTCTTTTGCAATATTTTCTGTTGTTTTCTTTGTTTCGGGTGAATGTTTCCGCTTTGCAGGTATTTATGGGGGTTAGTGTCATGTTTGTGGTGATGGCCTTTGTTCCCTCTTTTACGCTGCTGACAGATCTGGGCCTCCGCTGGGAAGCAGGTCTTCGTATTTTTAAAGCGTTTACGCCCAATGCGACGGGAATACTTGCAGTATCGTTGGGCATCTGGCTTGTCAATTTAATTATACCGGCTTTGGTCGGGAGTTTATTAATTTTAAGGATCAAATTATTCAGAATCAAATGAGATCGTTCGCCTGGCTCAGTTTGTTGATCACATTGGCATTTTCGATTCCGTTGCAGGCCGGGGACGGGGAATTCTGCGGAGTAAAGAACACGGCCTTCCAGGCCAATGAAAGCATTACCTACCGGGTGTACTATACCCTGGCCGGTGTCTACATAGCCGCCGGAGAAGCCACTTTTACCACCGTGCTCGACAACCTGAATGGTAAACCGGTTTATCATGTTACCGGCGAGGGCAAGACCTATTCTTTCTACGATAATTTTTTCCAG
>DASZRP010000266.1:0-7555 GCA_035548895.1 Puia sp. | reverse complement strand
CGGAGGGCGTCGGATTCTTTTTGCGCACTCGGCAAATCATGTTTTCCCAGATAAGCCATTCCTCTTGCATAGTGCCAGACGGCCCGGGGATATACGAGGTCTTTTGCCGGAATCGGAATAGCCAGGATCGTATCCCACATCGAGAACTTTACGGCGATATAATAGGGAATGGAATAATAATGTTGCAGGGTTCCCCATCCGGGTTCACGCATAATATCTTCTGCCGTATGCCGCTGCAACCTGATCGCGGCATCCCAGGCCAGAGCCTGCCTGCCCTCGAGGGTCGCGGTTGCCACCAGGAAATGATAGTTGTGCGGATAATAGGAAAGCGGATAGGCGCCCTGGGCATGACAGGCCGTTGTATAAATGCTGTCGACTGCCACGGCGCGAATATTGGAAAGAGAACCCTGGTGATAGTCGCCCGTGTTGATGTAGATATGGGAAGGCATGTGCACCAGGTGGCCGGCGCCCGGAACCAGCGAGTCCAGCAACCTCGCACTGGCGAATGCTTTTTCAGGCTGAGCGGAAGTCTCTAATGCATGAATATAGAAATGATTAGCGCCCGCGTGTCGGGGATGCTCTTTTATCAGCCGTTCCAGAACGGACAGCAGTTCGTGTGTCCATGGCTTCGGTTGTTTTGTCTTCTTGTCGTATAAGTCCCAGGGATGAATATCCATCAGCGCTTCCGCGTACAGCGCGCCCACATCGGGGTCGGACGCATATTTCTCATATACTTTTTTCATGGCCGTCGCATACGCCATGTCCAATGAGCTACGGTCGGCCGGTGGTTCTGCCGCATACCGGGAAGCCAATGCATTAATCAGCGCAATTTCTTTTGGCGTGCAGTTGCCGGAGAACCGTTTTGCTGCAAGCACTGCCTTGTACGCCCGTTGAAAATTATCCTCTTCCATGCCGGCATTGTAGTTAGGGCCGAGCACATAGGCAAAGCCCCAGTAAGCCATGGCACAGGTCGTATCCAGCCGGATGGCCTGGTAGAACGAGCGGGCCGCTTCGGCATGATTAAAGCCATAAGCCAGCATCATGCCCTGATTGAAATATTGCTGCGCTTCTTCATTGCTGGTGGAGATTTTGAAATCAATTCCTTCCAGCCCCTCAAACCGCGGCGCCTTTTTATCTGAAGCATACCAGTCTTTATCTGCTGTTTTGGTACTGTAACAGCCAATGCGCTGCGAAGCCTGATCAGGCCGGGCTTCTTTCTTTTCATTCCCGTTTTGGCATGCCAGGAGTATGACCATGGAGGCAGGTAATAAATAGCTATGCTTCATGACGAGTTGGTTTGATTTGCCGCCGCAGGGGCGTTCGAATTAAATATAGTAAGAATTCAGGGGTTTAAAACCGGCAATCATTTTTCCATACCTGTCGCGCTGGGTCTTTACGTACTCTTGTTTTATATCTTCGCCTTCCCGCATAAATTCGCGACACGTCTCATGAAAAAAGCATCATCTCCTGCACAATAAAATCATCTTCAAAAACTTTTTGCAGAAAAACATTGGTTCCACGCTGAGCCCAACTATTCATCAGGTTTTTAAATGCCCAATAATCTTCCGCCGCATTCAATATAAAGGTCAGGTCAGACACTTCGCCCAGGTATTTGAATGATATCTTGTTGTTATCGCCATCGTTCGTTGTTTTAGTCATTCCTGTAGAGACCCGCTCACGGTAAGTAAACCCGCAAAAGGATTCCAGGTAAACGACGACCGATTCAATATCTTCCAGGGCAAACAGGTTGCCTTTATAGGTTATGCCCCTGGAAGAAAATACGAGACTGCCCTGGTTCGGTATCTTCATTTTAAAAACGGGGTTCCTGGTATTTTGAATATAAAGCGGAACAAAAATCAGGAGGGAGCCGACAATAAAAATAGTTGAATAGCCCATGTGCTCCAATAAATAGGTACGGATAAACCAGTAAAACAAAAACAGATAAGCAACGATAATACCGATCGCGTTTGGGTTGTACTTATAAACGCTTGCCGCCACCTCCTCTTTAGAAATTCTTTGCTCAGCCTCCAGTTTCACCTTCAAAGCCTGCTGCGAGACGCTGAGTGACTCGCGCCCGACATTGTGTTCATCATAGCCCTTTATTTCATTGTTGGACATGCTGACAAAAGGCCATCGCCTCCGGACAATAAAGACCGCATCGGCCGATACGATATCCTTACGGGTGAACACGATGGACGTAATAATGGTCCATATAATGAAAAACATGATCTCCGAGCCCCAGTTGCTTGCAAAATTGTCTGATCTCGAAATACCGGGATTGAAGACGAGATAACGAACCCGGAAATATTTCCTTTGAACATCGAAACCATCGATCAGAAAAGATTCGTAGTAAGTTTCATAATCCACGGTATAAGAAGCCCACATTTTGTTGGGTCCGGAGCGACTCTGCTTGTCAGTGGTATAAGATTCGATCCGGGCTGTCGTGGTACGACTAAAAATCCAGACGGACTGGTATAACAGGCAAAGGAGGAAGCCAAGGCCCAAAATAACGAGGTAAGTGCGGCGTCTGGTAAGTTTCAAGGCATTCGGTTTAGGTCGACTAAGTATCAGCTCCAGTCTCATCCGTACTGAACGAATCTTCAATTTCATCAATCATTTTTACGGATTGATCCACCGGTAATTCCTGCACCTTTCTAAGCTTCTTTTCAATAGCTCTTGTCCGGATGCCTGCTTTGTCAATAACATTGCTCGCTTCCTGTAATTTCTTTTGCGTTTTATCCAGCACATCGCCAAAGGCGGTGAATTCCGTTTTAACAGCCCCCAGTAAATCCCACACTTCACTGCTTCTCTTTTCGATGGCCAGTGTCCGGAAACCCATTTGCAGGCTGTTAATCAACGCGCTTAATGTTGTAGGGCCCGTGATCGTTATTTTATAGTCCTTGTGAATTTGTTCAAATAAACCCGGCGTCCTCAGCACCTCGGCATACAGGCTTTCAAATGGCAGAAACATGATACCATACTCGGTGGTGTTTGGCGGATCGATATATTTTTCCCGAATATCCCTGGCGTTTTTGATGATCCCCTGCCGGAACGCCTTGCGCAAGGCATCCAGATTTTCGGCATCTCCCTCTTCGTAGGCAGCTACCAGGGCTTCGTAGTCCTCCTTCGGAAATTTAGAATCGATCGGCAGCCAAAGCGATTTCTGAGCATCCTTGCCGTTCGGCATTTTTATCGCAAATTCAACCAGGGCGCCGGAACCCTCCTTTGTTTTCACATTTTTCTCGTATTGATCATGGGTCAGCAAATCCTCTAATATGTTCAACAACTGATATTCACCCAATACGCCCCTGGACTTTACATTGGACATTACCCGTTTCAGGTCGCCGACATTTGCTGCAAGATTTTGCATATCCCCCAACCCCTTGTGAACCGCTTCCAGCCTTTCGCTTACAAACCGGAAAGATTCGCCCAACCGTTTCTCCAGAGTGTCATGCAATTTCTCATCTACGGTCTTTCTCATTTCATCCAGCTTCTTTTCATTGCCTTCCTGCATGAATTTCAATCCGGTTTGCAATGTGGTGGTCATGGCCTCGATCTTCTGCTCCAACGTTTTAGTAAGGCTTGTCAGTTTTTCATCTATCGATTGGGTTAGTGTATGCAGATTTTTTGCAAATGATTCCAGTTGATTCTTCTGGGACTCATTAATGGTACCAATTGATCTGGTGACCACCTCCGAAAACATCCGCAATGAACTGGTCAATTCTTCTCTCGTCTGTTTCAGCGCCGTATTGCCTTCTACCCGGTTTGTTGAAATTTCTGATGCAATCGCGGCAGTAATCCGGGGAAATTCTGCCTTTATCGCGTCTATATTGAATTTGAGTTCATTCAGGCGCGAATCCTCTTTTCGCTGCGATGCCTTATAACCTAAGAATATGACCACCACCAGCAACAGGATAATGACGATCAATAAAACTATAAGTATTTCCAAAATGATCATTTTAGAGCATCGTTCCATCATCCGGTCCAACGCCTCGCAAAAATTACGAAAACAAAAATTAGCAACCGGGTGGAGGTAAAGAAAAAATCCGTCGAATGGATATAACTAATAAATTAGTTATATCTTTAACCCTATAAGCATCCCGCATGATCAAAAACTATATCCGGATTTGTGTCAGGAATTTAGTTAAGAATAAGGTTTTTACGACCATCAACCTATTAGGCCTGGCAGTAGGAATGTCGATTGCCATACTGATCGGCTTATGGGTCTGGGATGAAGTCTCTTTCAACCATTATTTTAAAAACCACAGACAGCTTGGAGAAATTGCATCGATCGAGACGTTCAATGGGGAAACGATCACAGCAGAGTTTTCTTCCGTACCCATCGCCGAGGCTTTGCGAACCAATTATCCGCAGGAAATTAAAAAAGCTGCGCTCATCGGGGAACTGAATGCCGGTCTCCTGGTGGGAGATAAAAAGATCAACGCCTATGGATACTGGGCAGAAGCCGCCCTTCCATCTATGTTTTCGTTGAACATGAAAAGAGGGAATTACACCAGTTTTAACGATCCCTCTTCGATGCTGATCAGTGAAGCGCTGTCCAAAAGCCTTTTTGGAAACACGGACCCGATCGGCAAAACGATTTCGTTTAACAACGAATTCGACCTGAAAGTGGCAGGAGTATACGAAGATCTTCCGGCCAACACAGACTTCCGGGGCGTACAGTTCCTAAGCGCCTGGACGAATAAAAATAATATTGGAAATACGCTTGGCGACGATTGGACCAATCACCATTTTCAGTTGTTTGTGCAGGTGAATGAAAACAGCTCTTTTAAAGCCATTTCTTCACGAATAAAGGATCTCACCAAACCCCATATCAAAGGCAGCTGGGAAGAACTGATGGTTCATCCGATGGACAAATGGCATCTCTACACCGATTTTAAAGGCGAAGGAAGAAACCAGGTGAACCGCATCCAGTTTGTCCGGCTGTTTGGGATCATCGGAATATTTGTTTTAGCATTAGCCTGCATTAATTTCATGACCCTGAGCACGGCCCGAAGCGAGAAACGATCGAAGGAAGTGGGCATTCGGAAAACCATGGGTTCATCCAGAACTCAACTCATCCGACAGTTCATTGCCGAATCGATTGCGCTAACGCTCATCGCATCGATCTTTTCATTGGCGCTTGCCTGGTTGGCCCTTCCGATGTTCAACCGTTTAGCGGGTAAGGAATTGGAAATGCCATTCGCGAATTTTCTATTCTGGATCTGCATTGTCGGTTTCACCCTGCTTACCGGGCTGATTGCCGGCAGCTATCCGGCTTTCTTTCTTTCGGCATTTAATCCGGTAAAAGTTTTAAAAGGAAACTTCAAAACGGGAAAGTCTGCCGCGCTGCCAAGGAAAGTCATGGTCGTCTTTCAATTTACCGTCTGCATTTCCCTGATCATCGGCACGGTCATCGTCTACCAGCAAATTCAGTACGCCAGGGAACGACCCATCGGGTATTCTCCGGAACGACTGATCACGATCGATATGAACTCCGAGGTCATCCGGTCGCATTTTGACGTCTTGCGGCATGACCTTTTGCAGACGGGTGCGGTGGAGAACGCCGCCGAATCATCCAGTCCTTCTACCGAAGTACGAAATGCCATGATCGGGTATAGCTGGAAAGGGAAGGATCCCAATATGATGGGGATTGTCGGGACCCTCTTCATCAGCTATGATTTTGGAAAAACGGTCGATTGGACTATACTGGACGGCCGGGATTTTTCGAGAGACTTCCCCGCCGATAGCGGCGCTTATATTCTGAATGAAGCTGCGGTCCGTTTTACGGGATTGAAAAATCCCGTGGGGCAGGTTATTCACTGGCATGATGCCGATCATCCGATTATCGGGGTCGTTAAAAATATGGTGATGGAATCTCCCTATAAACCATCGCAGCCCACATTCTTTACGTTATCTAACCTAAAGATCAGCGTGATCACGGCTCGTTTGAAAAAGGATTTGCCCGTTCCGCTGGCGATATCCAAAATAGAAACCGTGTTTAAAAATTATGATCCGGAAAACCCGTTTGACTTTGCATTTACCCAGGACGCCTATAATTTCAAATTCTCTAACGAAGAGCATATCGGGAATTTATCGTCGATCTTTTGCATGCTGGCCATATTCATCGCCTCCCTGGGGCTATTCGGATTGGCGTCTTTTATTGCCGAACAGCGGACAAAGGAGTTAGCCGTCAGAAAAGTGCTGGGCGCCACCGTAGTCAATCTCTGGGTTTTACTATCGGCTGAGTTTATCACCCTGGTACTCATATCCTGCCTGATCGCCACGCCCATCGCCTGGCTTTTTCTTCAAAACTGGTTGCAGCAATATGAATATCGAACCAGTATCTCCGGATGGGTATTTGTCGTCGCCGGTTCAGCAACTATGGTTATTGCGTTGATCACGGTGAGTACTCAAATTATCAGAGCATCCCGGTTAAGCCCGGTTAATCTGCTGAGATCGGAGTAGGTGCCACAATTCCGGTCAAGTCGATATTTCCCCGCTGAGCAGGGGTGTACCATACAGAAAATGCCGGAGCCTGATAAAATAGTATGTTTGTCTTACGACAGATGCTATTCAACTCATTCCCATTTTTAATCTTTTTTATTTGTGTTACGGTAACGTATTACACATTGAATCATAAATGGCAGTTAGCATGGTTGTTGGTTGCCAGTTGTTTTTTTTATGCCTTTCTGATTCCAGCCTACCTGCTGGTTCTTTTTCTGATCATCGGGATAGACTATATGGCCGGCCGCCTCATAGAACAGGCAAAAGGCAATAGCCGGAAATTCTTTTTGTTTATTAGTATTTTCAGCAATCTTTCCATTCTTGCCGTCTTCAAATACCATAATTTCTTTGTTGAGAATATTAATTCAATTAGCGGACATTTTAGTCATAGTACTCAATTGTTTTCTTACTGGTATTGGGCCCTTCCGGTAGGGCTTTCTTTCCATACTTTCCAGGCCATGTCGTATACGATTGAAGTTTACCGGGGAAATCAAAAGGCAGAAAAAAATCTGAATATCTATGCCTTGTATGTTATGTTTTACCCTCAATTGGTCGCCGGCCCCATTGAGCGCCCTCAAAATCTACTGCCGCAATTCCATCAAACACATCGTATAAACTATATCGGGATCATTGCCGGTCTTAAATATATGCTCCGGGGATTTTTCATGAAAGTGGTCGTTGCCGACCGGCTTGCCATATACGTAGACTATGTATTCAGAAATGCGTCCGTTCACAGCAGGCTGGCACTGATTACGGCAACTTTCTTTTATTCCTTTCAGATCTACTGTGATTTTGCCGGATATTCTTTGATCGCACTGGGCACTGCCAAAACACTGGGATTCAACCTATCCGTAAATTTCAAACAACCGTATCTCGCGAGTTCCGCCCGGGATTTTTGGAGACGATGGCATATCACGCTTTCCCAATGGTTCAGGGACTATGTTTATTTTCCTTTGGGCGGCGATCGGGTCAGGCTAACCAGGTATATCTTTAATATCATTGTCGTTTTTATCCTGAGCGGTCTATGGCATGGAGCAAACTGGACCTT
>DASZRP010000265.1:0-8104 GCA_035548895.1 Puia sp. | reverse complement strand
GCCGCTGGTGCTTATACCGCCGGATGAAACCACTTCGGAAACCCTGATCAAATCCACCGTTGTACCTCAATCGTCTGTCGATTCTGTTTACGACCAGATCCTGAGCGATCTCTGGTTTGCCAAAGATAACACGCGCGATGTTGGAGCCGATCCCAGCAAGTTCATCGTAACCAAGGGCACTGCCATGGCCCTGCTGGCGAAGGTCTGGGCTACCAAATCGCCGGCTAACTGGGATTCAGTGGCCTATTATTGCGATCAGGTTATTCCACACTACTCCCTGGTGTCCAATTTTGCCAACCTCTGGGACAATAACCACAAGAACAATAGTGAGGCGATCTGGGAGATGAACTTCGACGGTTATGGGGCCGGTGATTTTGTCGGCAACTGGGCGCCCTCGATCTGGGTCGGAGGTTCTACCGGCGATTATGAAGGCGGCGGATGGAAGAAATTCAATACGCCGACCAATGATCTGGTGAACGCGTTTATGGCAGAAGGCGACAATATCCGGCTGAACAATTCCATCACTTTCTTAGACATTACGGGCCAGTGGAGCGATCAGTATTGGACCAACTACGGTCATTATCCTTTTCTCACCAAGTATAATGACCCTGCCAACGGGATCAACGACATGTACATCCTTCGCCTGCCCGACATCCTCTTGCTCCGTGCGGAAGCTTATAACAATAATTCAGACGTCGCCGATGCGGCGGCATTAGTTAACCAGGTGCGCGCCAGGGTAAACCTGGCGCCGACAACCGCCGCAAGCCAGGCCGACATGACTCTGGCCATAGAAAAAGAGCGGAGGCTCGAACTGGCCTTCGAAGGGCATCGCTGGTTCGACCTGTTGAGAACCGGAAGAGCGCTTGAGGTGATGAACGCGCAGAAAGACGGTAACGGAAATAACCTGAACTATAATGTGCAGCCTTATCAGTTGCTGTGGCCGATCCCGCAGACCGAGCTTGACCTCAATCCGCTGCTGACCCAGAACCCCGGCTATTGATTTCTCATATATACATAAGCAGACCCGTCTCGTTTGAAACGAGACGGGTTTTTTATTGCATCATCGCCAGGTCAGCGCAAAGGTTCCGTCCGGGAATGGGTTTCCCTGCTTTTCTTTAAATTTATTCTCCTAAATCAACATCGATGCCCTATATCGAACTCAACAAAGATCTGCCCGGCATTACAGGCCTGCTCGACTACCGGAAAGATACTGCCTTGCCGATCCGTCAGCTGACCCATATCCTGCTGCGCGGTGAATCGACATTAACGGAAGGAGAAAGGGAATTGATCGCTTCGGTGGTTTCCTTCGGAAATGAATGCCGCTTCTGCACAGCAGCACATACCGCCGCTGCAGACCTGCTGCTCGGCGACAAAGCGACTGCTGAAAAAGCAAAATTCCATCCGGCTGATGCACCTGTGAGTGAAAAGATGAAAGCCCTGCTTAACATCGCCCGCGCGGTTCAGCAGAGCGGGAAAAACGTAACACCGGCCCTCATCGAAAAAGCGAAAAAGGAAAAAGCCACCGACCTTGAAATTCATGATACGGTGCTGATCGCCGCCCTGTTCAGCTTGTATAACCGCTACGTAGATGGCCTCGCCAGCGTTACCCCGGATGATCCTGGCTTTTACGACCGGTTAGCAGTGATTTTGCGGGACAAAGGCTACCTGCCCTCTCCGGGAAGGTATGACAGCCTGAAACAATGAGGCAACTACCGGATTGAGTCGTAATATAACGCCGCAGCGCCTAAAATGCCACCGTGATCGAGATCAGAAACGCTAATGCGCAACTTTTCTACCGTCCTCGGGTATGCGAGGGTCCGGATCACGCGCCACATGCTCTCCGAAAAATAAGGGAAAGCCTTGCGCACCGAACCGCCAAGTACGATCAGGTCGGTGTCGTAAGTGTACAATATCGTTTTGACCGCATGCCCTAAATGGGTCCCCATTTCTTCATACATGTTCAAAGCCTCCGGTTCACCCGATACGGCTCTTTTGTATACCACTTCTCCGTCTACCCCATGCACGTTTTGAAAGAACTGTCCGCAGGCATAGTACTCATAGTATTTATCAAGATATTCCACTAAGCCGAATTCACCTGCGCCGCAGTTCGCGCCGGCATACAGCTTATGGTGAATAATGACACCGGCGCCCAATCCCGTGCCGATCGTTAAACCGATCATCGAAGCATGGCCTTTGTCCACACCATAATAATATTCGCTCAACACAAAGCAATTCGCATCGTTGTTCACGATCACAGGCACCCGGTATTTGTCTTCCATCCATTTTTTCAATGGCACTTCCTTCCAGGAAGGAATATTGTATACATCGTAAACAACGCCGGTCTCCGTATCGACCACGCTTGGCACACCGATGCCGATGGCTTTAACTTCCTCATTCATCAGGGGATCGGTAACATCGAAAATATCCTGCATCACTGCGCTCACTTCAGCCTGAGGATCGATACGCGCCGACCGGATATCGTGCACCGTCTGCGCTTTCACCAATCCGCCGCGTACCTGGGTGCCGCCGAGATCTATGCCGATTACCGCTTCCATCCGTTAAATTATTTTTCCCGGTTTCCCGACGTCAGGGAAATCGTCTTGTTGGTAATAATAGGCTTCGCCCAGAAACCCACACTCAGGATATAGCCCAGGGTAAGATACAGAAAACACATGCCCGAACGAAGTCCCAGCCAGTCGCCCAGCCAGCCGATGATGAGCGGAACGATGGCTCCGCCAATGACGCCGGTCAGCAGAATGCCGGAGAAGGAACCGTGATGTTCGCTGACTGAATTCAGGGCTAACGAGAAAATGATGGGGTACATGACCGAAGCAAAAAAACCAACCAGTGTAAAAGCCGTGAGCGAACTGGCAGCCGGGCCGAATAAGGCAACCGAGAGACAGACCAGGGCAAGCAGTGTGAAGGCGATGAGCACACGCCGGCTATCCATAAACTTAAGCAGAATGAGGCCGACCACTCCGCCGGCTGTCATCAGTCCCCAGAAATCAGACACTGCATTCGCGCCCACCGTTTGCGGATCGTAACCGTGATAAGTGGAAAGAAATTGCGATATCCAGTTGGCCACCCCCTGTTCGGTTCCCACATAGCAAAGCATGCCGATGAAGTAGAGGATCACCACCCGCTGCCGGAATAACTGGAGATGTGTTTGCCAGGGACCCACTTCTTCCTCTTTCTTCAACTCCACTTTCGGGAACTTCGAGATCGCGATGATCAGTACCATCGCGAGACAAACCACCGTAAACAGCCAGTACAGCGAGATCCAGGGAAGCGCCGGAGGTACCACCCGCTTCAGCCCGCCGATCAGTCCACCGGAGCTTTCTCCTTTCAATCCCTGCACCAGCGCCGAATAAACGCGGGGGCTGACGAAGGAGGCCAGGCCAAAGATCAGCTGCGCTAATACGGAATTGAAAGCATAATGTTCTTCGCCGCCAGACGTGCGCAATAAGGGATTGATCACCACCTGCAGCATCGCCATGCCGCACCCGATAAGAAAAAGGGAAGGCATAGCTGTAAAATAATCCGGGATCAGCGCAAGCAAAAGAGATCCCGCAAAGGCTACGACAAAACCGGCGATCATGATCTTCTTCTCCCGGAATCTTTCCACCATCATGCCGGAGGGAATCGACATCACACCATAGGCGATAAAAAAAGCAAAAGGCATCAGGGCTACCAGGGTGAGACTAAGATGAAATCCGCTGATCATATCGGGGATCAGCGGGCCGATCACATTGGTCAGAAAAGAGATCACGAAAAAGGTCAGCATGATGAGGCTGACGATATAGTAGTTGCGTTGCATAAACGGGGATTGGGCAGGGTAAATTTATGCGAAAAGCCCCGGGATGGTTTTTAAAATAATTTTTAATCTGTGTCGGGGCGAATGAACCGTAAGACTGAACAGCGGGGTATCTTTTCGTTGTAAATTGCCGCTCAATCCAGCAGTATGAAAAAGACAGGAATCCTGGTGTTATGCCTGGCTATGGCCTTTCAGTTGACAGCGCAAAAAAATAAGAATGGCAATACCGTACTTCGTGAAGGCTGGCAGATGCAGTCGTCCATGAGCGTTAGCGCCGGCGGTGCGGCGATCACCGCGGCGGAATTCAATACCTCGGGCTGGTACCCCGTCAGCCTCCCAACCACCGTCATTGCCGGATTATTGAAGAACAAAGTATATGATTTCGACCCTTTTTATGGAGACAACCTGAAAAAGATCGCCGGTCCGGAATTCAACAAACCCTGGTGGTTCAGAAAAACATTTTCGCTGCCTGGATCGGACAAAGGAAAAATAATCCGGCTCATTCTGCATGGCATCAACTACCGGGCAAACATCTGGATAAACGGTACGCTGGTCGCCGACTCCAATGAAGTGATCGGTCCCTATCGCATCTTTGAATTCGATATCACCAAATACATTCACCATAACGGTGAGAATGTTCTGGCTCTGCAGATTGCCCGGCCCATCAATCCCAACCGCCGCGGCGGCGACCTGGCGATCGACTATGCCGATTGGATCCATTACCCTGCCGACTATAACGGCGGCATCGTGAACGATGTGGAGATTGGTACGGCTGAACCGGTCGCGGTCCGCTATCCGCTCGTCACCACAAAATTTGATCTGCCTTCGCTGCAGGTCGCGCATCTTTCAGTGGACGCCGAATTAGTGAATTATGCCGATCAGCCGGCACGCGCCCTGGTGAAGGGAAGGATCAACGACAGCATCGGCTTTCAGCAGGAAATTGTGCTGGCGCCACACGAGAGCAGGAATATTCATTTTTCGCCAGAACAGTATAAAACGCTGAACATAAAAAACCCGCGTATCTGGTGGCCCTGGCAATACGGAAAGCCACTGCTAAACGATATCAGGATCGAAGCCGTCGTTTCGGGAAAGCTGAGTGGTATGACCAGCGACCGGTTCGGCATACGGGAAGTGACTTCGGAAATGATCGATACGGCCTGCCGGAAATTCATCATCAATGGCAAGCCTATACTACTACGTGGCGCGGCCTGGGCCCCTGATATTTTCCAGCGACGCAGTTCAGAGAGACAGGAACAGGAGATCCGGCTGGTGCGCGACATGCACATGAATATTATCCGTTCCGAGGGCAAGCTGGAAGACGATCGCTTTTATGAGCTCTGCGATCAGTACGGCCTGCTCGTGATGACCGGCTGGATGTGCTGCGGCGCCTGGCAATATCCCGAACTCTGGGACAGCACGAAGCGCAATGTTGCGATGGAATCCGCCAAAAGCGTCATGTACTGGCTGCGCAATAAAGCCTGCATCTTCGTCTGGCTGAATGGCAGCGATATGCCGCCACGCGACACGACCGTTGAAAAAGATTATCTGCAAATTGAAAAGGAGCTGAAATGGCCTAACCCCATTCTCGCCACGGCAACCGCTGAAGTGTCGAAAGTCTCCGGCCGCAGCGGTGTAAAGATGAACGGCCCGTATGACTGGGTGCCACCCATATACTGGGAAACCGATTCGGGCAGGCACGGAGGCGCCTGGGGTTTTGCAACAGAAATTTCGCCAGGGCCATCCATTCCACCTATGGAAAGCCTGCTGCGCTTTATTCCCGAAGATTCTCTCTCGGTGAACGACAGTCTCTGGCACTATCATTGCGGCACCATGCAGTTTGGGAAAACCGATTTCTTTAACAGCGCGCTGGAAGCGCGATACGGACCCGCGCCTTCGATCAGGAATTTTGTCGCCAAAGCGCAGGCGCAGAACTATGAGGCGCACCGCGCCATGATGGAGGCCTACGGACTTAATAAATACAACCGCGCCACCGGTGTGGTGCAATGGATGCTCAGCAACCCCTGGCCGGGATTGATCTGGCATACCTACGATTATTATCTCTATCCCGCCGGCACTTATTTCGGCATAAAGAAAGCGCTGGAACCGCTTCATGTGCAGTATTCCTACCAATCGCATGAAGTGATCATCAGCAATTCCCTGCCCGCGGCGGCCGACTCATTGAAAGTCTCCGCTATCCTCTATAACAGTAAAGGGAAACCGCAATTCAGTCGCTCGGGAAACTATGGCGTATCCGGAGACGCTATACAACGATGCTTTGAGGTACCACAGCAGTTTGATGCCGATTCACTCGGTCTGCTCAGGCTCTCGTTGCGGGACAAGCACGGGAAACAGATTTCAATCAACTGGTACTGGCTTTCCGCTGCCGATGATTCATTAGAATGGAAAAAATCAACCTGGTACTATACACCTCAGAAGGCTTACACGAATTACCAGGCCTTGCAACGCCTGCAGCTCACGCCGGTCAAAACCAGCTTTATCACGAAAAAAGACGGAGATTCCACGATACAACGTATTCGTATCAGCAACACCGGTTCGGCAGTGGCTTTCTTTGTTCACCTGCGGATGCTCAACCGGAAAAACGGAACGGATATCCTGCCGGTCATCTTCGACGACAACTATTTTTCCCTGGCGCCCGGAGAAACCCGGATCATCGATTGCCGCTACCTGAACCGGGACGCGGCAAATGGTTCTCCGTACCTGCTCACGTCTGTCTGGAATCTCGACAAGAGCGGCAGTACGGCAACGGGCAATGCGGGCTTCGACAATGAGTTGAAAGGAGATTAAGATTTCTTCAGCTTCTTCTTCACCACGTCGGCAGGATACTGAAGAGCAAGTTTGCGGATCTTATAAGAGAATTCACGGAAAGTTTCTTCCCAAAGCTTTGCCTCTTCTTTACTGTATTCGTAAAAGCCTTTGGCATTGGCCACGCCGCGGCCGCCGGCCTGCACAATATCGTCGATCAGCTTCGGCACCGTGGTTGAATTGCTGAGTGTCGGGAACAGATCTTTCATTACCGTATGATAGGCCTGCACTCCCGTCAGATCCATCCATCGGAACAAGCCGACCAGGGTCATCCAATAACCGGCATTGTTGCGGCAGGCGCGATCCACGTCTTCTACTGTGGCATAACCATTCTCTACCAGGTAAAAAGCTTCCCGGTACATCGCATACATGATCCGGTTAGTAATGAATCCCCGGATGTCTTTCCTTACGAGCGTCGGCTCCTTGCCCCAGGTCCAGGTGAGGTCGTAAAGCGCCTCTCCTTTTTTGATATCGCTCTTCTCTCCGCAGATGATTTCAAGGAAGCGGGTGGTATGCGAAGGCTCGGCCCAATGCAACCCGAAAAAACGTTCCGGATGTTTAGTGATCGATTGAAGCATGCTGATCGGGATAGCCGAAGTATTGCTGGTGAGCAAAGCACCGTCGGCAATATGCGATTCGATCAGCTCATATACTTTTTTCTTGATATCCGGATTTTCCAACGTGCATTCGATAACGAGCCCGCAGGATTTCAGCTTGCTATAATCTTCCGTCAGCTTCAGCTTTTTCAAATAATTTCCGGGAGCCTGCTTGATAAGGCCTTCCTTCCGCGATCTTTTCAAATGTTCGCGGATACGCTCTTCTGCATGATCCAGATCGGCCGGGATGGGCGCTACCGCCGCGACATGATGACCGGCCATCAGCAGGCAAGTGCAGATACTGCACCCCATGAGCCCAAGGCCCACCACACCGATAGTGATCTTTTCGGATGAACCGGATTTTTTCTTCGTCGCCATAGATGCTTTTTAATAAGTCGCCCGTCCGCCCGACAAATCGAAGGTGAATCCTGTAGTGAAACTGTTTGCCGGAGAAATAATAAAAGCCGCACAATCGGCCACTTCCTCCAGCGTGCCGCAACGTTTCATCGGGATTTTATCGGTCATATATTTCACCTGTTCTTCTGGCATCACTTCCACGAGTGGTGTCCGGATCACCGCCGGCGCCAGGGCGTTGATGGTAATTCCTGTTTCTGCATATTCCTTGCCCTGTACCTTAGTCATCCCGATCACCGCCGCCTTGGAAGCGGAATAAGCCAGCATCCCCGCATTGCCTTCCTTGCCGGCAATGGAAGCAATATGCAAAATGCGCCCATAATTTCTTTTTAACATCCAGGGCAACACATATTTTGAAGTCAGGTAAGAACCCATGAAGTTCACATCGAACACAGCACGGAGATTCTCTGAAGACACTTCGTGGCTTTTAATATTGGTCTTCCCGGTGATCCCCGCG
>DASZRP010000264.1:0-19875 GCA_035548895.1 Puia sp. | reverse complement strand
CCTCCCAATTCTGAAAATCCTGAACTGTATCCTTGTTGAATTTATCCGCAGACAAATCATCTCCGCTTAGGCTTTCCTCAAGCGCCGGATTTTCATTAATCTCGTCTTCAATGCGTTGTTCAAGAGCCAATGAATCGAGGTGAAGCAGGTTAAGTAAGGCAATATGATGTGGCAGGATTTTGTGCTGTAGCTTTTGCGACTGAAGCTGTTTAAGCATGCCTCTTCGTTTTTATTGATATGGGGATAATAGTTTCCGTTTAGGGTGATAAAACAAATAGGGAACCAAAAAATTTGCAACTGAAATCATCCGGTTTTCAGTACTAGAACAGCATATTCCGTAGAACAAATTGCCCAAATCGGGGAATTTCTCCAAATCGCTATTTCATTCCACATTTTATCTGTTATCAAGCGCTTAAACGAATAGTCAATGGCCTGATTTTTACTGCCCTTTTACCAGACAAAAAGAAATAAGCTATGGATAGTCGAAAAATGGTAGCCGGGATATTAACCGGCCTGGCGGCCGGAGCGGTAGTCAGCTTTTTTTTATACTCGGGAAAGAATCGCAGGTTTGGGCGCAGACTGATAAAGAAGGGCAATAATTTAGGGGAAGATCTTAAGGAAAGATTCAGTGAATTTATAGATGGCCTTGAAAACAAATTTCACAGGATCTTAAAGTAGTATCTTTGTCGGGTATTAAATTGACCTATGGATCAGGACGCTTCAATCAAATCGCTTATTGAAAAATCCCAGGAATATTTAGATACGAGACTGGAGATTGCTAAACTTAGGGCAGTTGATAAATCGTCGGATGCGCTGTCAACCCTTGTGGCCGTCGTTCTGCTGATCTTCTTTGCCGTCTTGTTTCTTCTTTTCGTTAGCATCGGCCTGGCGCTGTACATCGGATCGCTTATCGGGTCAGCTTATACGGGCTTTTTCATTGTGGCCGCTTTCTACGGCCTCCTGTTACTGCTGATTTTCATCTTCAGGGAACGTTGGATCAAGTTGCCGCTCACTAACCTGATTATTAAAAAATTATTGAAATAGCGATTCATGGCCCAAGCAACAGAAACCAGGCTATCAATTTCTTCAGCGGAAGAATTGGACAGAAAGATTGAGGAGCTTGAGAGAAAGGCCGCTTTGCAGAAGGAAGAGCTGAAGGAGCATTTTTCAGCTACGATGGACAGCCTCAAACCTGTAAATCTGATTAGGCATGGCTTGCAATCCACATTCGCATCAGCTAACCGGCAGGACCTGCTCAAGGCTGTCGTTGGCATTGGGTCTGGAATATTAGGGAGAAAGTTAATGATTGGACGCGCCGGAAACCGCGTACTCAACAGAATGCTTGGCGCTGCCATGGAATTTGGACTGTTTGGCTATGTACTGAACCACGCAGATCAGTTAAAAGAGAAAGGGGCATCTTTATTGGCAAAGGTCTTTCGCAAAAAAGAAAGCCGAAAAGTCGACCCATCCGGTTCACCCGACAGCCCGTCGGATCCTGCGATATAGAGTCTAAGTATTTTCCGAAGAATTAAACTGTTTTTCCAGTCTGTGCATCAACCCGGAAACCGGCCCGTCCATTTTATGTGTGCGGTCGTCCAGGCTGCTATTTCCCAAAAGAGCCCCCAATTGCATGGATGCCGGTAGAAAGAGCAGGACGTCGGGTTTATGCTGCGCCACATAGGCTTCAATCCGGCTTTCATTTTCCGGGTCGATTATTTGATCATAGACGACCCGAACCGATTCTGCCGCAATATGTTCCATTTCTGCGACGGTATTTTTCTCTCCCATAGAAGAATAAACCATTACTTTTTCAATGACCGGTTGTTTTAATCTGCCAAATATTTTATCCAGCAAATATCCTGTTTGCTGTCCCCCGGTCAGCCAATCCGGACGGGGATCTTTTTCCAGGAAGTTAAAAATGCCTAACAATACGGTAGGAATGGCCGCCTGAGCCAATGCCGGATTTCCATGTGTTTGACTTTTGTCATCCACTTCCTGGGTGTTTGGATCCACTTTCCTGATTGGCCCATGACCCAGATTCCGCTGTATGGTCTCAATAATATTCATAACCGCACTTTTTATATAAGAGCTAAAAAACATGCCATTAAATAGAAAATGCTCATCCGTGTCTGAATGAGCATTGAACGACGTTTGATGCGAAGATCAGGCTCGTCGGATAACGCCCAGAATCAGCGCTATTATGGCGATAACCAGGAGGATATGAATGAGTCCTCCTGCGCTATAGACAAAGAAGCCCAATATCCATCCGATAATCAGAATAACGGCAATGATATACAACAAACTCTGCATACAATGTGTTTTGACGATTACTAAAATGATGTAATTGGTGGAACCAGTAATAATTCCATGCCAGCCTTTTAACAGCCGATCCGATTTGCTTTTTGGTTTCTTTCAAAAATGATGTAGATCATTTTCTACAAAAATTTGCTTAAATAAGCAAAATATTTTCTGCAAACAGTTGTTATATTTGAAAAATAGCTTTTGCGGTTTGAGTTGGGAACTTAGCCTTAAAACATCCCTCGACCCTGTTTCGACATGACGCATAAACGAGTGCTTATAATCGATGATGAAACGGACTTCTGTCTGCTGATCAAAAACTATTTTGTGAAGAAGAATTATGAAGTTCATATTTCACACACCTTGAAAGAAGGGCTTGATTCTCTCGAGCTTTTTAAACCAGACATTCTCTTTCTCGACAATAATCTACCCGACGGGCTTGGTTGGGAAAAAACAGAATACATCAGTAAAAGATATCCGAATCTTCGCATAAACCTGATAAGCGCCTATCATTATAATCCTGCCATATCCAAGCAGTTTGCTTCCATCCGTATCTGGGAGAAGCCGATCAGTATGTCTGATCTCAATCAATATCTGAATTAGACAACTTATAGACGGCATTTATCCATAATGGCATTGTTTTAGCCCTTGTTTAACTTATTATAAAAGGTTTTTTATGAGAGCAATATGGACGGGAGCCATTGGCTTCGGGTTAGTAAATATTCCGGTCCGTATATTCAGCGCAATACAGGACAGCGAGCTGGATCTCGATATGCTGGACAAAAAAGATCACTCCCGCATACGTTTTAAAAGAGTGAATGAAGAGACAGGACGCGAGGTGGAGTGGGAGAATATTGTTAAAGGGTACAATTATAAAGGCAAATACATCGTATTAACGGACGAAGATTTTAAAAAGGCCAGCCCCGAGAAATCCAAGATCATAGAAATTGCTGAATTTGTCGATCAATCGGAGATCGATTCCATATTTTACGAAATCCCCTATTTTCTAGAGCCTCAGAAATCCGGGGAAAAAGCCTATGTGCTGCTGCGCGAGGCCCTGAAGAAAACAAAAAAGGTGGCAATCGGCAATTATATTATGCGCAGCAAAGAAGCCCTTTGCGTTTTAAAGCCGCTTGAAAATGCCATCATACTGAACAAAATCCGGTTTGCAGAAGAGATACGGGACATCAACGAAATTAATATCCCGGGCAAAAGTTCAATTAAGCCGGCGGAAATGGAAATGGCACAGGCGCTTATCGAGCAACTAACCGGCAAATTTGATATTTCCAAATACCGCGACACTTATTCGGATGAATTGATGAAGCTCATCCAAGCTAAGGCTAAGGGCAAAAAAATAGAAGCTTCTCATTTGCGTGTTGTGCATAGCAAATCAAAAGACCTCATGTCGCAGCTCAAAGCGAGCCTTAGTGTTAGAAAGAAAAAAGCATCCTGATCAGACGGCTGCCGCTTCCGGGACCGGATTAATCGCCTTTCCGGTCATTAAAGGCACCTGGATAATCACTTGGTGCTTTTCACGATCATTCACCAGAAAGATAAAATTCTCATCCTGAACAGCGTCATCCAGAATGACGGTTGTTTTATTACGACCGGCTTGCTGATCGAAATGAAGCTGGTAAAGCGTTTCCTCATATTGATATCCGGCTTCGAAAGCAGGCCAGTGCTCGGGAAAGCAGGGTTCAAAACCAAGTCGGTTCCGGTTTCTCTTAAGTCCCAGAAAAAACTCGATGAGCAGTTGATACATCCATCCTGCAGATCCGGTATACCAGGTCCATCCACCACGTCCCATTTGATTTTTTAAAGCATATACATCGGCAGCAATCACATAGGGCTCAATTTTATACTGTTTTATCTCTTCCGGCGTACTTCCATGGCGTATCGGATTAATCAGATTGATCAATTCAAATGTTTTATCCTTATTTTTCATAGCTGCTGTTGCAATAATTAACCAGATCGCCGCATGAGTATACTGTCCGCCATTTTCCCTGACACCGGGTAAATAACCTTTAATATAGCCCGGGTCCAACGCAGCATGATTAAAAGGCGGGTCGAACAACTGGATAATTCCGACCTCCGGTTTCACCAATCGATCCAAAGCGCTTTCCATGGCTTGTTTTGCACGTTCCGGATCACCTGCCCTGGAGATTACCGACCAGCTCTGAGGGATCGAGTCGATCTTGCATTCCTCATTTTCTGCTGAACCGAGCGGAGTCCCGTCGTCGAAATAAGCGCGTCGATACCAATTACCATCCCAGGCATGATTCTCTATATTCTTCCGGAGCAGGGCGGCTTCCTTTTTACAAAACGAACTGAAATCATTGTCTTTGTGCAATCTTGCTACCTCTTCAAACCGGCTTAGCACTTCGTAGAGAAAGAAAGCCAGCCATACGCTCTCGCCCTGCCCCTTATCCGCCACCTTGTCCATTCCATCGTTCCAGTCGCCCGAACCCATGAGCGGCAATCCGTTTTTTCCCAACCGGACACCGTGTTTCACGGAACGAACACAATGCTCATACAGGGATGCTGATTGCTCTGAAATGGCAGGCAGCTCATAGTATGAATCCTCACCTGGATTCAACAAACGTCCTTCCAGAAATCGGGATTGTTCATCCAATACGGATTCATCACCCGTATGTATCAGGTATCTTGCGGTAACATAGGGAAGCCAAAGATAATCATCCGAACAGGCAGTCCGTACGCCCCGGCCCATTGGCGGATGCCACCAATGCTGTACATCTCCTTCTTTAAATTGCCGGGAAGCAGCCAGCAGAATCTGATTGCGCACCAGATCCGGCCTGCAATGCAACAGCGAAAGCGTGTCCTGAAGCTGGTCGCGGAAGCCGAAGGCGCCCCCGGACTGATAGAATCCGCTTCTTCCCCAGATCCTGGACGCCAGCGTTTGATAATTCAGCCAGCCGTTGCATAAAATATTGATTGCGGGATCGGGTGAATGCAATTCAACTGCGGACAAATTTTTCTTCCAAAAAGATTTTACTTTTTCAAGCGTTTCCTTTGCAGTTTGGGATCCCCTGAATTGTTTTGCGGTTTTCTGGGCCGAATATTGATCACCACCTCCCCCTAACCGGAAAACGAGTTCGCGTTCTTCTCCATCTGCAAGATCGAGCAGGGACTGAATGGCGGCGCAGGGGTCCAAAGCGGCACCGGTACGTCCCGACAATTTGGCCCGGGACATCGCTTCCGGATTTCTATGAGTTCCATTACGCCCAAGAAATTCGGCCCTATCGCAGGTAAAAGTGCGACCGGGATCGTCGACATCAAAAAAGCTTACATAGTTGCTAAACTCCTGACTGTAAGCGTTCGATGCCAGCAGTACACCAGTGTCAGGATTTACCTCAGTGACAATATACATCTGCGTCTTACTTCTGAGTTCACCCAGAACCCATTCCACGTAGCCGGTAATTGAAATCTTTCTGGCCCTCGCCGAGTTATTTTTAATTTTCAGTGCAAAAAATTTTACCGGTTCATCCGTGTCGACGAAAATGCGCATTTCCGAATATATCCCATCCTCCGCGAAATGAAATTCGCTGTATCCAAACCCGTGTTTTACAATGTAGTGTGATTTACCTGGATGAGGCAGCGGAGTTGGAGACCAGAACTTGCCGCTTTCTTCATCCCGGATATAGAAGGCTTCGCCATTCAGATCGCTGACGGCGTCGTTATTCCAGGGTGTCAACCGATACTCGTGAGCGTTCTCTATCCATGAATAGGACTGACCGCTTTCCGATACTACCGCACCCATCAGGGGATTGGCGATCACATTGCACCAGGGCGCAGGTGTGGGCTTCTCGGCGTCGACAACAATAACATACTCGCTGCCATCCCGGGTAAATCCGCCTGTACCATTAAAAAAGATGAGGTCCCGGGGTATCTCCAGATTTGATTCAAGAGATGCATGAAACCTCAATGGCGTGAAGTAAGGAATTACAGGTTTTACTTTGTTCCGACGGGCAATCTGCTCTTCTAATGAGCCTAACGTGTCTGATATAACGATCCGGGCAACCGTCTGAAATAAAATTCTGTCTTCCTGCGAAATTTGTTCGCCCGATCGGATAAATATTCCTCCGGGCTTGTCCCGCACATCGCTGATGATGCCTGGTGAAATGAGGCTTAAAAGCTCGTTTTGCAAAGCCTGTCGATATCCCCCGTAATCCTCATTCCAAATGATCAAATCCACCAAAAGGCCCTTCATTCGCCAATAAGCATGCGCCTGTACCAGTTGCCTGGCTAGCTCTATATTAGCCGAATCCTGGATCTGCAGAAGAACGATGGGCAGGTCGCCGGATATAGAATAACTCCATAGCCCCGATTGACCTCTGCGATTCCTGATAATGACCGCCGGATCCACCCTAAGTGAAGCGTTCGGGAATATTACCGATCCTGCCAGGCGTGAGTATAATTGCGCATCAGCTTCTGTCGCATTGATCTGATGCAGAACAACCTGGCTATGTGTCCAGGCAAGTTCGAATGCCCGTTCAGTCAACGGGCGATCCTGATACTTTTCGACAAGCGTTATTGCCGATTCCCGCGTTTCTGCCATTCCCATGACGAGGTTTATGGTGGCCGTGGCGTGAGCGTCAACGACGAAGCGATAACGGATGGACACTATGGGATCAAGCACTGCTCCCTGGGAGCCTGAAAGGCGTTGAAGACCCTTTAAAGCAGCCGGATCATTAATGGTGCGGGTTCTTCCAATAAAAGCCGAGCGATCTGTTTCATAGGCAATATCGCGTGTTTCCGCATCGTACACTTTCATCAGGTGAAACAGATAGGGTTGGCTGTCGCCGGCTGACCGGGGCCTGCGGGCACAAAGAATGGCATCCCGCTGCTCAAGAATTTCGGTCTCTACAAAAAGGTTGCTAAAGGCCGGATGTGCCGCGTCGGCAGCCGGCATGGTCAATACCACCTCGGCATAGCTGGTCACTTCGATGAACCGTTTTTTTCGGGAGCGATTATGGATCCGGATTCTTCTCATTTCCACATCATCTTCCGACGAGACTACAATTTCTGTATGTGTTTCAATGTTCTGCTCCTGCCTTCGGAATTCTGCCCTTCCCTGGGAAAAAACAACTTCATAGGTTTCAGCAGCGCTGAGTGTGGGTTGATAGGCGGCAGACCAGCATATTTCGGTATCCAAATCACGGATAAAGCAGTAAGTGCCGTAGGAGTCGCAAGTGGAATCCTCACGCCAACGGGTAACCGCCAGATCCTTCCAGCGGGTATATCCTCCTCCTGAATTGGTGATCATCGAATGGAACCTCCCATTAGAAAGCAATTGTATTTCGGGTGCCGGCGTATTGGGTGTTTTGATAATCCGCATCTGCACGTCCTGGGAAGTTGTGCTGCTATCCGAAACGTGAACGGACGGAGAATAAAATTCTGTCGTATGCGGTATCCTTTCCTGCAGCAAAAGCATAACAGCCTGGAACTGCGCTTCCGATTCAAATCGTTTTTGCATTGGCCTGTCCAGGAGAAGGTATGCCATAGACAAAAAAGACATACCCTGATGATGAGTCATGAAGGACCGCACCAGGGAATGGTTTTGACCGCGGCTCAACCGCGCAGGCGTATAATCCACCGCTTCATACATCCCATACCTGCCGCTGAAACCCTGTGATTCCAGATCCGATAAATTTTCCACGGATTCTTCAGGATCAACCATCAGCGCCATAACGGTTGCGTAAGGCGCTATCACCAGATCTTCACCCAATCCCCGCTTGAGGCCGAGTCCCGGAACACCGAAAGCGCGATACTGATAGTTGAGGTTCGCATCCACCATATTGTATCCGGACTCGGAGACTCCCCAGGGAACACCTCTCTTTCTTCCATATTCGATTTGCTTTTGAACCGAAGTCCGGTAAGTTTGATCCAACAGGGTGTTCTCAAAACTGGGCATTACCAGCAATGGCATGAGGTATTCGAACATTGAGCCGCTCCAGGATAATAATACGGGTGAAGTGCCCGGATTGGTAAGCTGGCGACCTAACGCAAACCAGCTATCCTGAATAAGCTTTCCCTGCGCTATGCCAACAAAAAGGCTAAGCCTGGATTCGGATGCCAGCAAGTCGTAAAAGCTGTTGTCACGGCGATGATCCACTACATTATATCCAATAGCAAGCAGCCGCTGGGATTTGTCGAACAGGAAATCAAACTGCAAATCGGCAAATTCCTCGCAGGATTTGACCAGCGAGCCAATCGTGAGCAGTCGCTCCTTAGCCCGGCGACTGGTTTCAATAACCTGCTTGCGCAACGACTCGAGCCACCTGCGTTCGCTCTGCTCATCTTCTTCTTCCTCAAATTGATGCAACAGCGGAAACGCCAAATCATCGAGCCCTGCAATCTCATTGAGCGTGCTGTTCCGTGAAAGAATGTATTCAATTTGCTGAAACCGCGCAGGAAAACGGTCGGGCTGCATCCAGGGCGCCAATTCTTGTAAATCGTGCAGGGCGTCCTGAATCTGGCGAAGCAATGCAGAAGCCCACCATCCTTCCTCTGATTCCGGGTCCAATGTTAGCAGCAAGGCCTCAGCCTGAACTGAAAGCTGGATAAGCTGTTCCCGGATGTTGTAAAGATCTAATGAAGCGACCGCCTCACCGGCATCGTGCGACGATAAAAAACCGGGGAATATTTTGTCATTTCCCGTTTTCTCTATCAGTACTTCAATAGTGTCTTTCAAACCCTGAAAAACCCTTGCATGCACTATCGTCGATTCGCCAAGTGCAAGCAAACCCTGTTTGAGCGTAAGCAGGTGTCCCGCCAGGTTGCCACTATCCACCGTCGAAATATATTTTGGAGCTAATGGCAGAAGCGTTTGGGTGTCGTACCAATTATAAAGATGCCCGGCATAGCGCTCCAGACGATACATGGCCTCGAACGTATTTGATACCTTTTCTAACAAAACACCCATTGGGATATAACCAAAATCCCAGGCGGAAAGATTACTCAATTGAGAAAGCCCGATATTCGTTGGCGATGTGCGGTGTGCAATTCGTTCAACAGGGCTTTCCTGATAATTGTCGGGCGGGAGCCAATTGTCGCCTGCAACAACAAAAGTTTCAAAAAAAGCCCAGGTTTTCCTGGTCAGCCGGAAAAGGAATTTTCTTTGCGTTAAGGAAAGTTCAGCTCTTTGCTTTCGACCGGGAAGGCTGATCCGCCAAACGACAGCCGGCGCCAGAATCCAGCTGATCAAAAAAGGAAGGGCGATTTCCATGTCGGCTGTATTCTGATAGCCCATCCATCCCAATATCAATAGCGCGAGCAGCGGTGAATACCACATAGACCAGTAAGCGCTAAAAAAGCGATAGTCGTTATTGTCGGGCGGGCTATGAAAGGGCTGCCATTGCAATTGCCTGCGATGACTGATCAGAATTCGCCAGTTTGTTTTAAAAATGGCATTGGCATTCAGTATCGCTTCATAGGGCAACGTAATCAGGTTAAGCAGCTCCAATGCGAAATGATGCATGCTAAACCGCAGCGTAATAACCAAATGTGGTAGTGTATGCACATCTTCCGGTTTTTTCCAGATTTCCCAGAAAAGACTGACCAACGAGGGCAGGAAGAAAATGACCAGCATAGCAATGGTCCAAAACATTGGTGAACCGGACCAGATCCAGCCGAATAATAATATCAACAAAAAAGCAATGGGTACCAGACTTCGGCGCAGATTATCGAAGATCTTCCATTTCGATAAAAGAGAAATGGGGTTCTTAACCAGTTTTTTATTCCCGCCCGGAACCCAAGGCCAGAGCCAGCTGGCTATCTGCCAGTCGCCGCGAATCCAGCGGTGACGCCGCTTCATATCCGTGTCGTAGCGTGTCGGGTACGACTCATAAAGCTGCACATCGCTGATCAAGCCGCATCGGGCGTAACTACCCTCTAACAAGTCATGGCTTAGAATCCTGTTTTTGGGGAACCGGTCTTTTAATGATTTCTCAAATGCGTCAACGTCATAGATACCCTTGCCGATAAAAGATCCTTCACTA
The DNA here is from genome assembly GCA_035548895.1 of Puia sp. Lineage (GTDB taxonomy): Bacteria > Bacteroidota > Bacteroidia > Chitinophagales > Chitinophagaceae > Puia. Next base: position 9,559 of record DASZRP010000264.1, on the reverse strand, counting down.
AAAAGATCCTGATAAACATCGGAGATGGCTCGGGTATAGGGGTCGATTCCCGGTTCGTTGGCATGCAGCCGCGAAAAGAGCGCACTGTCTTCGGCAGGAAGACTGACGGCTACGCGGGGCTGCAGTATACCATACCCTTCCACCACACGCTGTTTCTTTTCACTGTAAAGGGGATGATTAAGGGGATGGGCCATGGTGCCCGTAATCTTCCAGCCTGCGTCGCGAGGCAGCTGGGTGTCGGTATCTAAGGTGATAACATATTTGACTTTCTCGTACAAATCCGGTTCACCGACGATCAGGCAAAAGTTGTCTTTTCCCCCGCCGCGAAGCAGGGCATTCATTTCACCCAGTTTACCCCGTTTACGTTCATAACCCATCCAGATTTTATCGCGCGCATTATATTTTCGCGGACGATGAAACATAAAAAAAATCTCGTCCCTTTCTTTTCCGTATCGTTCATTCAGCGCATTGATCTTAAATCTGGCTTGTGCAAGCAGTTCGTTTTCGCCGGGGAGGGTCTCCGTTTTGGCATCTTTAAAATCGGTAAGTAGTGCAAAATGCATATTGGAATCCCGATTGGCCAGAAAACGCACCTCCAATCCCTCCAGCAATGCATCCAACTCCTTTTCATCGCTGAACAGCGAGGGAATTACTATCAGGGTTCGACAGGCCGCCGGTATTCCATTCGAAAAGTCCATCCTGGGCAGCACCAACGGACGAATGAGCACGGTGGACAGCCAGTTTACAAGGGTAATAGAAAGCTGGCTGCAAACAATCAATGCGAAAAAGCTAACCAGTGCAAGTATCCAAAAATCATGATATTGGTTCTCCCAGGTTTCCCGAACCAGGGCGCCAGCAAAAAAAACTGCGCCGAGAAAACTGACCCCTATGTAAAGCAGCAAAGGGATTTTCCTGCAAGCCCGACCACAACGTTCCAGGTAAGAAAAACGAACATCCGCCTTTCGCTCCAGCTTTCTTATTCCCTTCCCGATCAAATAAAAGCCGACATGCTTTTCCCTGATATCGGATCCGCCAGGAATGCTCGCCTCGGTAGCGGAATCGATAGCCATTTGAGCTGCCTGTGATTCAGACCGGTTGCTGTCTTTGGCTATTTTTTCCACAATGTGCCTGTATTCATCCCGAGTACGAAAATCCATCGCAGCGTAAATCCCCACCGGATCTGCCCGGAGAATCTTCTCCACCGTACTGATCTCCTCTACAAAGTCACGCCAGTTATTACTGCTCAGAAAGCGAAGGCTGCTGATGCTATTGGCAATGGACACCTGATCAGCGGCCTGTTTCTGATTCTCTATATGAACAAGTTCATCGCTTGTCATTCCTTTCTCCGAAAGCCTTTGCTCTATCCAGCTCAGCGGGAGCGCGAATGCAGATCCTTTACCCACTAAACGGCGTGTAAGTTCAGCTACAAAAGCGCTTTCCATGGGAGGGCCATACCTGGCCATATCCGCAATTACCAGTATGAGGCTTTTGGGATCTTTTTCTGCAGTTTGGGTCATCTGATCCGCCCAATAGTCGGCCAGATTTTTTGAGATCCGGTCTTTTGCAATTAAAGCGGCCAGCCTTCTTAAATTCTCAATCAATGCCAGCCGGAGCATAATGGGAATGGCCCAGAGTTCACCCAATTTGAGTTCAGATACTTCCTGGTAGGCCCTCGTAAAACCTGTTAAACTTTCCAGATCCACCCGCCCATCGCTGTGGGCAATGAGCTCGAGAGCCAGATCATAAACACGGGGCAGTCCCGCGGAAGGACCTCTTAATAACTGAGGCAAACCCTTGCTATAACCTCTGGGCAGATGCCTTTTCCCGGTATAAATCTGCTCTTCTATGAGATAAAAATTATCGAGCAGCCATTCCCCGGCTGGCGTGATCCGGCTATTTTCTTTGGCTGACTTTGTCAATAAATCGTGAACCTCAAGCAGGATCTCTTCATTCTCGGCAAGCCGTTTCAGGAGTTGTTCGGGAACCTTATTTACGGTAAGCTGATGCGTCTTTGCCAGATTCCTTGCAAAAGCCTCCGATTGCTGCAGGCTAAAAAGCTCAGCCCGGATCGGAGGCTTTTCATTGTCGTATTTATGCATAAGATCTTCACCAAGAAAAGATATCCTAAGCTGAGTAAGAAATTCTGATATGGGATTGGCAGCTGTTTTCAATTGGAATTTGAGTTTATGTGGAAACCTGAGAACAAAATCGGCAGTACAAACTTCATCTCGCCCGGATCCGATTCTCTCCTGAACCGGCGTAGACATAGGTAAAGCTCGCACCGAAATACAGGATAATGGACGAGTAGTAGACCCAGAGCATCAGGACAACAATAGATGCGGTTGCGCCAAAAGTTATTCCGATCCTGGAGTTGCCTAAATAAAATCCAATCGCAAATTTACCGATCAGAAACAAAAAAGCAGTGAGCACAGCTCCCGCAGCAGCATCTTTCCATCGAATAACGGCATTGGGAAGTATTTTAAATATTATTGTAAACAGCAAGCTTACAGTCAACATTATAATGATCAGATTCAGTACGTAGAAAAGGCTGATCATAGGATGATGAAAAAAAAATTTTAACCGGTCGCTCAACGCATCCACAGCTGCATTCACAAGCAGAGAAACCAGAAGTAAAAAAGAAACCGCAATTAAAAGTGAAAACGATATCAATTTCCGAACAACTGCCCGAACAAACCCCTGTTTTTCTGGTGCGGGGATATTCCATAGATAATTGACAGAACTTTGAATTTCAGAAAATACGCCCGACGCTCCAATAATAAGGATAACAAAGCCCACGACACCGCCAGCGATACCGTGCCCTGATAATTTTGTGTTTCTGATGATATTCTGAATTTGCAATGCGGCGTCGCTACCAACTAGGCCGCTGATCTGGTGATATACCCGCCCTTCGACAGCCTCCTGACCAAAGAAAAGTCCGGCAAGCGAGATCATCACAATTAAAAGCGGTGCTATGGAAAAGACAGTATAATAAGAAAGCGCTGCGCTCAATTTAAGGCCATTGAGGTTGATGAAATGCTGTAGGCTCTTCAGAAAATCCCGGCCAAATCTTTTTAGATATATAATATTCATATTCAGGCTAATTAATCAATTGATCCGCGAAAAGAAATGCAAATCCATGCCATTTCGCAGATAGGCTAATTTTCATAGTTCAACCGTTGTTTTGGGGAATTCTTTACTCATTCGCAAAGAGATTATCGAACTGATGGAGTTGACTGAGGCGGAAAATTCAGCGACTCTTCTTCCTGTAACTTATTAATGGACTGAACATAAATGCGTTAAAAAACGGTCTTCCGGTTTAACCTGAATTGCGAAAAATGGTATTGCTTTTGAACTTTCTTTAACCATATCATAATTCACCAAAACAGAAATCATGAAAGATTATTTACCGGTATCGTTTGTTGAGGAAAAAATTCTGGATCTGGAGAATGCCTTGTTCTTTTCTACCAGCGAAGCTGTGCTGAAAATGCCAGTTTGCATTGTTAAGATTCTGCAGGTGGATCGCCTTGGCCAATTATGGTTCGTAGTTCCAAGACCGACCCAGTTCATTTACACCTTTGAAAAGACCTTTCCAGTAAAGTTGGATTTCTTTCGGAAGGGACGTGACTATTTCCTGAAAATCTTGGGGAAAGCTTTTATTATCAATGATCCTGAAGAAATTAATAGTTGCGAAGGGCTCAGTGATTTGATTAAACAAAAGGCTATGGAAAATGATTTGGTCATATTAAAAGTGAAAATTACCAATGCCGATTACTCTGAGAAAAACGCAGACCGGATCTATGGAAAGGCCTGGTTTGGTCAGTTGCGGTTTGCCTTGAAACAACTTTTCATTCCGGTCAGGGCGGAGCAATCGGCATTTTTTGAGCGCATCCCGTCAAACCAGCATATTCATTTTCCGGCTTTTAGCAATTAGCATGATGTATTTTTGATTATTTAAGCCTCCATCTCCATCCCGCTCCAATCTCCTCTGATATATCCTGATATTGCATTGTCGATTTGATGGCACGGCCTTAACTTAAACAATTGAATGGAAAATGTCCCAGGTCGTCATCAACGTGCTATTCGGTCATTAGCGCTTGCATTAGTTATTGCAGTACTTGCTGCTGTTGCGTATTGGCAGGTAGCAAAATACAGATTGGTTCATCATAAACTGACTACAGCCATCACGGAAAAATCGGCCGGGCTGTACCAATTCAGCTATCAGCACCTGGTCGTAGACGAAATAGGAGGAAGTCTCTCCGTTGAGAACGTTCGGATAACGACAGACAGTTCAGTTTATAAACAACAGATGAAATTCGGCCCCATAAGGCCGTTGCGAATCGATATAACAATACCTAAGCTGATCGTAACGGGAGTTAAAACGCCCAAAGCCCTGTTGACCAAAGAAATTGAGGGTGGAGTCATCGAAATTCAAAGTGCGATCATTGAGCTGAGTCCGGATGAAGATAAAGAAGGGAAATATAAAAATGCCAATCTTTCGGCACAAATCATTCAATCGCTGGGCAACCTTCAGTCAATTAAGGCCGACAGCCTGATACTCCGGAATATCACTTTCAGACTGCGGGATCCAAAATCCGGACAGTTAAAATTTGAAACCACGGGATTTTCAACTTTGCTCACTGATATCATTGTCGATAGCGCTCATCGCAATGACAGCTCCCGTATTCTCTTTGCGCGGGAGATCGGGATTAACTGCAATGCGTTTCAGCTACAGTCGAAAGATCGGCAATACAGATATGTTTTCAGCGGACTGGATTACAATAGCCGGATCAACCGCCTGATAATATCGAAAATCCGGGTAGAGCCCAGGTTGTCTGAAGCAGCATTTGCTGCTGCCTACCGGTATTCCCGGGATCGCCTCGATTTCTCTATGGAAAATATTACAATCAACGGCATCAATCGTTTCGCGCTCTTTAATAAACGGTTGATTGCTGAAAGCCTGGACATCGATAATGGTGTTTTTAGGATATACCGTGATATTTCACACCCTCACGATTCGATTAATCGCACCGATGCTTATCCTCAAATGGCATTGATCAGACTGCCACTACAAATTCATATTCCCAGGCTGACACTGAAACACGGATATATTGAATATAAAGAAAAAAATGCCAGGTCCGATAGTAGTGGTAAAGTTCAGTTTTTCGACGTTCAAGCAGTGTTCACCCATGTTACGAATATCGCTTCTGAAATAAAAAAGAACAATCGGCTTGGATTGGATTTTCGATCTCGCTTTTTAAACAAAAGCTTATTTCATGCGAATCTGACGATGTTGTTGGGAGATGCGGGGGGAAGATTTACCCTGGATGCCAGCCTCGGCCCCATGAATGCCGCCTGGCTCAATCCGATGATTGAACCGATGGCCCTGGCAAAAATCGATCATGGTGAAATAAAGAAACTTAATTACCATTTGGATGCCGATAAAATTCGCGGCAGAGGAAAACTGATTTTTCTTTATGACAACGTCAAAGTTGTTTTGCTAAAGAAGGACGAAGAAAAGAATAAATATGCGACTAAAGTACTGCCCACCCTGGCCGCAAGTTTTCTAATGAAAAAATCAAATCCTTCAAACGGAGAGACCCGCACAACGACCGTAAATTTTGAAAGAGACCGGCATCGATCAATCTTTCACCTGATGTGGAAATCCATGTTTGAAGGTGTAAAACAAACCGCCGGTATGAAATGATCAGGCATTCCAGTCAGAAGGGGTACCCAATGGCAAAATTCAATACATAATTTTTGCTGTCGAATACCCATCGTTGCCCTTCCGGAAGAAAGGGCTCCCGCACGGGAATCCCCAGGTCAAGGCGAAGTAACAGAATGCTGACATCAACACGAAGACCCGTGCCCACGCCGACTGCCATCTGACTTAAAAAGTCTTTGGAGATAACAGACCCGACGCGCGACGAGTCGTACCGCCAGGTCCAGATATTACCCGCATCAACAAAGAAGGCCCAACGAATAACGGAAAATAATTTAAACCGGAGTTCGGTATTGACCTCCATTTTAATATCACCGGGCTGATCAGGAAGAAAGGCAGTGTCCCGGTTGCCTGCATAATAGGAACCCGGTCCGATGGAATGTGACCTGAAAGCCCGGATATCGTTAGCACCGCCGGCAAAAAATTCTTTGACAAATGGCATGGTGAGACTATTGCCATAGGCATACCCGGCGCCCCCGGTAATACGGGAAGCAAGAACCGTATATTTAGAAAAATTTAAATAGTGACGGAAATCCAATTCTCCCCGCAGATACTGAGAATAAGGCGTATTGAAAATAGTTTTTTGTTTTTCATGCTGTGCATCCGCACCTGAAACCAGGCCCAAAATATTAGATGACAGATCAATATTGGCATTAAAATAGAAATTATTTTTCCTGTGGTTCGGTCTAAGCTGGCTATTGAAATTAAAATTATATACCGGGCCTATGATAAATTGTCGCTCAATGCTCCGGGCAAGGATGATATTGGTATCCAGTTGAAGCTGAAATGCCGGATCAATATGCGTGGGGTTAACCAGATTAACCCTCAAAATATCCAGGGTATGTTCTTTGGTCGCACTCTCCTTCCAAGCATAGCCAAAACTCGCTTTAAAAGAATTAAGGGTATACTGATCCTGACGACTATAGTACTCGTAGCCAAGGTTCACCCGGGTTTTTGGAAGAAAGCCGCTATTAGTGCGGAAGCGAAATGGCGCAATAATCTTCGGTATATAAAGATTGAGATCGGCGCCAAGCTTCAGGATATTTGCCTTTTGTCCTACACCGATATATTGCTTTTCCAATCCTCCATATACTGTAGCGGTAAACAATTCTGCTCCCTTGAAAATGCTCCGGTTGCGCCAGTTTACTGAAACCTGTCCTCCGTTCGCATTATCGGATTTGGTGAGTCCGGTAGCTTCAAACCGGATAGATTTCTTTTTTGTTGGGGTCAGATAATAGAAGGCATTCAGGGTATTCTTCGAGGTATCGCTGTCTTCAAAACGTACCTTCACAAATTTGAATGTTCCCAGACTGATCAGCCGGCTGAGCGAAAGATCGTGATCACGACGATTGTACAGATAACCCGGCTTAAATACCAACGCACGATCGATGACTTCCGGCTTGAATTTGTGTTGAGGGTCAATTATAGTATAACCATCATATTTTTGAATCTGCTGAATAGCAATGGCAGTATCCGAATTGATATCATAGTCAGCAAATACAATCACCTCCCCGATCCGGTACATTTCCTTAGCCTGTGGCGGTGTGGTGCGTTTGATCAATAGCGTAAGGTCAACCTGATGATCACCAACTGTGGTGTCCGCCCGAAACAGTAGATCGTCCGGGCTAAAATAATAATAACCCCGTTGTTTCAAACGCGTATCGATCCGCGTGCGTTCCTCCTTTATAACATCCAGATTATAAGGATCTCCCGTTTTCAATAAAGACCGTCTGGCCAATGTAGCGATCTGCTGGCTCAGCGAATCTGGATCTTTTGGATAAATTAGGTTGCGGATCTTATATTGATAACCAATTTCGGCTGTGTATGTGGCAGCCAGCTTTCGTCCCTTATATACCGTGTCGAGGATTACGGTATCTTTAAAATAGCCACGGTTCTCCAGCCGGTTTTGCAGGACAGACCGGCTTTTCTCCATGACAGAATAAGACGCAATGACGGGCGGCTCTCCAAGATGCTGCTGGATCCAATGACCGATACCTTTCCCTTTAGCCGATCCCATATTGTACAAAAGCAGTTTCACCCTTACACCCAAAATACTACTGTTGGGAACGGGCCGTAACAGGCTGTTAAGTTGTTGCTCCAGATCTTTCCGCTCTTTCTTTTTGGCTGGAGGATCTGATTTTATTTTTATCGCAGCTCCGTCATAGAGATACTGACCGGCTTCCAGACTTTTGGTCTCGCTACACGAAAAAAGCATTACAGCCCCCGTAAACAATGCCAGCCATCGAATCATTGCCTCCTCATTTTTCGTTAGTATGCGTTTTTTTTGTCTTACGGACCTTCAACTCCTCTTCTTTTGATTTTTCAAAAAGTTCCCAGAATTTGTCATAGTCGAATGTTAGAATAAAACTTAATCCGGTCTCAACCACCTGACCTTCAACCACGCTATCATATTGATCCTTTCGGTAAACCCGGATCATATAACGGCCGTCCTTACTCAATTTATAATCGACATTTACATTACCGGCAATGTTGGAAGCATTTTGATTTGGATTTGTTTGCTCCAATTGGAAATCACTGCCTACACCAACACGAATCCGGTCATTGAACAGGCTTTTCGATACATTGACATTCAGGTCGGTCTGATTTTCCATCGTTCCGGTAGAATAGTCCTGGGTGGAGTTCAGGTCAAAGCTGATATCCACTCCCTTGATGAGGGAGCCCGCCAGTTGGTTCAGCTGATCGGAAAGGATCCGGCTTGCGCTTTGGCGGGCGACGCTTTCGGCCGTTGACCCCCCCCCTGCACTTTCAAACGGATTTTCGTTTACGAACCGCCCAAGAAGCAGGAGCGCGAAGACCTGTTTGTTCACTTCGGCCTCGTCGGTCCTGATCTGCTGAAGTTTTAAATCCACTTCAGGCCATTGCGCGAGGATATTTTGAGGTAAGGAAATATTGAACCTGATCTGCGGCTGCATCAGCTTTCCCGTCATATGCAACTCGACCTGGAATGGCAGCCGTTGTTTGAACCGGTTCACTTCATCCGTCGTGCGACCAGACAGCTGCTGTTCTACCAGGTCGATAGCGGCCGTACTAACCGTATAAATAGCAGTAATATCAACATCTGCATCGGTCAATCCCCCATTCCAGGTCAGGGCGCTTCCCCGTTGAATCGTGAATTTTCGATGCAGGATGCTCAAGGTCAGATTGTACGATCCGTTGTCGAGTTCATAGTTCCCTGTCAGGGTGGTTTTCCCGCTTTTGTCTATTCCACCTGAAAGCTCTGCCCGGCCCCGCATGGCCAATGCATCTCCATTGCGCTCGTCGATGACCAGGGTAAATTGTGCATTGCTGTCTGTTTCGATATCGGCCGATACATCCATGCCTTTCAATTCAGCGTGCGTGCTCAGGGAATCGAGAAAATGCGCGAACTGCGCGGAATCTGAACGCTGTTTGTTATCTGTAAAAACGACTACCCCCTGGCGATCGACGACCTCCGGATCTTCGCTGGGAAGTATCATGGTAAAATCAGTGTTCCGGTTCACCCGAATATGGGCATTGACCTTCGGAAGATCCTGGGTTCCGGTAACATCGATGTCGGTACTGATATTCAACTTTCCGTAAAATATTCGGTTCGGCTCTTTCGGCGCGTTGACCACTCTGAAGTTCGCAGCACTGAAAGTCATGTCGAACTTATATTTCTTAAAATCCCGGGTAAAGACGTTTCCGTCGAGCGTCGCTTTATTGCCGGCAGAATCGAGCATTGTAAAATGGGAAAAGTTAAACCCATCTTCGTCGAAACCGATGGCATCATGACCCAACTTCAACGGTTCGCCGGTAATTACCGGAACCACGACCGCGTCCTCAAAATGCAGGTTTCCCCGA
>DASZRP010000263.1:0-29727 GCA_035548895.1 Puia sp. | reverse complement strand
CGTAGAATAGGTGCTCTGTGGAGTACGCTCGCTGATCGGAACAGATGTTTCCACTTTCTTAGGCTGCCCAAATAATGTAATGGGCAGGAGGGTATAGGCAAGAATACTATCTCTCCACCAATCCTTTCCCTAAAACACGCCGCCTTTTCTTCATCCGCATTTTATTCGTTCCGGATCAAAGATCGGAAGCCTGAAAGCCCGGATTTCAGTAGATAATCAGAAGTTCGGTAAAATAAACCCTATTTTTCTTAAAGAAGATCTTTTTAAGCGGGGCGGGTTTGGACTGTATTCGAAATTTATCCGGGTTTTATTCGAGGTTTATTCGGAACGTATTCGGAATCGTCCGAAGCCATCCCGAAGAAACTCCGAATACATCTCGAAGACAACCCGGGGACCCCCCCTTTCAGTCCTTGTCCGGGTGCCACCAACATTTCCTCCCCGGGAAATATTTTGCCGAACTTCTGATCATCTACTGATTTTTTGGCGATCACCACCCCCATCTTTGCACCATGAGAAAGATCATCCTGAGTTGCTGCATCGCCCTTGGCTGGCTGGGGACTGCCTCTGCACAACATTCAAGGATCGTCAATATCGTCAATTTCATCCGCCTGCTCGAACCGCGCGATTCCGCCATCACGGAAGACCTGCTGTACCAAACCGTCGTGCATCAAATCGCACTGATGCGGAAGTATCGGCTGGGAGGCAGTTTCCTGCTGCAGTACGATGCGCTGATGGATAAGCGTTACCAACGGCTCTTAAAAACGCTTCCCCGCGACAGCTTTGAGATCGGCGCCTGGTGGGAAATTCCGCAACCGCTCGTCGAACGCGCCGGCATGAAATGGCGCGGGCGGTACCCCTGGGACTGGCGGGCGAATATCGGTTTCTCCACCGGCTATACGCCGAAAGAAAGAGAGAAGCTGATCGACGCCTATATGGCCGATTTCAAAAAAATATTCGGCTATTACCCCCGATCGGTCGCTTCCTGGTTCATCGATGCCCATAGCCTGAATTATCTCTGTGCGAAATATCATATCGTCGCTTCGGCCAACTGCAAGGACCAGTATGGTACTGACGGATATACGCTTTGGGGAGGCTATTGGAACCAGGCTTATTACCCGAGCAAGGTGAACGCCTATATGCCGGCGCAGCATGCGGACAAACAAATACCCGTTCCCATTTTCAGGATGCTGGGCAGCGATCCGGTTCGCCAGTACGATAATGGTTTGGACAGGGAAAGACAGGGCGTCGTTACCCTGGAGCCCGTCTATCCCGGGGGCGGCGGCGATTCAGTATGGGTCGACTGGTTCTTCAAACAATTCGTTGACGGCGCTTCGATGGCTTTTGCTTATACCCAGGCGGGACAGGAAAATTCTTTTACCTGGCCTGCCATGGCGAAGGGCCTTGAGCTGCAGTTTCCGCTGATCGCCCGCTTGCGCGATGAAAAGAAGATCGTCGTCCAGACCCTGGCGGCATCGGGATCATGGTTTAAAGAACATTTTAAAACAACGCCAGCCACCGCGGTGACAGTTAACGAAGATCTTCCCGGCGGCGCTAAGAAAACGGTCTGGTACGATAGCCGGTTCTACCGGGCAAATCTGTTGTGGGATGACGGGCATTTGCGTTTTAGGGATATTCATCTCTTCAATGAAAACCTCGCATCAAAATATGAAACCGAGCCGGCTAACGGTAATGAATGTAGTTTTTTTACTTTGCCGCTGGTTGACGGTTATTTGTGGAGCAGTCAAAACATTTATGCAGGCCTGCGCTTTAAAGCCTTGATCGACGGGAAAGCAACCGATCTTACCGGCGGCGATCCGGTCATCTCCGATAAAACAAAAGACGAGCTGTCCATCGTGTGGCCTCTAACAAATGTGCCGGGCATATTGAAGATCCGGTTCACCGAAAATCAAATTGAATTATCCGTAACCGGCAACCCCTCGCTCGATTGGTATCTCGAATTCAGCGCCGCGCCGGGCAGGGAACTGCCCTATATCGTAATGGACGGGAAGCGCATCAAGGCCAGTTTTGAAGGCATGAATTACAGCATGGTGGCGCGGGAAGGAAGTTTCCGAATAAGCCACATGGTTAATGCGTATCAGATTTTACCGGCGGACCAGAAAATAGCAATAGGCTTTTTTAGCGGGAATTATGAACACAGAACGACGAATTGACTTGCTGTCTTTCCTTTGAGGATGAAGTCGCGCCGTCAAAACATTAATATTCAGTTATATTTCTTTTTATATTGAAGAAGCTGCTCTCAAACCCGTACCTTGTCCCCATTCAATCGCCCTAAACAATCTTCTCAAACCCATCATGGTTTCCCCTGACGGAGCTGATACCAAAAATACAATATGCCTAAAGTCAGTTTTGACAAAGCAGCCGTTTTCTACGCCTCACTGAAAACCTCTGTAGACCGCTATTTCGCCGATAATAAATTAAGAAAAACGGGCAACTCCCAGCTCTATGTAAAAACAGCCGTGCTGATACCTGCGGCGATGCTCATTTATTCCACCCTGCTGTTCTTTAAACTCCCGGCGGTGGTTGGTATTTTGCTGAGCGGCGTTTTTGGGTTCACATTAGCCTGCATTGGTTTTAACGTAATGCACGATGCCTGTCATGGAAGTTATTCAAGACATGGCTGGATAAATGACACGATGGGGTTGACATTAAATGCGCTTGGAGGAAATGCTTTTATATGGAAGTTCAAGCACAACATCATTCACCACACCTATCCCAATGTGGATGGCGTGGACGATGATATCGCAAAAAGCCCGCTCATGCGCCAATGCGCTACGCAAAAATGGTTCCCCGCTCATAAATTCCAGCATATCTACGTCGTGCTCGTTTATGCCATCACCTCTTTTGCCTGGGTGTTTATCATGGATTTCAATAAATACTTCAAAAAAAGAATAATTGCCACGCCTCTTCAGAAAATGAATGCTAAAGAGCATTTTATTTTCTGGCTCAGCAAGGTGCTTTACCTGCTTTTTTATATCGCCATTCCCGTTGTGGCAGTCGGTTGGCAAAAATGGGCCATCGGATTTGTCAGCTTTAACCTGGTGATGGGCTTCACCCTGGCCATCGTTTTTCAGTTAGCGCATGTTGTTGAACACACTGAATTTGAATTTGCCGGACCAAGGGATTCCGTGAAGATCGAAAACGAGTGGGCCGTTTATCAGGTGAAGGCGACAGCCAATTTCGCAACGAAAAGCAGGATCATTTCCTGGTTCGCCGGCGGGCTGAACTTTCAGGTCGAGCATCATTTATTTCCCCGCATATCGCATGTTCATTACGCCGCCCTGAACAAAATAGTGAAACAGCAATGCCTGCAGTATAACATCGCTTATAACGAGTTCCCGACGATGGCCGGAGCCATCGCCTCTCATTTTAAAATGATGAAGGAGCTTGGGAAGAAACCTGCTCCGCTTTCATGATTATCCGCTGCTGCAATTAAGCGGAACTATGCTTCTTCCAGAAATGCAATGATATATCCGTCGGGGTCGGCGACATAAAATTCTTTTCCATACGGCATGGCGCGCAAAGGCTGGATGATTTCCACCGCTTTATTGGAGAAGGCTTCATACAAGCCTTCGATACCTTCTATCGTAAAAACGATATCGAGGTCTTCGTTCTTTCTTTTGTTCATCCTTTCTTCGGCTGAGGGTTTGCCGGCTTTGAGATGAACCGAATGGCCTTCCAGAACAATACCTGCATAAAAATCTTCGTACCTGAAATCCACCTCAAAGCCCAGCTTCGTTGTATAGAATTCAATGGAACGGTTCAGGTCCGACACAAGCAGTTGCGGGCTCATTTTCTTTATTCTGGCATTCATGATCGTGTTCATATAGTTATTTTTGGAATAGCTCTTCTGGTTCACCGTCCGCTAAATTGAAGAATTCCGTCCATATTTGCAATCAGTTCAACATGTTCGCCTACATCTGTTAGCGAAGTAGAAAAACGGCCTTAATATACCATGCTCAGACACGCTAAAATCTACCCCATTTAGCAATTATCTTTGCAGGATGAAGTCCTTCCAGATCCCTACCGGTTATCGAAGCCCCCTCATCGCGGAGATCAAGCAGCAGCGCCGGGCCGCCGATAAGATGAAGAAGGATTTTTCGCCCACCCTGCTCGATTACGGTTCACTCCAGATCTATCTCGCGCGGCATTTCGGTTTCTGCTACGGCGTGGAGAACGCCATCGATATCGCCTTCCGCACGGTGGAGGAAAACCCCGGACGGCGTATTTTCCTGCTGAGCGAGATGATCCACAACCCGCAGGTGAATAAAGACCTCCAGGAAACCGGCATCCGCTTCCTGCAGAAGCCCGACGGCAGCCAGCTCATTCCTTTCGACGAGCTGAACCCCGACGATATCGTGATCACCCCGGCCTTCGGTACCAGCCTCGAGATCGACGGTGTCCTCCGCTCCAAAGGCATCCATACCGAACAGTACAATACCACCTGCCCCTTCGTGGAGAAGGTCTGGAACCGATCAGGGCAGATCGCGGAGAAGCAGTTCACCGTGATCATCCACGGCAAGCCCGGTCATGAGGAAACCCGTGCCACGTTTTCAAGAGCCGCGGCAGCAGGGCCCGCCCTCGTGATCCGCAATATGGAAGAGGCCGAAGCACTCGCGCCGTTTATCCGTCATGAGCTGCCACCGGAGGCTTTCTTCGAAAAGTTCAAAGACCGTTACAGCCGGGGCTTCGATCCAGGGAAAGATTTAGACCGCATCGGCGTGGTGAACCAGACGACCATGCTGGCCTCCGAAACCCAGGGCATTGCCGATTACCTGAAACAGGTGATCCTCGGTTACCGGGGCATGGAAGACAAAAAAGACAATGGTGTTTTCGCCGATACGCGCGATACGCTCTGCTATGCCACGAACGACAATCAGTCTGCCGTGATCGCCATGCTCGACACGCCGGCCGACCTGGCGATCATCGTCGGCGGTTATAATTCTTCTAACACGTCTCACTTAGTGGAACTCTGCGAAGAGAAACTACCCACTTATTTTATCAGCTCAGCGGAAAAACTGATCTCGCGGGAAGAGATCCTGCATTTCGATCTGCACTCCCATCGTGAAATGAGCAGCAGCAAATACCTGACAGGCCAGAGCCCGCTGCGTATACTGATCACCAGCGGCGCTTCCTGTCCTGATGCGCTGGTGGAGGAGGTGATCGGGAGGCTGCGGGAATTGGTCGTTAATAGATGACAGATGATAGATGACGGATGACAGGAAAACAAGCCTTCTACTGTCATCTGTCAACCGTCATCTGTCATCCCTGCTACGCGTTCGGCGCAAGCACAAATCCCTCTAAAAATTTCGTATTGAAGTTACCGCTGCGGAAACGCTCGTCGTTCATGAGCTGCAGGTGGAAGGGAATGGTCGTCTTCACCCCTTCGATCACATATTCCATCAACGCGCGGTGCATGGTGTCGATCGCTTCGCTGCGCGTGCGCGCCACGGCGATGATCTTGCCGATCATGGAGTCGTAATAAGGCGGTATGGTATAACCGGCATACACATGCGAATCCACGCGGATGCCGTGGCCGCCGGGCTGATGCAATGTAGTGATCCGGCCGGGGGAAGGACGAAAGTCGTTATACGGGTCTTCCGCATTGATCCGGCATTCGATGGCATGCCCCTGCGGTTCGTAGTTCATGCCGCTGATGGTTTCTCCCGCCGCGATCTTGATCTGTTCCTTGATGAGGTCGAAGTTGACGACTTCTTCCGTTACGCAATGTTCTACCTGGATACGGGTGTTCATTTCCATGAAGTAGAAATTACGGTGCTTGTCGACCAGGAATTCGATGGTGCCCACGCTTTCATAATTGATAGCGGAAGCCGCCTTGATGGCCGCTTCCCCCATCCGCTGGCGAAGCTCGCGGGTCATGAAGGGCGAAGGCGATTCTTCCACCAGCTTCTGATGACGGCGCTGGATAGAGCAGTCGCGCTCGCTGAGATGGCAAACGGTGCCGTACTGGTCGCCCGCCACCTGGATCTCGATGTGCCGGGGCTCTTCGACGAATTTCTCCATATAGATGCCGTCGTTCTTGAACGAGGCGCCGGCCTCCATCTTGGCCGTATTGAAAGCATGCTCTATCTCTCCTTCTTCCCAAACCACGCGCATCCCTTTCCCCCCGCCACCGGCCGTGGCCTTGAGAATGATCGGATAGCCGATCTCGCGGGCCAGCCCTTTGGCTTCATCCAAACTCTCTAATAAACCGCCGCCGCCCGGTACCACGGGTACGCCTGCCCGGATCATGGTCTCTTTGGCGGTGATCTTGTCGCCCATGGCATTGATCATAGCTGGAGTAGGGCCAATGAACTTAATCCCGTGTTCGCCGCAGATCTCGGCAAAACGGGCATTCTCCGCCAGGAAACCATAACCCGGATGGATACCATCCGCATTGGTGATCTCGGCAGCCGCCATGATATGGGGAATATTCAAGTAAGAATCAGAACTCGCGGGCTTGCCGATACAGACGGCCTCATCGGCAAAACGAACATGCAGACTGTCCTTATCGGCAGTGGAATAAACCGCTACGGTCTTGATACCCATCTCGCGGCAGGTCCGGATGACCCGGAGAGCAATCTCACCACGATTGGCGATTAATATTTTTTTGAACAAGAGGTTTTTTTTAATGTGGAAATGTGAAAATGTGGAGAGGTGGAAATGCAATTCAATTTTCACATCTCCACATCTCCACATTTACATATTTTAACTCGGGTCTACCAAAAACAGCGGCTGATCAAATTCCACCGGCGAAGCGTCTTCCACCAGCACTTTCACGATCTTGCCTTTTACTTCGCTTTCGATCTCGTTGAATAGTTTCATGGCCTCGATAATGCATACCACTTTGCCCGGTTCGGTTTCGTCCCCCACGTTCACAAAAACCGGCTTGTCGGGTGCTGAACTGCGGTAAAAAGTGCCGATCATGGGGCTCTTGATCGTGACCAGGTTGTCGTTTGCAGGGGGTTCGGCAGCCTTGGATTTTCCGTTGCCTGTCGCCGCAGGCTGGGCAGCCGCCGCGGGCGGCGCGCTATATATAGGTTGGGCCTGCAGGGCCTGGGGAGCGGCAGCCACCACGTGCTGAACATGCTCCTCTTTCTGTTTGACCGTTATTTTAAATCCCTTTTCCTCGATCGTTACTTCACCGATATTCGATTTGTTGATCAGCTTGATCAACTCCTGAATTTGCTTGAAATCCATCAGTTGGTATTTACAATTAAAAAGGAAGACTAAGGTAAGGCTATTCCTTCACCCTTTCCACATATTCGCCGGTTTTTGTGTTCACCCGGATCCGCTCTCCTTCATTCACAAAGAGCGGTACGTTTACCGTAGCGCCGGTTTCCACTTTGGCCGGTTTTAGCGTACGCGTGGCCGTGTCTCCCTTCAAACCAGGCTCGGAATAAGTGACCAGCAGCACGATCTTGTCGGGCAGCTCCACGCCCATCGGCGCATCTGTCTCCGTGTTCATCAGCACCGATACCTGCTGTCCTTCCTTCAGAAACTGGGGCGCGTCCACCAGGCTCTCTTCCATGGCGATCTGCTCGAAGGTTTCGGTATCCATAAAATTATAGCCCGTATCGTCCTTATAAAGGAATTGGTAATCCTTTTTTTCCACGCGAACCGGGAAGATCGTGTCGCCGCTGTTCCAGGTTTTCTCGATGCTGCGGGAATTGTCCACCCCCTTCAATTTCGCCCATACCTTGGCGGCCGCCCGGGCCGTTTTGTTTTCTCCAAAATCAATCACGGTGTAAAGACTGCCATCCAGTTTGATGATGAGCCCCCGGCTGATATCTGCTGTGGTTGCCATGAAATATAATTATAAAGTTTAACCTGTAAAGGGCGACAAAACTAATGCATTTACGCATCCCCGCAAAGCGCCGTTGCCTGGCCGTTGACACATCCCCGATTTTGCTTTATTTTTACCAAAATATCCCGGATGAAAAGACTGTTCATCGTACTCGCCGCCTTTTTTCTGCTGAACCAATCGCAGGCACAGACCGCTACTACAGCGCCCACCGAGCCGCCCTATGTCAGAAATCCCGATTTCCCGCCCATCCACCTGCTGAAAGTGGACAGCGTACATTATGTTACGAAAGACGATATCAAAAAGAACCACCGCATCCTGCTCATGTTTTTCAGCCCGGAATGCGAGCACTGCAAACACCAGATGCGCGATATCTTAGCCGATTTCTCCAAATTCAAGGATATTGAAATCGTGATGGCCACCTACCAGCCCTTCGAAGAGATGAAGTCATTTTACGATTATTTCCGCATCGCCGACCATCCGAATATCAAGATCGGACGCGATGAGAAGTATTTCCTGCCGCCCTATTTCAAAATGACCAGCCTTCCCTACTTAGCCCTTTACGATAAGAAGGGACATTATATTACCCACTTCGAAGGCAACCAGAAAGTGGATACGATCCTAAATGGCTATAGCAAATCGGCCGATTAACCGAAACGGCGATTGAAATTTCCTGTTGCAGGCCTAACTTTGCCCTGCCTGAAAAAGGCTATTCATCATCTTTTCTAAATAATATTTCATGAAAGTTACCGTAGTAGGTGCAGGAGCCGTTGGAGCCACCTGCGCCGACAATATCGCGCGAAAAGAACTGGCAGAAGAACTCGTATTGCTGGATATTAAAGAAGGCTTCGCGGAAGGCAAGGCGCAGGATATGATGCAGTCTGCCACCCTGCTCGGTTTCGACACCCGGATCAGCGGCAGCACCAACGATTATTCGAAAACCGCAGGCAGTCAGGTGGTGGTGATCACTTCGGGGCTTCCCCGCAAGCCGGGCATGACCCGCGAAGAGCTGATCGGCACCAATGCCGGCATCGTGAAGACCGTAACGGAGAACATCCTGAAATATTCCCCCGACGCCATCCTGATCATCATCAGCAACCCGATGGATACGATGACCTACCTGGCCCTCCAGGCTACGGGTCTTCCCAAGAACCGCATTATCGGGATGGGCGGCGCGCTCGACAGCTCCCGCTTCAGGTATCAGCTGAGCCAGCATCTCGGATGCAGCCCGGGCGACCTGAACGCTCTGGTGATCGGCGGCCACGGCGATACCACCATGATTCCCCTGATCCGCTTTGCCACCTGGAACAGCGTTCCCGTTACCACCCTGCTCAGCGAAGAAAAGCAGAAGCAGATCGTTGCCGACACCATGGTGGGCGGAGCCACCCTCACCAAGCTCATCGGCACTTCCGCCTGGTACGCTCCCGGAGCCGCCGGCGCAGCCATGGTGGAAGCCATCGTGCGCGACGAGAAAAAATTGTTCAGCTGCTGCGTGTCCCTGAACGGCGAATACGGCCAGAAGGACATCTGCCTTGGCGTTCCCGTCACCATCGGCAAGACCGGCTGGGAAAAGATCGTCAACTTCGACCTGAACGCGGAAGAAAAAGCCCTCTTTGCCAAAAGCGCCGACGCGGTGAGGAGCATGAATGATGTGTTGAAAACGCTGTAAATAGATGACAGTTGACGGATGACAGATGACAGTTTTTGTATTTCTGTCATCTGTCAACTGCCATCTGTCATCTTCAAAAGGCCCTTGACAATAAGGCAATCTCTTACTACATTTGCCCTGTTTCCCCATTCTACATCCTGTTATCCGGCGAAAAGTCGCAGAATCCGTATCGCTGTTAGTCAACTGCTATCCGTATGCGAGGATTTCTACTTTTCACTGTTCTGCTGTTCACCGGCGTTTCCCTCCTGCACGCGCAGGACGATCCCCTGTTCAGGAAGCATAATCCCAAGGCGGATCCCAATATCAATCCCTTCGTCAATTACCGGATCAACCCCGACAGCAACCAGTCCATCAGTCCTTCGGTGAACTGGAACATCAATCCCTTAAAGGATAACGAGGTCAACCCCATGCAGAACAGCACCATCAACCCGATGATCAACCTGCAACTGAACCCGCAGACCAACGAGACCCTCAATCCCGTTTACATGAAAAGCCTGCAGCCTTCCTACAGCACCTGGAACGGCATGTTCATTTTCAACGATTCCAACGATTTATTTGGCTATATTTCAGTGGCGACCCAGAACGTGATGATCTCGTTCGACAATAACGGTACCTGGAACGGTTATTTCGTAAGGGCTGGCCGGGGCATTTATAATTATTTCACCGTGCCGGGCATATGGACGGGCATGTTCCTTTGCTATGACCAGTCGTCAGGCTATAATTTGTTCGACAAGACCGGCAAATGGACCGGCATTCATATAAAATAAACTGCGAATGAAAAAACTGCTACCCTTTTTACTTATCGTTTTCTGCTCTTTCTCCGGTTATACCCAGGCGCTGGAAAATCGTCACGACCCAAAAGTGGATGTTAACCTGAGCCCGAATTCGAACCCCACGATCAATCCGGATAAGAATTCGAATATCAATCCCAAATTCAACTGGAATATCAACCCGGCCCACAATAACGATGTGAACCCGGAATATAACAGCACCATCAATCCGCTGAATCATTTCGAGCTGAACCCCGACGTGAACAAGAGCCTGAACCCGATGTACCACAACGAGTATCATCCGAAAAATCCGGCCTGGAAAGGGCTCTATATTTTTAACCGCGACGACGAAGTGATCGGCTATATCTCTGTCGCCACCCAGCAGCTCATGCTTTCATTCGACAAGGAAGCGAACTGGACAGGTTTCTTCGTCAGGGCAGGAACCGGCATTTACAATCACTTCGATGTAAAAGGCGTATGGGACGGGAAATATCTCTGCTACGACTCTGTGGTGGGGTATAATCTCTTCGATAAGGATGGTAACTGGACCGGGCAGCACGTTAAGTAATCCCAAGCCGGTCGTTGATCCTTTCCACCACCCATTCCGGCGCTATCTTTTCCATGCATTTGAAATGACCGAGCGGGCAGCGGTCGTATCCGATCTTTGAACAGGGGCGGCAACGCAGCTTGTTTATTTCGAGGATCTCGTAGGGAAGTTCATGCCGGCCGCCGTTAGCCTTGTAATTCCGTAGATAGTTTTCACCATAGTAGGGATACATGCCGAATTCGGGCACGGTATTGCCCCAGACTGAAATGACGGGCTTCTTGTATGCAGTGGCGATATGCATCAGGCCTGTATCGTTGGTCACCACGAGTTTGGATCGTCTCACCAGGTCGGCCGATTCATTTAGTCCGAATTTACCGCAGGCATTGTAGATCTTGATCCGGTCAGACGCCGCAATGCGGTCTCCCTCGTCGGCATCTTCGAGACCGCCTAACAAAACCACCGGGTGCTCTAAGAGCTCGCATACTCTCTTTACATGATGGAGGGGATATTTTTTGGTGTTCAGCGCCGCGCCGATCACCACGCCTACATAACCTGCCGAATGGGAAGCAGGCAGGTCCGTCTCTTTGATCATTTCCTCTTTGCTAATGAAATAGTCCAGCCCCGCGCCGTCATTTTTCACGCCGAAGCTCTTAACCGTCTCCATATAGCGGTCCACCAAATGAATATCGGGGAGCGTATCCCATTTGAAACTGGTATAAATCCACTTGCGGATATTCAGCTTATTGAAGGAAAAGGACTTTACTTTCAGCGCATCCTTTACCCGCATGGACCGGAGGTTATGATGCAGATCGATCACGTAGTCGTAGTTTTCCGCCTGAAGTTCTTTGACGAGGTCCTGGAGACTGTATTTGAGCTGGTGGATCTTGTCGATATAGGGATTGGCCGCCAGTATCGGATGAAAATTGGACTTGGTAAGGTAGTGCACTTCTGCTCCTGCGAACTGCTGTTTCAGGCAACGGACTACCGGCGTTGTCAGTACGATATCACCGATGGAAGAAAAACGGATAATCAAGAATTTCATAAGACAGGTTTGCAGACGAAATCTTTGCGAAGATAGTCATTCCCGTTTCCAATTGTGGTTCAGCGTTTATTGTTCAACGTAATTCAGGTCTTTATGATAGGTCTCATCCGTAAAATAAAAAGCGATCAGGGTTACCACCATCACCAGTATGCCGGTGGTAATGCCTGAACGAATGAGCGGCCATCCCCAGGTCTTTTGAAACAGGTCCAGGAAAAGCAGGTTAATGAGCGGCAGGGAGCCCCGCACCATATTGGGTATGGTGGTGGCCGCCGTGGCCCGCAGATTCGTACCAAATTGCTCCGCGCCCATGGTGACAAAGATCGCCCAGAACCCGGTGCCGAAACCCAGCGCCGCGCAGATCGCATACATGCGCGTATCGTTGCTGTTAAAGGGGCTGAAAAACAGGATGCCGGACAGCACACAGATCACATAAAAAATAAACAAACCCTTCTTCCGGCTCTTCAGCCACTGGCAGAGAAAGCCGACCAAAATATCGCCGATCGATATGGCGATATACGCGAACATGATCGACCGGCCTGAGTCGATCGCGTTGTTTCCATACAGGGCCCTGGCGAACCGGTCGCTCTGGTTTATCAGCACGCCGATCGCAAACCAGGTGGGCAGTCCGATCAGGATCGCCATAATATATTTTCTGAACCGGTCTCTGTTTGTAAAGAACATCAGGAAATTTCCGCGCTTAACGCCGGACTGTTCCTTTAATTCAAGAAACATGCCCGACTCCGCCACGCTTACCCGCAGGATCAGTAAAGCGATACCTAAAACACCGCCGATTTTATAGCAGAGCCGCCAGTCGTCCGTCAGGTAATACGTAAGGTAAGCCACCACGGCGCCGATCAGGCCAATACCCGCCACGAGTGAAGTGCCAATGCCGCGTTTGCTCTTAGGCAACAACTCCGTCACCAGCGTGATGCCGGCCCCGAGTTCACCCGCCAATCCAAGACCGGCAAAGAAACGGCAAAGCGCATACTGATCTACGGTATGAATGAACCCGGTGATGAAATTGGCCGTGGAATAAAGGATGATGGAGCCGAAGAGCACTGAAAGCCGTCCCCGCCTGTCGCCCAGCACGCCCCAGAGAATGCCGCCCAGCAGGAGGCCGATCATCTGCCAGTTGATCACTTTGGTACTGTCGGAAAGCATAGTGGCGTCGGTTGAACCGAGGCTGGTCATCGAAGCCTGCTTCACAACCGTAAAGAGGAGCAGGTCGTAGATATCGACAAAATAACCCAGGGCGGCAACGATAACCACCAGCTGAAAGACGCTCTCACGGCGCCTGGCGGATTGAATATTCATATGGACTTGTCTTCCGGATGCTTGCTGGCCCTTCTTCCAAAAAATAATTTGTAGAGAACGGGCAGGGTGGTGATCAGCACGATCACCAGCACAATAACCTCGAGGTGTTTTTTCAGGTCGAAATTGAATTTCCTGATGAAAAATTTATCCAGGTAATGACCGGCAAAGAGCATCAGGAAAACCCAGGCAACGCAACCCACAATATTATAGAAAGTAAATTTCTTTCTGTCCATCCTGACAATGCCTGCCACGATGGGAGCGAAAGTTCGTATAATGGGCAGAAAGCGGGCAAACACAATGGCCTGTCCCCCGTGCTTGTCATAAAAAGCTTTTGCGTCGAGCAGGTGTTTCTTCTTGAAGAGCAGGCTGTCTTTTCGCTGGAAAAGATAATCGCCGCTCTTCTTGCCGAACCAGTAACCCGCAATATTTCCCAGGATACCGCAAATGGAGATGATCACCCAAAGGATGATCAGGTCGGCAAAATCGCTGCCCGTGCCGCCTGGCAGCAAGGTATCGACCAGCTTACGACTATAGATACCGGCAACAAACAGCAGGCTGTCGCCCGGAAGGAAAAACCCGACCATGAGGCCCGTCTCTGCAAAAACGATGAAAAGCAGTACCCAAAGGCCGCCGTTATTGATATAGAATTCGGGATTCAGCAGGTCTTTGAGCGTGATCGCCAGGAAATTAATCATATACTATTGTTAGCAACCGAGCATGGGTTGAGGGAACAAATTAATACTATTCATCAAACACCCCTTCCATTTTACATACTACCATGGTGGCGAAGCTATTGCCCACCACATTCGTGGCGCTGCGCGCCATGTCGAGGATCTGATCGATGCCCAGCAGGATCAGCAAACCCTGCTGCGGAATATGGAACATCGACAGGGTGCCCGCGATCACTACCAGCGCGGCTCTCGGCACACCGGCAATGCCCTTGCTGGTCAGCATCAGCACCAGCAGCATGGTGATCTGGGTGCCCAGGGGCATGGCAACACCATAGGCCTGCGCGATGAACAGGGACGCGAAGGTCATGTAAAGCATGCTGCCATCGAGGTTAAAAGAATAACCCAGGGGCAATACAAAACTGACGATCTTGTTCGGGCAGCCCGACTTCTCTAACTCTTCGATCAGTTTGGGAAAAGCCGCTTCCGAACTGGCTGTGCTGAAGGCCAGCAGCACCACGTCCTCGATATTCCGCAACACCGTGAACAGGCGCCGGCCGATCCAGGCATAGCTGATCGTGGCCAGGATGATCCAGAGCAGCAGGGCGCTCAGGTAAAAGACCAGGATAAACTTGCCGTAGGTGTAGAGGATCTCCGGCCCCTTGAATGAAATGACGGCCGCCACGGCAGCGAAAGCCGCTATTGGGGCCAGTTTCATCACATAGCCCGTCATCTTCAAAATGATTTCAGACACGGCATCCAGGGCCCGGATCACCACTTTGCCTTTCTCCCCGATGGCCGCCGTGGCGACGCCGAAGAAAACGGAAAACACCACGATCTGCAGAATCTGGTTCTCCGCCATGGCCTCGATCACGCTCTGGGGAAATACATGGGTGATAAAATTCTTGAAGCTCAGTGTGGAAGATTCCAGATTGTGCAGCTCATCGTCGGCCGGCACCGGCAGTTGCAGGTTATGGCCCATGGGAAAGAGGTTCATCACGATCAGTCCGACGATCAGGGAGATCAGCGAAGCGCCGATGAACCAGGCCAGGGTTTTACCGCCTACACGACCTACCGTACGAATATCGCCCAGTTTGGCAATGCCGGTGACGAGGGTCGAGAATACCAGCGGCGCAATGATCATTTTGATGAGCCGGAGAAAGGCATCGGTGGCAATCGAGAACCCCCGGTCGAACCCGGCAATGGTTTGAGGCCCCGCTGCGTAGTGCAGGGATAATCCCACGCCGATGCCGGCGATCATCGACACTAATATCCACCCCGTCAACCCGATTTTTCTCATGCCTTTGTTTTAAGGAACCGGGTGCAAACAATCGAATATTCTTCAATTCACCAAAATAGCCCTGGAGATTTGAAAAGAATGGCTGCTGAGGAATATTTTCTTACTTTACGACCTTAAAATCTATTTTACCGCCCCCGACAACAAACTATTTATGAGCTTATTTGTAAAAAAGCCCCTGGCTGCGCTGCTGGCCGAAGCAACCGATAAGAGTGAACATTCATTGAAGAAGACCCTGGGGGCAGGCTCGCTGGTCGCCCTGGGCATCGGGGCGGTGATCGGGGCAGGACTGTTCTCTATTACAGGTCTTGCCGCCGCCAACCAGGCTGGTCCGGCGATTACCATATCTTTTGTGGTTGCAGCCGTCGGATGCGCTTTTGCGGGTCTTTGCTATGCCGAGTTTTCTTCCATGATCCCCGTGGCCGGCAGTGCTTATACCTATTCTTATGCCACCATGGGAGAGTTTGTTGCCTGGGTGATTGGCTGGGACCTGGTACTGGAATATGCCGTCGGCGCAGCTACCGTCAGCATCAGCTGGAGCCGGTATTTCATAAAATTCCTGGACGGCTTCGGGCTTCACCTGCCGGCTTCGCTGGCCGCGGGTCCCTGGGACGGCGGACTGATCAATCTTCCGGCTGTTTTTATTGTAATACTGATGAGCCTGCTGCTGATCAAAGGAACCCAGGAAAGCGCACGGGTAAATGCCATTATCGTGGTCGTGAAAGTTGCCGTGGTGCTGATCTTCATCCTGCTTGGCTGGAAATACATCAACTATTCCAACTACAAACCTTATATCCCGGAGAATACCGGCAATTTTGGTGAATTCGGGTTCAGCGGCATCATTCGTGCGGCGGCAATCGTGTTCTTCGCCTACATCGGTTTCGATGCCGTAAGCACGGCTGCGCAGGAGGCGAAGAATCCCAAAAAGGACATGCCCGTCGGCATCCTGGGCTCTTTAGCCATCTGTACCGTCCTGTACATTCTTTTTGCGCATGTCATGACCGGCGTTACTCCTTATACCAGCTTCCGCGGCAAGGATGGTATTGCACCGGTAGCCGTAGCCATCGATCATATGGGAAAAACCGATGCAGCGGGCATGCTGCATCCCGACTATCCCTGGCTGAACCGCGCTATTATCGTAGCGATATTAGGCGGATATTCTTCCGTTATCCTCGTGATGCTGCTTGGGCAAAGCCGGGTCTTTTTCAGCATGAGCAAGGACGGGCTGCTTCCGGGCATCTTTTCCCAGGTTCATGCCAAATTCCGTACACCCTATAAAAGCAGCTTCCTCTTCATGATCTTCGTAAGCCTCTTTGCGGCTTTCGTACCGGCCAGGGTGGTTGGAGAGATGACGAGCATCGGCACTTTGTTCGCCTTTATCCTGGTATGCATCGGTGTCATCGTGATGCGCAATCAAATGCCCGATGCCCCGAGGGCTTTCCGTACGCCGCTGGTTCCGCTGGTGCCGATATTAGGCGTTGCCACCTGCCTCTTCATGATGGTCTTTCTGCCCCTCGATACCTGGATACGACTGATCGTTTGGATGATCATCGGTTTCGACGTTTATTTCTGGTATGGCTCAAAGCATAGCCTGCTTGCGGATGGCCAAGTTACAACGGCAAGACAAACCAACCGGGTGGTGGGAACCGGCGGACTGCTGCTTTCCATTTTACTAATCGTTATTGCCCTGGTACATCACGGGCAATCGGGGCCCATGGGCGGAGATCTTGGAATTTTCTATTTCTCCCTGGTCTTTGCAGCCATTCACCTGATCGCCTTCGGCGTGCGGGTTGCAAAAAAATGATCTTGATCGGATATTGATCAGGAAGCATTTCGGACTGTGTCGACTTAACGGGACCTTTCGCAGTTCAGGCGAGATTATGAAAGACTTTCTGCACGTCTTCGTCCTGCTCCAGTTTGTCGACCAGCTTCAGTACGTCCTGCGCCTGGTCCTCCGGAAGGCTCACGGTAGTGGTGGGTATCCATTCCACTTCGGCGCTGATGGGGGTAATATTTTTTGATTCCAGCTCGCGCTGCATATTCCCGAAATCGCTGAATGCCGTATGCAGTACGATCACCGGTTCACCATTTTCCCCGCTGCCTTCGCCCATGTCTTCCAGACCGTGATCGATGAGCTCCAGTTCCAGATCTTCGAGGTTGAGTCCTTCTGGTTTCAATTTGAACACGCCCATTTTCTTAAACTGAAAAGCCACGCTGCCGCTGTTGCCGAGGTTGCCATTTCCCTTATTGAAATGGGAGCGGACATTGGCTACGGTACGCGTCGGGTTATCGGTAGCCGTTTCCACCAGCAGGGCAACGCCATGAGGGGCATAGCCCTCATACAAGATCTCCTCATAGTTATCCATCTCCTTGCCCATGGCCCGTTTGATGGCAGCTTCCACCCGATCCTTGGGCATATTGACGCTCTTGGCATTCTGAAAGCAGCGACGCAGGGCTGCGTTGGTAGTGGGGTCAGGGCCTCCGGACTTGACGGCAATGGCTATTTCTTTCCCGATACGCGTGAACTGCTTGGCCATCCGGTCCCAGCGGGCAAACATGGTGGCTTTACGAACTTCAAAAATCCGACCCATAAAGACTGCTCATTTTTTAAGGAGGGCAAAGTTAAGCAATTCGGCGTTTTTCGACCGGGATGAAACTGTTATATATGATCAGATCCGGAATTGCCTTGGTCTCACATTTATCTCCACATTTTCACATTTACATATTTCCACATCATACTCTATTTTTCGTTTAGCCGCACTACACTTCCCTTCGAAGTACAGGCCCAACCCAGGTGTTCATTCAAAAAACTCATACCGACAAAATTATCGGCACTGTCAACCCTGCAACTGAGCGTCCAGTTCGTCCCACCATCAAGTGTTTTATAGATTTCATTTCCGGCCAGGAAATAACCCTTATCTGGATCAAAGAATTTTATCACTCTGGTAAAGCCCCTACTCTTTGACAGTACCGTTGTCCAATGTTTTCCTCCATCTGCCGATTTGTGGATGCCGGTCAAATCTCCATAGTAACCGATGGACGAATTTAAAAATTGCAGCTGGTTGAAGGCCGGCTGATTGGATTCCACCGCTGAGAGATCATTTGGAATCTTATTCCAGGTTAAACCGCCATTACCAGTTATGGCAACTGACCCGGCAGTGGTCACCAAAAAACCTGTATCAGCCGAAATGAAAGACGGATAGGCGATAGAAGGAATACTGTCAGAAAATACATTTTGCCAGGAAGCGGCTGTATCCGCTGTCCGGTATAAACCATCCTTTGTATTACTGGAAAAACCAGTCGCAGGGCTGGTAAAAGCAATATAATAGGCATGTTGTCCACCGTTGTCAGTCGAACCGGTCAGCCGTTTTGCTGTCCAGGAACTGCCCCCGTCTTGCGAAATTAAGACATAGTCTCTAGTCATTACGAACCCATATTGAGAACCGATAAAAAACAGGTTCAGCGGATCAACATACTGAATCGTATTTGGAATTTGCGTCCACGATTTTCCGCTGTCGATCGACTCGAAAGCTGCCCTCGCCGTGAGTAAAAAACCATGATCGGAAGAAACAAACCAGATATCAGCGCAACCATCAGCTATAGTAGCACCCATTTTCTCCCAGGCAAGCAGGCTGTCGCCGCCACTTGGGTTATCAGGAGGCGTTGAGGGTTTATCTGCGCTTTTATGACAGGAGAATAATATACAGCTTGCAATAAGTAAAATCAGGACCGGTACGAAATTGATTTTCAAATTACCACATTTTCAAATTTTCAAATTATTCGACCATCATCGCGCTCACCGCATCGATGATCTCTTCCACGTTCGGCTTGCTGAAATAATCTCCGTCGCTGGCGTAGGCGGGGCGATGCGATTTGCCCGTGAGCGTGCGCGGCGCCACATCCAACCAGCGGTAACCGTCCTGCTCTTCCATCACTTTATTGAACATATAGGCAGCGGCGCCGCCAGGAATGTCTTCGTCGATGAAGATGATCCGGTTCGTTTTTTTAAGCGACTCGAGAATACGATGATGAATGTCGAAAGGAAGCAGGGTCTGCACGTCGATCACTTCACAACTGATACCCATTTCCTCCAGCGTATCGGCCGCTTCGGCGATGAGGCGCAGGGTTGAACCGTAGGAGACGATGGTTACATCTTCTCCCTCCCGCAGCACTTCGGGCACGCCGAAAGCCACGCGAAATTCATCTAGGTTAGACGGCAGGCGCTCTTTCAGGCGGTATCCGTTAAGGCATTCGATCACCAGTCCCGGGTCCGAGCCTTCCAGCAGGGTATTGTACATGCCGGCTGCCTGGACCATATTCCGCGGCACGCAGATATGCATGCCCTGCAGGGCGCCCAGGATCATGCTCATGGGCGAACCGCTATGCCAGATGCCTTCGAGGCGGTGGCCCCGGCTACGGACGATCAGTGGCGCCGCCTGCTTTCCCGCCGTGCGATAGCGCAGGGTAGCCAGGTCGTCGCTCAGAGGTTGAATCGCATAGATCAGGTAATCGAGATACTGGATCTCGGCTATCGGCCGCAGGCCGCGCATGGCGAGACCGATGCCGCGGCCAATGATGGCCACCTCACGGATACCTGTATCCGAAATGCGGCCTTCGCCGTATTTCAGCTGAAGCCCTGCGAAGCCCTGATTTACGTCGCCGATCTGGCCAAGGTCTTCCCCAAAAGCAAGCACTTTTTTGTTTCGCCCGAAAAGCTGGTCGAAATATTTGTTCAGGATCTCGTACCCGTTCAGCAGCGGGGCGTCTTCTGCATATTCAGCCGG
This sequence comes from Puia sp., assembly GCA_035548895.1. GTDB lineage: Bacteria > Bacteroidota > Bacteroidia > Chitinophagales > Chitinophagaceae > Puia. The sequence goes on along the minus strand of DASZRP010000263.1, from coordinate 9,814 downwards.
AACGGCTGAAATGAGCTCTATCCTCCGTTCCCCCTCCTGATAAAGATGGGTATTGTAGAAAGCAGCGTTTTCACGACGCAGTTCTTCGTAATAATTTTTTAAGGCTGCAGCGCCAGGCTGATCACTGGTGAGTGCGAGCGCCTGATGAAGGCCCCGGACCACGTCCCGGCGGTTCGGTTCACGCAGACCGGCAAGCTCGGCAACCACTTTCTCCAGGGCCGTTCTCTTATTTCCGCTACCGGGCATCAGGTCCTGGATCAGCGCCAGCGAACGGCTGACCTGCTGGCGGATCGGGCGCATGCATTTTTCCCAGGCGCTGATCTTTGCCTGGCGCACTGTTTCCTTGGCATGAACCTGTATCTCCTCAAGCTCCTCCGCATCAGCAAGCGCATTCTCGAGGATCCATTCCCGCATTTTTTTCATCCCATCCCAGGCCCGTTCCCATTCCAGCCGTTCCGGCGTTTTGTAACGCTCATGACTGCCCGAAGTGGAATGTCCCTGGGGTTGGGTCACTTCCTCCACGTGGAAAATAGCGGGGGTATGGGTGACACGGACTTTATGAATTCCTGATTCGAATACTTCACACATGCCTGCATAATCCCAGGCCTTCACCCGATGGATGTCGATACCGTTGGTGCCGGGCTCTTTTTGAAATCCCTTCAATGCCTCCGAGATCGAGCCCTTGGTGGTCTGGTATTTTACCGGCACTGAAATGCCATAGCCATCGTCCCAGATAAAAATCGCCAGGGGGATCTGCTGTACGCCGGCCGCATTGACGATCTCCCAGAACTGACCTTCACTGGTCGAGGCATCCCCTATCGTACAAAAGCAGACCTCATTTCCATTTACCGAAAGATCTTCGAGGTCCTGCAGTTCCCTCACCTCGCGGAATAACTTGGATCCAAAGGCCAGTCCCAGGGAGCGTGGAATATGGGCGGCTGTGGGGGCGAGGCCGGCAGTGAAATTCTTCCGGTTCACCAGATCCAGGAATTCCCCGTTTTCGTTCACAAGCTCGGACGCAAAATGCGCGTTCATGTTGCGACCACTGCTATGGGGGTCGTTTTGGGTATCGGGATCGGCGTAAAGCTGTGAAAAGAATTCTTCTATGGTGGCCACGTTCAGGGCAAAGCCTAAGGTCTGGTCACGGTAATATCCCGCGTAAAAATCGCCCGGCCTGAAGAATTTGGCAACGGCCACCTGGCACAGTTCCTTACCATCTCCGAAAATGCCAAACTTGGCCTTACCGGTAAGCACTTCCTTGCGGCCCAGCAGACTCGCTTCCCGGCTTTCGCAAACCAGGCGATAGTCGTTCAGCACCTCTTCCCGAAAGTGTTCGAAAGAGAGATGCTCGGTCGCAAGTTGTTCATTGGCAATCAGATTTTCCATATTCAGTCCGTTTTTTCAGGCCAATAGCCTAAGGCAGGGTTAAAAAAATACGGCATCAAAATTTATTGACAAAGGTGACGTTTTACTATGTAATTTTAGGACAGATTTCTGTATAAACTATGAAAAAAGGCGCTTTATTCCTCTTCTGCTGCCTCGTTGGTTTTTGCGCCCTCCGCGCACAATCACCGAACAGCCCCAAATCTACAACCCAGACACCAAAAGAAGATATTCTCCTTTTAAAGGAAACCAGCTATTCCTTTGGCAAGATTCCGCAGGGAAGACCGGTGACCCATGTTTTTGATATCGTGAATACCGGCAGCAGTCCCCTGCTCCTGGAAAATGTGCAGGCCTCTTGTGGCTGTACCACGCCGGAATGGAGCCGGGAACCCATTGCCCCCGGCGCTACGGCTTCGATCAGGGTAGGCTATAATGCTTATGCCGATGGCCGGTTCAACAAGACCGTGACTATTTTTTACAATAACGGACAAACCAAAGTACTGACCATTAACGGAGAAGTGTACAAGCTTCCGGCAAGTTCCGCTCCGGAGAATGCCTCGGTGCAGTTTTTAAAACAAACAAATCAATAACATGAGAAAGGCCGTTCTGTTCTGTGCTGCATTATTCATGCTGACCCTGTCTGTATCCGCCCAGCAAAAAAAAGCGGAGGACATTATCAAGTTTCGTGAAATGACTTATGATTTTGGAAAGATCAAGCAAAATGTTCCGGCAACCCACGATTTTGTATTTACCAATGTCAGCGACGGCCCTGTCGTGATCGAATCTGCCGTTCCTTCCTGCGGCTGCACCACGCCGGTCAAGCCGGAAGGCGCTATCGCTAAAGGCAAGGACGATAAGATCACCGCCGGTTTTAATGCAGCCGTTCCCGGCCCTTTCAATAAATCCATTACCGTGAAAGTGGCGGGCATTGACGTACCGGTTCAACTGAAGATCACCGGAGAGGTATTGAACGCAGATGCCTATGCAAAATACCAGGAGGACAAGAAAAAAGGATAATTGACGTTGTAGTATCCCACCACGGCCGTTGGCCGTTTGCCGACCGCAATAAAAAGTTTTCTTTCCCTATTTTCAATCCTCTGATGAAAAAAGGGAGTCCACGAAAGCTGCCGGCCGGCGACGCCCAACGGCCTTTTTATTTTCTTACCCTACAGCCCGACCCCTTCTGCCTATCTTTGCACAAAGTGATTGATATGCCTTCCATTTCCAAACGGGGACAGGATATGCCGGCTTCGCCCATACGCAAGCTGGTGCCTTATGCAGAAGCTGCTAAAAAAAGAGGAACCCGCGTATTTCATTTGAATATCGGCCAGCCCGATATCGAAACGCCGCCAACCACCCTGGATGCCGTAAGGCACTTCGATTTTCGCATTCTCGAATACAGTCATAGTGCGGGCAACGAAAGCTATCGCCGCAAGCTGGTCACCTATTACGGACGCAAGGGGATCGATGTTCAGTATGATCAGATCATTGTGACCACCGGCGGTTCCGAAGCAATCCTGTTCGGATTGTTCAGTTGCTTAGACCCGGGCGATGAGGTGATCATACCCGAGCCTTTCTATGCGAACTACAATGGCTTCGCCCTGGAAGCCGGCGTTAAAGTGGTGCCTGTCAGTTCGTCCATCGAATCCGGCTTTGCCCTTCCCGATGCAGGCGAGTTTGAAAAGCGTATTGGTCCAAAGACCCGCGCCATCCTGATCTGCAATCCCAATAACCCCACCGGATACCTGTACAGCCGGGAGGAGTTGAACACGCTGAGCCGGCTGGTGAAGAAATATAATCTTTATTTGATGTCGGACGAAGCCTATCGCGAATTCTGCTATGAAGGCGAGCATACCAGTGCGATGCAGCTTCCGGGGCTGGAAGAAAACGTGTTGCTTTTCGATACCATTTCCAAAAGATACAGCGCCTGCGGGGGGCGTATCGGCGCGCTGGTTTCCCGTAACCAGTCAGTGCTCGATGCAGTGCTCAAATTTGCTCAGGCCAGACTTAGCCCCCCTTCCTTTGCCCAGATCCTCGGCGAGGCCGCAGTGGATCTGCCAGAAAATTACTTCGATACTACGCGGGAAGAATACCGTAAAAGACGGGACCTGCTCGTCAGCCGCCTCAATCGGATGGAAGGAGTTTACTGCCCCAATCCCGGCGGAGCATTCTACGCCATTGCCCGCCTGCCGGTTCAGAACGCAGAAGATTTTTGTCAATGGCTGCTCGAATCTTTCTCTCATGAAGGCAAAACCCTGATGCTGGCCCCTGCTGCCGGTTTTTACGAAACCCCCGGGCTGGGCCAGGACGAAGTGCGGTTAGCCTATGTATTGAACTGTGAGGCCATCGACCAGGCCATGGATTGCCTGGAAGAAGCGCTTCGTGTGTATCCCGGAAGCAGGATTTCGCAACATAGCCGGCAAGCGGCGGCAGTGAAATAGATGACAGTTGATAGATGACGGATGACAGGAAAACAAATCCCTGTCATCTGTCAACCGTCATCTGTCATCTAATCCATTATTTGTCGTCTACATATTTCTAATATTATCATATTATTAAAAATGAGTGATATTAAAATAAAAAACGCATTAGGCTTGTTTATTAGTCATATTGAAATTACTTTTGAACCTAAATAGATACATATATAATTATGTAATATAGTTTTTTCGATTAAGTATTATATGGCAAGCAATCGTCAACCGCCCGCTGTTTCCACAGCGGGCTTTTTATTTGATGGCTGTGGGGGGGACTCATTCCGAGCGAAGACTTCTGACCGGATTGGCCAGCGCTGCCCGGACGGCCTGGAAGCTGATGGTCAGCAGTGCAATACCGGCATCCAGCAATCCGGCCAAACCAAAGAACCACCAGCTGATCTCAATACGATAAGCAAAATCATTCAGCCATTTATTCATGGCCCACCAGGCTAATGGGGCCGATATAATGAAGGCGACGCCGACCAGTTTCAGAAAATCGGCAGAGAAGAGGCCGACGATTCCCTGCACGCTGGCGCCAAGCACTTTCCGGATACCGATCTCCTTGGTTCTTTGCTCGGCAATAAAAGTAGCCAGGCCAAATAGCCCCAGGCAGGCAATGACGATAGCGAGCACGGAAAAGATCAGGGCGATCCTGCCCACCCGCTGTTCTTTCCGGTACATCTCGTCGAAAGCCTGGTCGAGAAACCGGTAGCTGAAGGGCATACCCGAAGCAAGCGTTTTCCATTTTGCCTCCACCTGCTTCACCAATCCGGGAATATTCTCTGTATTGATCCGGAAGGACATGATTCCTTCGTCTGACCCCAGCCGAAAGCACAGAGGCCCTATACCCTGCCTTAGACTCTCATAGTTAAAATTCCGGACCACGCCGATGATATGAAAAGGGATCATTTTATTATTGTCAAAATGATAGATGGTCTTCCCTATCGGGTCCGCATAACCGAGAAGACCGGCTGTCGTCTCGTTGATGATCAGTCCCGAGGAGTCGCTGCCAAAGGACCTGGAGAAATTCCTTCCTTTTACGATCTCCATGCCCATAGTTTCAATATAGTCATAATCGACCCGCCAGTCCTGCATATCGAGGCCGTTCTTATAATCCATTACCGCATCTTTTGAATACGTATCATCGGACCTCGAAGAACTGCTCACCGGGAGAAAGCCGCTCATAGTTCCGCTTTTTACGCCATTCATTTGAAGCAGCTCCTGCTTGAACGCCCTGGTGTTGCCACCGAGCGCATAAGTCCCGTCGATGATCAATACCTGCGATTTATTGTAACCCAGATCTTTTGTTTGGATGAACCGCAGCTGCCGGTAGATAACGACTGTTCCGACGATGAGGACGATCGAAGTAGCAAACTGAAAGACCACCAATACGCTTCTAAGACTGAACCGGCTTCTTCCGCTATTCAGATTCCCCTTCAGCACCTTGATGGGTTTGAAAGCAGAAAGAAAGAAAGCCGGATAAGCGCCGGCCAACAGGCCTACAATTACGGGAAGCAGGACCAGGAGCGGGAGTATGCGCCAGGAGAACAGGGAAGACAGCTGCATGGATTTAGCCGCCACATTGTTGAACAGCGGCAATACGAGATAAACCACGATCAGCGCTAATAAAAGCGAAAGCAAGGCCATCAGGGTGGACTCCGTGAGGAACTGGCCGATCAGGTTCTTTCGCTCCGTTCCCAACACCTTGCGGATGCCCACTTCCCTGGCCCGGTTGGCGGAACGCGCCGTGGTCAGGTTCATGAAATTAATGCAGGCAATAAGCAGGATGAATAAGGCCACAGCCGAAAAAATATAGACATATTGAATATTGCCCCCTGCGCTCAATTCAAACGACCGGTCGGAATACAGGTGAATTTTAGTAAGCGGGATCAGCGAATACGATAATTGATTTCCAGCGCGCTTAAATTCTTCCATATTGTTGATGCGGATAAACTGCTTTACAAAAGGCAAAACATACTTATCAATATATTGATCAAAATTCTTCTCAAAGGCTTTGTAGTCCGTACCCTTTTTCAGGAGCAGGTAAGTATGAAAATTATGACTCGTGAGCTGACCCCAGGGATAATCCACATTCTTCATGGAAAAAAGAAAATCGAAATTGAAATGACTATTCTCCGGCATGTCGCGGATCACTGCCGTGATTTTATAGAGCGTGCCGTTACGGTCCCTCGTTTCCAGGGTCTTGCCTAACACGTCAGTTGTGCCGAAATATTTCTTCGCAGCCGATTCCGTAATGACCACGGTATTCGGTTCATCCAGGGCCTTATGGGTACTGCCGGCTAACGCGGGAAAAGTGAAGACGTCAAAAAACGTAGAATCGACATGAGCCACCTGCTGTTCGCTTATGAAAACATTTCCCTTTTTAATCAGCTTGGACCCGGATGAGGCATAGATGCGTGTATACTGCTCGATCTGGGGATAGTCCTTTTTCAATAACTCCCCCATCTGGTCGGATGTCATCGGCAGGTGCAGGTCGCTGCCGCCATAACGGATATCCGAATTGATCCGGTAAATATCCTGTGCGCGTTCGTTGAACCGGTCATAGCTGATCTCGTCCAGCACATAAAGCGCGATAAGCAGAAAGCAAGACAGTCCGATAGCGAGCCCGCTGATATTGATCAGGGAATAAAGCCCGTTTTTTCTCAGGGTTCTCCAGGCGACGATAAAATAATTCTTAAGCATGGCAGTGTTTTTGGCGATCGTGGTCGTTTAGTGACCAATGAGGACCAAAAAAATGCCAGCTTTATTGTAGCCTGAAGGAGAATAAGTTAGTTTAGATATGGCAATAACAGGTGTACGCCTGCGATACAGTGGTCGTGCGATTTCAAAGTCTTCGCGGTCCGGATTAGCTACGCTGATCCGGACCGCTTTGCATTACCCAAAAACCCACGCCTGCTTCGCAGGCTGGTTTTTTCATTGATCCGCTTCAAAGAACAAGTTCTCTTCGCGGCCCAATGAAAAAACCCCTCGCTCTCGCGAAGGGTTTCTGTTGCCCGACCTGGATTCGAACCAAGACAAACAGAGTCAGAGTCTGTCGTACTACCGTTATACTATCGGGCAGTAAAAAGGCCTTAGTTTTTAAATTTTAGGCTGCAAATATAGCAGAGTAAACCGCTATAAAAAACTAATCAGGCAATAAACTGATAATCAGATATTTATACTTATATTGCCAAGCCGGTACGGGGAAAAATTTATTTCTCCGCTACGGTTACAAAACCCTTTCGTACAGTTACCAATATATGAACGCTAAGATTTCCTTTTCCGACGCAGCGCTCGCAGGAGCGATCAAAGAAAAACGGAACCTCGACCAGGCAGTCCGGTTCCTCTACCAGGAACACGCAGCGGTCACCAGATCTTTTATTATGGGCAGAGGCGGAAGCGAACAGGATGCCGACGATATCTTCCAGGAAACGGTCATTTCATTTATCGACTGTGTTCAGAAAGATAAGTTCCGGTTCGAATCGGGCGTCAGAACCTTCCTCATCGCCATCTCGAAGAATCTTTGGCTGAATGAACTGAGAAAGCGGTCAAGAGCGGATAACCGGGAAAAAGCTTTCGAAACCGATCGTGAACAGGAAGATCCGGGTGTGAGTGAAGCGATCGGCGACCGGGAACTGAAACAGCAGCTTCAAAAGCTGCTCAGCCAACTAGGCGATACCTGCAGGAAGATTCTCACGCTGTTCTATTATGAGAATTTGTCCATGAAAGAAATGGTCGATCACCTGGACTATGAAAATGAACAGGTGGTCAGAAATAAAAAGTATAAATGCCTGCAGCAGCTAACCGCCATGCTGAAACAAAATCCGGTGGTGTCAAAACAGATTAACGAACTGATCAATAAATAAAGATTATGTCACAGAGCAACGAACTCATACTGATCGATTACCTGGACGGCAACCTGAACGCGGAATCAACCCTTCAGGCCGAACAACTGATCCGTGAGGATAAGACCGTCGCAACGGAATGGGCCTACCTGAAAATGGCCGTGGAAGCCGTTGAACTGGACGCGATCCGCCAACAGGTGACCAGTACAAGACAATCGATGAAGGCTGCTGCAGGAATGGCAAAGCCCGAAGGAGCCGTTGTTCGCAGCCTGTACAAAACGAGCCTGCGCATTGCCGCCATCGCCATCGTCCTGCTCGGTGTTTCCATTTTCTATAAATATGCCACGGTGACTAACGCCAGCGTATACAGCCAATCCTTCGTAAGTTATGAACTCAGCACTACCCGTGGGGAACAGCAATCAGATGCCCTGGAGAATGCCTATCGCAGCAGGAACTGGAACGAAGTGCTGAGCCAGTACGATTCCCAAAAAGAGAAAGATAATAAGTCACGCTTCCTGGCCGGCATGGCTGACCTGGAACTGAAGAAGTTCCCGGACGCAGAGCAGGCTTTTCAGCAGATCATCGCGTCCAATACGAAGACCGGCGACAGCTATTTCCAGGAAGAAGCCGAGTATTACCTGGCCCTTAGCTACCTGGCCAATAATCAAACCGGACAGGGTGTTGCATTGATCGACCAGATCAAGGCCAACCCGAACCACCGGTATTATCCGCTGGCCCGGGAAATATCCGGAACGAACCTGAAAATCATTGAATTAAAATCTAAAAAATAATCGGGCAAACTGGTTACAAAAGAATCTGCCCTGGTTACTAAATATAGAAGCAGTTCTTTGAAAGCCGGTGCAAAAAAAAATCCAAAATCCTGATTACATTTTGATGCGCTGCGGTTACTAAATACAGTGACGAGATCCTTTGAAAACCTGATAAAAAAATCCGAAAATCCTGATTACGTTTTGAAGAACCGCGGTTACTAAATACAGAAGCGCTGAAATAGAAAATACAAATCCTGAAAACCGAAACCGATATATCCGTCAATATCCCATGAAGCAACCAGATACCGAAAACCTTTGAACTTTATCCTAAGAAAAGAATCCGATCCAGATCCGAAAAGAAACCATGATCCAATACCTGAAAGCCTAACCAATCCAATCCTGAAAACCGATCCAGTTCCTTTGAAAACCATCCAATCCCTGAAAAACCGGAATCAAAAGTCGGCGTATCCATGAAAACTCAGAATAGGTTTAGACAACGTTTTCCTTAAAATCCGGTATCGCTATGGAAGACGTCGACTTTTCTTTCTTTTTCTCAAAACCAAAAATGCTATAGAACAGCATAACCCAAGAACAGCCCAACGATAGGGCTGTTTTTTTTTGTACAAACTGTTCATATTCCCGGTCAGGATCAGATGAGACCAATAAACGGGGTCCCGGTAGAGCGGGTTTTTGTGTATGAAGTCGAGCTTGGCTTGCTGAAGCGCTTCCGATTTGCTGTATCCTTTTGCGAGATAGACATAAAATTGCCGGAGTATTTCACCGGTTGAATGGTCATCGGCCTTCCAGAGACTGTTTACCGTGCTTGGGCAACCGGCATACATAAACGCGCGGGCAAAGCTCATAATGCCCTCATTGGTGACCATCTGCCCCTTTCCCGTTTCGCAGGCACTGATCACTACCAGCTGGCAGCTGTCCATGCGCAAACCATAGAGTTCGCCCAGAAATAAAAAATCTTCCGGCCGGCTGCGGGTTGAAGGAAAGAGTGCGATATAAGAATTCGACGGATCATCCATATCGGCAATAGCATGCGTGGCCAGATGGAGAATGGGGAACCGGTCGATATTGTCTAACAGATTTTGTTTCGTCGCCGTGCTGTCTATGAACCGCTTTGCGTCTAAGGAAGCAATTTCGGTTGACGATCCGGGTAAGGGCACATATACACCCAACCCCTCCTGTCGCAGGTCTGCCCCCCCGGAAACAAAGGGAGCGAAAGCCAGCACGGGTTGACGCGCATCATTCAGGTCCCCGCTGCTGAACCCCGGAACAAAGCGGGAAGAGAACTGGTAGCTCAAAGCATGTTTTTCAATCAGCAAAGTCCCCG
>DASZRP010000262.1:0-5497 GCA_035548895.1 Puia sp. | reverse complement strand
CAGCTCCGGATTAATGAAGCAATAGTTCGCAGGGCTTCAGGCCGGTATGTTTCTTGAATGCCGTGGAAAAATGAGAGATGGAAGAATAACCCAGCATCACCGAGACTTCTGTTACGCTGAGTCCTTTCTCATAGAGAAGATAACGGGCATGCTCCATGCGCTGGCTCTGGTAAAAATCGAAGATGGTGGTACCGAAAAGTTCCTTGAAGCCCTTCTTCAGGTAACACTCATTGATAGCCACTTTACGGCTCAATTCACGAATGGTGAGTGGTTCGCCGATATGATCGAGCAGTATTTTGCGGGCCAGGGTGATCTTTTCCCGGTCTGTTTCGTTCGACAGGAATTTACACTGGAACCCTTCAACATCTTTTTCGCCGAGCATGCACTCCAGGCTGTAAAGCAGCAGCATCTGGGTTTGTGCATTGATAAAAATATTCTCCAGGCTATCGGTATAAGTCTGAGTGAGCAATCCGTCCAACACCATGCGGATGCGGTTGCAAATGGAGAGTATCTTGGAAAAGGAAGATGGATGTTTGAACCGAAGCACATCATCCGTCAGTGTGTTCTGAAGGGATTGCGGCTTGACGAACTGCGACAGGTGAACGGCTGAAAAGCGGAAGCTCATCACGTCTACGGTTTCCACCCGTTCGGAGCAGAACCGTGAAGCATTCAGCCTGCAGGAATCGCACTCGGTGTCTTTCTGCTTGCAATACATATTGCCCGCGATACAGAACCTGAGCTCAAAATAATTCTCGGAAGGACGGCTCCGCTGATAATGATAGGTCATCATGCCCAGGTCGTCGAGCGTCCACTGCGGATGTTTCTGGTAGCGCTGAATAACATACTGGACCGAACCGGGTATCTGTCGCTCCTTCTCCTGGATGAGCTGGAGCTGTTCGTACATAACCGGTTGCTTATAAGCCAGGGACAGTATATCGGGGGGCTGATGCATAAATGAGGGGGCAAATTTACGTCGCAAACCTTAAATCACCGCAAGGCTTCCTGTCTGACCACCCCGAATCGCATCATAAAACTGTCATTTTTTATCCCTTTTCAGGGTTAAAAAAAGTTCAAAAAACCCTGTTTTTTGGCTGGTCTTCCCCCTGCTTTTCAGTACATTTGCATACCCTGATTTTCTATATCTAATAAACGGTTTTTCAACTAAATATGAGCGAAACATTACAGCCCGTTTTACCGGTGGAAGCGAATGGTTATGGCGCAGACAGCATACAGGTGCTTGAAGGTTTGGAAGCGGTTAGAAAAAGACCGGCCATGTACATCGGCGACATCGGAGAGAAAGGCCTCCATCATCTGGTATATGAAGTAGTGGATAATTCGATCGATGAGGCGTTAGCCGGTTACTGTAAAAATATCATTGTAAGCATTTATCCGGACAATTCTGTCAGCGTGGAAGATGACGGTCGCGGTATACCTACGGGAATGAACACGAAGGAAAAACGCAATGCATTGGAAATGGTCATGACCATGCTGCATGCGGGCGGGAAGTTCGATAAGAACACGTATAAAGTTTCCGGAGGCCTTCATGGCGTTGGCGTAAGTTGCGTAAATGCCCTGAGCAGCGACCTGCATGTCACCGTTCAGCGCGAGGGGAAGATTTTTGAGCAGGCCTATAAGATCGGCGTTCCCCAATATCCGGTTCGGGAAATTGGAGTCAGCGATAAAACAGGCACCCGGACGCATTTTCATCCTGATGCCAGCATTTTTCAGACCATCGAATTCAAGCGGGATATCCTGGAGAGCCGGTTGCGGGAACTGGCCTATCTGAACAGGGGTGTCGTGATCACCATCAACGATTTGCGCGACCAGAATGAGCAGGGTGAATTCTACACAAAGACTTTCTACAGCGAAGGCGGCATCGTGGAATTCCTCGAAATGTTAGACGCTAACGCAGGAAGGAACCCGCTGATCCCCAAAGTGATCTATGTGACAGGGGTGGATGAAGTCACGCATGTGGCCGTTGAGATCTCCCTGACCTATAACGACAGCTTCAGCGAGCATATCTATTCCTACGTAAACAATATCAATACGATTGAAGGAGGAACGCATGTGGCCGGTTTCCGGCGTGCGCTGACCCGTACCTTCAAAAGTTATGGCGACCGCGAGAATCATTTTGAAAAAGCCAAGGTGGAAATTGAAGGCGACGATTTCCGGGAAGGATTGAGCGCCATCATTTCGGTTAAGGTTCCGGAGCCTCAGTTTGAGGGACAGACCAAGACCAAGCTCGGTAACAATGAAGTCAGCGGTATTGTCGACACTACGGTTTCCAAAGTGCTGGAGGCCTTTCTCGAAGAAAATCCCCGCGAAGCAAAAAATATCATTCAGAAAGTGATCCTGGCAGCGCAAGCCAGGGCGGCTGCCCGAAAGGCCCGCGACCTGGTACAAAGGAAATCGGTACTCAGCGGCGGAGGCTTACCCGGGAAACTGGCCGATTGCTCTGAAAGATCCGCCGACCGGTGTGAGCTTTACCTGGTGGAAGGAGATTCTGCCGGAGGAACCGCCAAGCAGGGAAGGGATAGAAGCTTTCAGGCTATTCTTCCGCTGCGCGGAAAGATCCTGAATGTCGAAAAAGCGATGGAGCACCGGATTTACGAGAATGAGGAAATCCGGAATATGTACACGGCGCTGGGGGTAACCGTAGGCACGCCGGAAGATCCAAAGGCGTTGAACCTGGCGAAGCTGAGATACCATAAGATCATCATCATGACCGATGCGGATGTGGATGGCAGCCATATTGCCACCCTGATCCTGACCTTCATATACCGTTATATGGCCGCCCTCGTAGAACAGGGATATGTTTACCTGGCGCAGCCTCCGCTCTATCTGGTCAAAAAAGGGAAGGAACAGGCTTATGCCTGGAATGAAGACCAGCGCAAGCTGCTGGTAGACAAGATCGGCGGCGGGAAAGAAGACAGCGTGAATGTGCAGCGATACAAAGGATTGGGAGAAATGAATGCCAGTCAGCTTTGGGAAACCACGATGAACCCGGACACCCGGACATTGAAGCAAGTGACCATCGAAAACGCCACGGAGGCCGACCGGGTGTTCAGCATGCTGATGGGCGACGAAGTGGGCCCCCGCCGCGAATTCATTGAGTCTCATGCTAAATATGCACGCCTGGATGTTTAACAAGTCCGTGAAAACCGGAATAAGAATATTTATCTATCTTTAAAACCGGTTTTAGCTGTTGATCATTTGAACCTTTAAAATTAATGAGTATGTCCACAGTAACACTTACAGCATACAACGTAAAGACGAAAGAGAAAAATGTTCCCATTGTGGACGCTGTAATCAGCAAAACTGCCAAGGGAGCTTATATGGCACAGGGGCATGATGGGAAAGGCAACAAGCTGACTACCTTGCTTGGAGAAGAAAAAGCGCTGGCTGCTATCCAGGCCGGCATCGCAAAAAAAGGCTGGTAATTCAATTCCTGCCATGGCGAGCGTTTCGACGCAGGGACCTGTATCAGGCAAATGGATTCATTTGCGATCAATTAAGATTGAATTCCTATGAAGTAAAATGATCGCCTGATGATCAATGCTTCTTCATGAAAACAGGTTTCCGGTTCACCCTGCTTAACATTGCGGCAGTTCTTTTTACCTTATGCGCCTACGCGCAGGAGCAGAATCCTTATATTATGAACGGAATGGCGGTACAGGACAACTGCCATTGCTATACCCTTACCCCCGACGCCTTATTCCAGGCCGGCTCAGTATGGAATAAGAACAAAATCAACCTCACCCAATCGTTCGACTATAAATTCAATGTGTTTCTTGGGTGCAAGGACCAGGAAGGGGCGGATGGCATTGTATTCATTCTCCAACCCATTGGAACCAGCATCGGGAATAATGGTGGCGGCCTTGGCTTTTTGGGTGTGAGCCCTTCGATCGGCATCCCAATAGACACCTGGCAGAATACCGAGTTCAACGATCCGGTATACGATCATATCTCAATCCTAAAGAATGGAGATATTTATCTTGGCACACCCAACACACTGGCAGGCCCCGTTCCTGTTCTGGCCAACAGCGGCAATATTGAAGACTGCCAATGGCATGTCTTTCGCATTGTCTGGGATGCAACAACAAAAAACCTCTCGGCTGAAGTGGATGGTGTCTTAAGGGTTCAGACAACCATTGATATGGTCAAGGATATTTTCAACAATGATCCGGAGGTCTATTGGGGCTTCAGCGCAGCAACGGGTGGCGAAAGCAATGTTCAGCGTTTCTGCACCTCCCTGAACCCGGGTTATAAACTTCCGGCAAACCAGACAACCTGTGCTCCTGCTACCCTGCCTTTCCAGGACAGCTCTGTGTCATTCGGCTCCATCCTGAAATGGTCCTGGGATTTTGGCGACGGTTCCACCTTCGACGGACAGACTCCGCCACCCCATTATTATCCAACTCCGGGGAATTACCAGGTCCGGCTAACGATATTAGGCAACGATGGCTGCCAGTCCGATACCATGGACCGCACCGTTACCATCGGCTCAAAACCGGTTGCCGGCTTCACCATTTCGCCAAAGTTCATCTGCTCGGGCCAACCGGTAGTCTTTACCGATGCCTCTTCGGTTCAATACGGAACCATCAATGGCTGGAACTGGAATTTTAACAATGGCCAAACACTCCTCGATACTACTTCACCAGGCTGGTCGGGCAGCTTTGCCGGTGGACAGCAAACCATGCAGCTTACCGTGAGCACGGTAGAAGGTTGTATTTCCGATCCTTTCACGGTCAGTCAGAACGTGAGTGACAAGCCAACGGCCGGAATTGCAACTGAGGATGCCTGTTATGGAGATCCCGTCCACCTGACCGGAACGAATACCGATCCGGCGGTTCCCATTAAGCAATGGTACTGGTTCACCGGGGATGGCGGATTGGACAGTGGCGCCCAGGCGATCCACTATTATTCTGACGCGGGAAAGTATACCGTCGGCCTCTATGCAGAAAGTGAGGGTGGATGTTCATCGGATACACTGCAGGGAATTGTCACCATTTACCGAACCCAGGCGAACGCCGGGAACGATACCGTGGTGGCCTTCGGGCAACCGCTGCAGTTGCATGGCTCGGGTGGCGAACTCTATCAATGGTCGCCGGCCGACGGGTTGAATGATCCCAATATCGCCGATCCCATTGCGGTGCTATACGATAACAAACGATATGTGCTGACAGCTTATACTTCTTTTGGATGCCCCACTTACGATACCCTCAATATTAAAGCATACCGGGGTCCGGATATTTATGTGCCCAATGCATTCACTCCCGACAACAATGGACATAACGACCGCTTTCACGCCATAGCAGTAGGAATGACAAGCATTCACTACTTCAACGTGTATAACCGGTTCGGCCAACTGGTTTACAGCGGCCAGAATCTGTCACAGGGATGGGACGGAACCTTTGGTGGTCAACCACAACCGACCGGCGCCTATGTATGGATCGTCCAGGGCGAGGATTATCTCGGAAAAACGCACACTGAAAAA
>DASZRP010000261.1:0-21402 GCA_035548895.1 Puia sp. | reverse complement strand
TATTAATATCGTCAAAATGCTTGGTACAAGCCCCCAGCAGCAACATGCTGCTAATTAGCAGCATCTGGGTTCGCCGATCGGAAAATACTTTAAATCGTTTCATATAATTGACTGTTTATATTATTAAAAGGTAAGTTGCAGGTTGAGACCATAACTACGGGTGGATGGAAGCGTACCGTATTCGATACCCTGATAGTTTCCATTACCCAGACTCATATCCGGATCAAACCACATTTTCCGTTTGCCAAGACCAGGTATGCTTACAATAGAGGATCCGCGGTAGATCCAAAACAGGTTGCTCGCAACAGCGGAGATCTTAGCCGCTTTAATAACATGGGTATGGAGTGGGATGTCGTAACCGATCGAAAGTTCGCGCATTCTGAAACTGGTGGCATCATAAGCATAAAACTGTCCAACCCCATAACGCTGACCGGATGCTGTTGTCCAGAACTGCTGGGCATTAATTGCGGTCGTTATTGGTGAGCCGGTATTCGGATCAACACCGCCCAGGCTCCATCCGCCATCGCGGTATTTGCCGGTTGCTTCAGTAATACCGCTGAACGACAGGTTCATTTCCGTTCCCGAAACCATGGTTCCACCGACACGGCCATCGATCAGGGCTTTCAGGTAAATACCCTTGTATCTGAACGTGTTTGTCCAGCCCAGCGTTGCTTTTGGATTGTAATTGCCGATTTTTGTTTGGGGATCACCGGATTTATAAGTAGTATATGGCGTTCCGTCCGGGCTCAACTCGTAATTTCCTTTCGAATCTTTCAGCCAGACATAGGCCAACAGGTCACCAAAGCTGCTGCCTTCCTTGATTTCCGGCGTTGCGGAACGATTGTCGCCTCCGCCATAGTCAACTTTCTTGATATTGGGATCGAGCTTAATGATCTTATTCCGGTTCAGTGCAAAATTGAACGAGACATCCCAGTTAAAATCTCTCTGACGGATCACTGTTCCGGTTACAATAAACTCAAAACCCTGGTTCTGAATATTACCGGCATTAATGTATTGGTATTGATAACCTGTTGCAACCGGAATGGTGAGCTGCAATAACTGGTTTATAGAATTCGTCTTATAATAGGTAGCGGTAAAGCCGATCCGGTTATCAATGAACTTCATGTCAACCGATGCTTCCAGACCTCTGGTCAATTCAGGTTTCAGGGTCGGGAACGGATAAACGGTACCACGCTGAATGAATCCATTGCCCGCCCCCTGGCTATAAGTATAGGTTGGAGTTCTAAGTCCGAACTGTCCGCCGTTACCGGTTTGCCCGTAGTTAACCGATGCTTTCATGAAAGAAATAGATTGCGGAAGATGAACTAAATCGGAAATAACAGCTGCCACGCCAATTCCATAGTAGGGGTAATTATAGGGAGGGGGCAGGGTAGAAGCCCAGTCTTCCCGGAAACCTCCATCCAGGAATATCGCATCCCGCCAGGAAAAGCTGGCCTGACCAAAAAGTGAATTTGTCTGAATTTCTTGACCTTGTTGGGACATGCTCGGATTAGTCGCATAATTCAAGCTAAACTTGTTCGTTACGTTCAAACCGTCTGCGGTGTTGTTCACAATATCATAGCGATTATCCTGAAAAATAGCACCTGCGTGATAGCTGACTTTAATGTCTTTGGTGATATTGTTGTTTCCTTCAAAAATACCATCAAACCATTTCTGGGTGGTTACAATATTGTTTTGTGCGTAGTAGCCTCCCGTATGGGCCCAGAGCAAGGTGCTTTGATTGTAAGAAGTATAAATATTGTCGACTGTTCTGTCGAGATTACCCCTTGCTGTAAAACTCAGCCAGGGAGTGAATTGCAGCTTGGCGGCCAGGAAACCCATAATACGGCTTCTGGACTGGTTTTGAGACGTGTTATAAACCATCCAGTAAGGGTTCCCATATATACCCGCATTTGTTGAAGGGAAAGTCGTTGGCGTGGGCACCCCGACATTATTGACGTACTGATATTGTTTAAGGACGTCGGTGCTCAGGTTACGCGGCACTTCGTAGATATCGATGGTCGGCGCATTTTCTTCACCGGTGCGCGGCCTGTTCTTAATATCTTCCGCGATATAAGTAATCTTGGCGTCGGTAGAGAAAAATTTATTGAATTGATTTGTTTCCCGCAGTGTCACGGTGTGACGGATCATACTGTTGCCGATTACGATACCCGAGTTGCTGTTATTGGTATAGGACAGATATGTTTGCGCGTGCTCACCCCCGCCTTGTATACTGACTGAATTATTAAAGCTGGGTGCGGTTCTAAAAAAATCCTTCACATTGTCCGGGGCCGGAGAGAATGTGCTTTGTTGAGCCAGGTGATTGATATAACTATGACCATCCATAACGGGTCCCCAGCTTGCTCCGGTAAGTGAATCTACGTAGTGGCCGCCAATACCCTGACCATAGGTGTTTTGAAATTTTGGAAGAGACCAGGGAGAAACGACGGATACACCTGAGTTCAGATTGATCTGAATGCCATTCTTCAAGCCTTTTTTTGTGGTAATAACCACTGCGCCATTGGCTCCTTCCGGGCCATACAATACGGCTGCTGTACCTCCGGTTAATATGTTCATCGATTCAATATCATCGGGGTTTACGCTGGAAGCACCGTCTGATCCCTGAACCGATCCAAAATCACTTCCGGCGGCGCTATACGTGTTGTTGGTAATTGGAACACCATCTACCACGATCAGTGCATTATTGCTTCCGGCAATAGAACGGTTCCCTCTCAAAACGATCTGGGCGCCACTGCCTACTCCACCCGAGCCCTGTACAATATACGCGTTAGCTACTTTTCCTTGCAGTGAACCGATCACATTATCGTTATCGCGTACGCCAATTAGATCTGCTGTTTTTACAGTTTGTGTCGAATAGGAAAGCGATTTCGCCTGGCGGGTAATACCCAGGGCCGTTACAACGACCTCGTTCAGTTCGTTTTGTTTTTCAATCAGCGTAACATCGACCGTGGTTTGACCTGCAACTGCCACTTCTTGCGTTGCGAAGCCGATACCTGAAAATACCAGCGTCGCATTTGCCGGTGCGCTGATGGTGAACCGGCCGTCCGTTGCGGTGGCAGTTCCTTTTGCTGTGCCCTTCACCAATACATTCACCCCAGGAACCCCGTTACCCTTTGAATCGGTAACTCGCCCGGAGACGGAAATGTTTTGCGAAACGGCAAAAAGAGAGACGCATAAAAGCCCTAGTAGAAATGATAATTTTCTGAAGCTTCTCATAATGCAGTTTTTTGGTTTTTTGAAAAATCCTGACTGTTACAAATTTGTTATATATTTTCGTTATAAAAAAATATATCTAATAGCCTTTTGCTTTAATAAAAAATTTAATTAATACCTTTGATTTTTAATTTTTATTACTAATAAGGCCATATAAAATTAAAAACCCTTAATCTTGTCTCATTCTTATTCCATTTTTGAGCAGCTCAATGGTCACCCGCTTTCGCATGTGGCGCTTAAGGACTTGAATCTCAAGAAAAACGCTGTAGCGTTTCTCACGACGAGAGGCGAGGGTACCATGCTGGAAATCGCCGACCAGCTGAATACCAGTGTTCCCAAAACCACCGAGCTTATAGCCCATCTCTCGGAGGAGGGATTGGTAAGGGCAACCGGCCGGAAAACCGAAGGCCTCGGCAGGAAAGCGGCTATCTACACATTGAACCCCGACAGCTGCTATTTTCTCGGAATCGAAGTGCGGAAGTATGAAATCAATATCGGGCTGATGAGCTTTAATGCGGCCATGGTGGAAACCTCACTCACCATTCCCTTTCTGTTTTCTGAACCGGAAGAGTCACTGAATGCCATTATCGGGGAGATAAAGAAGTTTCTTGCAAAGGCCAGCATACCCCGGGAAAAGATCATCGGGCTTGGACTAAGCATGTCGGGTCGGATCAATGTAAAGACAAGTCGTATTCTCAGTAATTACCACTTCGCTGAATCACCTATCAAAGAAACCCTTGAGGCAGCGATCGGGCTGCCGGTATATATCGATAACGATAGTCGCACCATCGCCTATGGGGAGTATTACTTTGGCCGTAATGGCCTTTCCTATCAGGAAAAGAATGTTTGCATCGTGAATCTCGACTATGGCATGTCGCTCGGCATTTTCGTGGACGGGGCGCCGATATACGGCACTTCAGGCTATGCCGGTGAGATAGGCCATATCCCTATGTACAATAACGAGAAGATCTGCTTTTGCGGGAAAAAAGGATGTCTGGAAACGGAAGCCTCCGGGCTCGCCCTGATCGATTTCATTCAGGAGCGAATGAAAGAAGGAAGCAGCAGCCGGCTCGAGAAAATATTAGCCCGCAAGGGTTACCTGCAGCTGGAAAATGTGTTAGAGTCTGCAGTGCATGGCGATAACCTGGCCATCGAAGGCATTACGGAAATTGCGCATAACCTTGGGAAAGGACTTTCGGTGGCCATTAATATGCTGAACCCGGAACTCATCGTGCTGGGGGGACTGCTGGCGGAAGCCGGAGATATACTGCTTTTCCCGGTGAAGACTTCCATTATGCAGCATTCCCTGAGTATTGTGAACAGCGATACCCGTATCGTGCTGTCGTCTCTAAGGCAAAAAGCGGGCTTACCAGGCTGCTGCCTGTTGGTACGGAACAAAATGCTTGGATTGATTTAACGCTTAAAACTGACTTATGACCAGGATTGCCTGCCAGCGCAGCAAAGGAATTTTTTTCCGTCGCCGGTCCCCGTTCGTGTTCAAAATGATCTTATTGCCCTGCCTGTTGTTGATGCTGACATATAACGGGCTGGCTCAATCGAAAGCGAGTATCCGGGAGTACACAAAAACCTTCACTACCTATCCTTTCTCCGACCCGGATCCCATACCCAATCCTGCTTCCCTGATTTATCCCTATTTCCGCTATGACGGGTTCACCGAACAATCCATTCAAAAGCAATGGAAGGTAGTGGAACTGGAAAACGATTGGATCAAAATCACCATATTACCAGAGATCGGTGGTAAAGTATGGAGTGCGATTGAAAAAGCTACCGGCAAATCTTTTCTGTATAATAACGAAGTGATCAAATTCAGGGATATCGCCATGCGCGGGCCCTGGACCAGCGGCGGACTGGAAGCTAATTATGGAATCATCGGCCATACGCCCAATTGTGCGACGCCGGTAGATTACATCACGATGGAGCGGCCGGATGGCAGCGTGAGCTGCCTGATCGGCGTAATGGATCTGCTCAGCGGTTCGGTATGGCGCCTGGAGATCAATGTTCCGAAAGACAAAGCCTATTTCACGACCAGCTCTTTCTGGTACAATCAAACCGAACTGGAGCAGCCTTATTATTCCTGGATGAACGCGGGGATTAAGGCAAAGGGAAATCTTCAGTTCATCTATCCGGGAACGCATTACCTGGGCCACGAAGGAGAATACAACGATTGGCCGATCAACCGCGAAAACGGACATGATATCTCATTCTATGAACAAAATAATTTCGGTTCATACAAGTCATATCATGTCTTTGGTAAGTACAGCGAATTCTACGGCGCTTACTGGCACGACGATCATTTTGGTATGGGTCGCTATTCCTCACGCGACGACAAGCCCGGCAAAAAAATCTGGATATGGGGCCTGTCCCCGCAGGGAATGATCTGGGAACGGTTATTGTCGGACACCAACGGGCAATACGTCGAGGTGCAAAGCGGTCGCTTATTTAACCAGTCTGCCGAAGGAAGCACATTCACGCCGTTCAAGCATTTAGGGTTTAGTCCTTATGCAGCAGATGACTGGAAAGAGTATTGGTTTCCGGTGAAGGATACCCGGGGCTTTGTGAAAGCCAATCCTTATGGCGCGCTGAATATTAAACCGGAAAATGGTTTGCTGAAAATTTTCTTTTCTCCTCTGCAAAGTATCAAGGATGAACTTACCATTAGCGATGGCGCAAAAAATATTTATAGCAAATCGCTTAAACTTGATCCCCTGCAGGTTTTCAGCGATTCCCTGCCTTTCCAGGGAAATGCGAACCGCCTCGTGGTGAGGCTCGGCGATAAAATGGTCTACGATTCCGACCCCGCCGCAGATACCCTGGCCCGCCCCCTGAACATGCCGGCCGATTTTGACTGGAATGGCGTTTATGGTTTATACCTGCAGGGTCAGGAAAATATTCGCCAGCGGTTTTATCCGGCTGCGGAGGAAAAACTGAAAGCCTGCCTGGAAAAAGATCCCAATTATCTGCCTGCGCTTGATGAGCTGGGCGCTATTCAGTATCGCAATATGGATTATTCAGCGGCTTTGTCCACGACCAGAAAGGCATTGTCGATAGATACCTACGACGGAGCAGCCAATTTTTATTATGGACTCATCAATGCGAAGCTGGGAAATGAGGCGGATTCCCGCGACGGATTCGATATAGCGGCGCTGGATATCACTTACCGCAGTGCTGCAATGCTGGAATTGGCTAAGACCTATCTGCGGAAAAGAGCATTCGACCGGGCCATTGACTATGCCGGCAAGTGCTTGCAATATAATCAGCAAAACCTGGAAGCATACCGCGTAGAAGCCATGGTTTATCGTCTTCAGCATCAGGAACAAAAAGCTGTTGAAGTGCTGGCCCGTATTCAGTCAATAGATATGCTCGATCATTTTTCGCGGTTTGAAAAATGGCTCTGGCATCCGGGTGCAGAAACAGAACGCCAGTTCGTTTCTCTGATCCGAAATGAATTGCCACAGCAGATATACTTAGATCTCGGGATTTGGTATCATGATCTGGGATGCGATGAGGAAGCGCTCAAACTATTTTCCATGGCGCCGGCAGGAGATGAGATTAATTGCTGGAAGGCTTTTCTCAGTCATCAGCCGCTGCAATTTGGTAAAGAGGACATGGTTTCCGCATTTGCCTACCGGGCAGAGACAGCCGAAGTGCTTCAGTCTCTCCTAAAAGAGAACAATGACTGGCGCCTGAAATATCAACTGGCCCTGATCTGGTGGAGCAGAGACAATCAGGCAAAGGCCCGGGAACTATTTTCCGCCTGCGGCTCAGAACCAGCATACGCTCCCTTCTATGCCGCGAAAGCGGCGCTTTTCCCTGAAGAAGCGGAGACCAATCTGAAAAAAGCGATTGATCTCGATAAAGAACAATGGCGGTTTTATAAACTGTTGGCCAATTTTTATTTTTCGAAGAACGAAAATCAACAGGCCCTGAATGTCACCAGCCGGTTTTACAAAGAGCATCCGAAGAACTATATTATTGGTATGCTCTATGCCCGGGCGCTGATGGCCAACGCACAATACGCTGCCGCCGATGCCTTGTTGTCGAATATTCATATCATCCCGTTCGAGGGCGCAACGGAGGGGTATACCCTGTATCACAAAGCAAAACTGATGCAGGCGTTGCAGGCAATTGATAACAGGCAGTATAAAAAAGCCCTGGCTTATATCCGCGACGCACAAAGCTGGCCTGACAACCTGGGCTCCGGCAAGCCTTATGATGAGGATATAGATTTGCGTGTGGAGAACTGGCTGAATTACTACTGCTATACAAAAGCAGGCAGTACCAAAATAGCAGGCGCTTATTCGGAAAAAATAGTGAAGGCATCCTCTGGCCAACACAAAAGGGGCCGGTTCCTTCCTGCAAATAGTCTTATCAGCTTACAGGCTCTGGAACGGTCCGGTGATTCGGCGGATGAGCAGGACCTGCTGAACCGGTGGCTGCAAAAAAATCCGTCGAACAAAACGGCGCAATTATACAGGCAGCAACTCGATTCGCGTCAGCCTGTTTCCGATGCACAGGTGTTGGAAGCGATCCGTCATGCCCAGGAGCCCTGATCAGCGCAACTTGCTGTTTTCTTTGGCCCAGGCAAGGATTTCTTCGGAGTGCTCGCTGCTTTTGGGCTTTTCAAAAACATGCCGGATAATGCCGTTTTCGTCGATCAAAAACGTGGTGCGCAATACGCCCATATATTCCCTGCCGAATAATTGTTTCTGGCCCCATACACCATATTGATTAATGATCTTGTTTTCAGGGTCTGCGATCAATGTGAAGGGCAGGTCATATTTGCCTGCAAATTTTTTATGGCTCTTTTCATTATCCGGGCTGATTCCCAGAACGACGAACCCGGCCCGCTTCAGCTGTGTGTGATGATCACGCAAATTACAGGCTTCGGTCGTGCAGGTAGGGGTATCGTCCTGGGGATAGAAATAAACAATCACCTTACGGCCTCTGAAATCGGACAGCGAAACCTTTTTTCCTTTTTGATCTGTTCCTGAAAAATCCGGCGCCTGATCTCCCGGTTTTAAATTGATCATGGTAGTACGTGAGTAGGAATTATTGTTTGACCGAAGGATAATCTTTGTCGATCCAGTCGGTCTTGATATTGTGTTCGATATTCAGTAGTCGTGCATGCTGAAATTTCATCTCGTTTAACAAGGCGAATGCCGGCCGGATATTCGGGCAGCGATCGAAGGGGCAGCATCCGCAGTAAATGACAATATCTGTGTCTTTTGGAAGGTTCTCCAGCTCCGACCTGAGTTTTCCCAGGCCGCGCTTTTCGTGTGCGGGCCCCATATCCATCGATCCACTGATCACAGCACCCGGCCCGACGGATAAGATCATCGGCTGTTTTACCCGCGTATCCTTCATAATGTTCGCCAGTTCAGCCGGTGCTATCAACTGCTTTTCCGTCCAGGGCTCGACCCCTTTTTGCTGGGCGCAAGCCGAAATAAAGCCGGAAAAACCGACGATCATACAGAAAAGGAGCAGAACCGGGAATCGTTTTTCAATTGGGCTCATAAGAAACTGAAAATTTTATGTCCTGTCAATTCAACTGATAGGCAACAATTTTTTTTGCCATGAAGGTGGGTACATACACTATGCGTTTTATCGGATCATAACCGATGTCTGCCGTGTTACTCTTTTCTTCATGAGTGTCGAGCAGCAACTGTGTCTGGCCGTTGGCCTGAACATACCAGATATAACCTGCCCAGGCAGTTACAATAAAGTCGCCATTGCCGACGGGCTCAATACCGTCGATACCGTCGCCAACCTCTGCGATTTTTGTAATTTTTTTATTGGCGTCAGCCTTCAGCAGTTCCTTTCCTTTGGCATATACCAACCCGCCCTTAACAGCTTTTAGGCCATTTGCTCCTGTAACCTGGTCCAGATATAAGGAAGGCTGGTCATTTTTTATTTCCCAGATTTTCGAGGTCTTTGAATCTGAAACATAAACAACCCCCTTGCTGGTTACCGTAATATCATTAAGGCCTGAAGCGTCAGGAATGGCTATTTTCTTCAGGATCTTTCCCGTAGTGATGTCGACCACCACGACCTCGGAAAGATCGGCGGCGTATAGCCGGTTACCGTAAATGCCCAGACCCTTGGGAGCATTCATGCCCGTTGCCCAATCCGGATTATAATTTTTCCCGTCTGCGCCCAGTTTGGCAACGCCGCCTTTTCCATCAGCCCCCCAGGGATCTCCATCGATCAGGGAGATATACAGGCTGTGATTTTTCAGGTCGGGCAAAACAGATTCCGGAATGGCAACTACGGGATCCGTTTCCCAGATCTTAACCAACTTGTGTTGCGCTTTGGCAGTGAACGCCAATAGTATCAGTGCGAGAACAATACTGTTTTTCATGTTTTAAATTTTAAGACAGGTCTAAATTATTACTCTTCGGCCACTTCCCGGCATTTTATCGTTAATACCCGGATGCCGCCAGGGCATTGCCGATCGCCTGTATTAATTTTTTATCCTCCTGGCCATCCATTTTCCATCCGCTTTTCATTCGGCGGATGATCCCGAAATGCTCATCATTCAAAGTAATATCGAATTCCTCGCAGAGCCCATCGCTGCAGGTTTCCGGAACAGGAACTGCCTCGCCCTGATAGGCCTGATTGTTATAATCGAATTCGACCGGAATGGGTTCCTTCTCCAGGAGGTTAGCCATTTCTTTAAGAAAACGGGCCAGATGTTTTCGCTGGGTCGGGGCAGTGGAGCTCCATTTGTTCTTTGCTGCACGTTTATGGGCCACTTTGTATTTCAGTCCGCTCATTACCGTACTGTAATCATTGGCATTCAGCTTAAAAACATTTTGATGGGCCAGGATATACCAGTGGTACCCCGTTCCGACCGGAACGCCCGATCCTTCGGGAGCGTGGCCAACCCGGCGTTTGGTCACGGCATAAGAAATTTCCCAGAGATCGGGCGTGATCTTGGTTTCCTTCCAGTCTCCGGCATCATAGTGCCAGTGATGACTGCGCCCGATCTTCATTCCTGAATAAGCTTTCCCCTCAAATGTTTTCAATTCATTATAGGAAGCGGCTATGTCCTTCGACACTGTTCGTTTTTTGGCACGTTTTGCAAGCGGCTTTTTGCGGCTGATCGATTTGCTTATGGTGGTCATGGTGTAAAGTATAATAGATTGAAGATTCAGTAATTATGCCAGCTTGCCATTCGATGGCTTAGTTTTTGCAACCACTTAGCGCGTAATCTTTGATCGTTCAATAATATTCAACCCCATGTCACACAAAATCTTCAACACGTTCCTGATCATCGCGTGGGCACTGCTGTTAGGCGGCTGTGTTTCTACAAAGAAATTCAATGCTTCGCAGTCGGCCCTGCAATCGGCACGCAACGATAGCGCCCAGCTTGCTGCGCGCGTAAACAGCCTCGAGTCGACAGTGTCTCAATTGAAGGAGCAGGTCAACGACCTGACCAACAAAGCCGGGCAGTTGTCGACCGATGCGGCCAATAAAGCGAATCAGTTAACCCGGAGCCAACAGGAACTGGCGGATCAACAAAAGCGATTGGAGCAATTGCAGGCTCTGATGGATCAGCAGAAAAGAGCAACCCAGGAGATTCGCAAGAAAATGACTGATGCTCTTGTCGGATTCAGCTCTAAAGAATTAACGGTTTCAATTAAGAACGGAAAAGTTTATGTCAGCCTCCAGGAGAACCTGCTTTTCCCTTCCGGCAGTGCTGTAGTAAACCCCAAAGGCAAGGAAGCCCTGGGCAAACTGGCTGAAGTGCTGAATATGAACCCCGATATTTCGGTCGATATTGAAGGACATACCGACTCGATCCCGATCCGCGGGAGGTATCAGGATAACTGGGATCTGAGTACGGCGAGGGCGAATTCGATTGTTCGCGTGCTGACCCAGGACTATAAAGTTGACCCGGTGCGTATCATTGCTTCGGGTCATAGCTGGTATGATCCGGTAGAGACCAACAGCACACCGGAAGGCCGGGCGCTGAACAGAAGAACAGAAATTATTCTGACGCCGAAACTGGATGAACTATACAAATTGCTCGAAGCAAACAATTCGTGATAACTAAAAAGCAGGAACGGGAGCATTGACTCCCGTTCCTATCCGTCTGCTGCACTGCAGGATTCTTTTCTCCTTTTTAACTACCCGTCCGGGTTGTTCAATTTTTCCGGGAAACGAGTTGAATTGAACTTATACTTTTTTAGCCGATGTTTCGCAGATCAGATCAAAATGGTATTTATTGCATTTAAAGACCTTATTTTTATCGGGTTATGTTAACTGATTATCGGGCTAAATGAAAACTCCCCATGACTTCAAGAAGAAGATTTATTCAGTCGGCCTCCGCGCTGTCGGCTGTTGCATTTATGAAAGGGCCTTCTGTTGTGCTGAATAAAGAGGCGCTGATCGGCCTTCAGTTATATACTGTCCGGGATGCGATGGTGAAAGATCCGGCAGGCACGCTGGCGCATGTGGCCAAAATCGGTTACAACTCAGTTGAATCGGCGACCTATACGGGCTCTCAGCAGTTCTATGGAATGGATCCGCGTTCCTTTAAAAAACTGTTGAAGGATAACGGACTGGTTATACCAAGCGGACATTATCGGCTGGGCGCCGAAAAAACTGTGGATCCGGTCAAAGGCACCATGTTGCATGAGTGGCAAAGAGCAGTTGATGACGCCGCCGCAGTTGGCCTTAAATACATGGTATGCGCCTACCTGGCGGAAGATGAAAGGGGGGACCCGGATCACTATAAAGTGTTAGCTGAACAATTCAATACAGCAGCGGAAGTTTGTAAAAAAGCGGGAATTCAGTTTTGCTATCACAACCATGATTTTGAATTTAAGGAACAGCATGGCGAGCTGCCTTACAACGTGCTCCTGAACAATACGGACAAGGACCTTGTCAAAATGGAATTGGATATATACTGGGCCACGCGTGCCGGGCACGATCCTATTGAGCTTTTTAAGCAGCATCCGGGACGTTTTCCGCTTTGGCATGTGAAGGATATGAGTAAATCGGCCGATAGAACATTTACAGAAGTGGGCAATGGTTCGATTGATTTCAGGTCTATTTTTCAGCGCAAAAGCACTGCCGGCATGAAGTATTTTTTTGTCGAGCAGGACATATGCCCCGGTTCACCATTCGACAGCATTACCCAGAGCTATAATTATATTAAAAAGAATCTGGTATAGGTTTCCCGGCCAATGTCGACAAAACCAACATCCGCATGAAATACTCTTTTTTATTGCTGATCCTGCTGATTGCATCGGCCGTATTTGCGCAACAGCCTGCTGTTCGCCAGGTGAAGCTGAGCCGGTTCCAGCTCCAGTCATCGGCCGTTGTTTCCGCTGAAGGCGATGCATTATCGATGCCGGATTATAGTCCGGTCAATCATTGGTTCCCGGTAACAGTACCTGCTACGGTGCTCAGCGGACTGGTGCAGAACCGGATCTATGCCGATCCGTATTCGGGCATGAACAATATGCTGATCCCGGATGCGTCGGACTCCTTCAATCACCGGCATAACCTTGAACAATACAGTTGGCTGCCCAATGAACCGAATCCCTGGAAGAAGCCCTATTGGTACAGGACCGTTTTTTCAGTGCCTGCCGCAGACGCCGGAAAGCGGTTTCAACTCATCTTTAAGGGTATCAACTACCGGGCGGAAGTCTGGGTCAATGGAAAAAAGATCGCAGACTCTTCGGAGATGGTTGGTATGTTTTCAGAGTATAGCCTGAATGTCAGCTCCGAGGTCAGACCGGGAAAAGAGAACGGTCTCGCGGTTAAAATTTATCCGCTCGACTATCCGGGACTGCCTTCCCCTCCCCAATTAAAAGCATTGGGTGATTTCTTTGATAACGGTGGACCGACCGGCGATATCGGCAAGAATGTGACCATGCTGAGTTCAGTGGGGTGGGACTGGATCCCGGAAGTGCACGACCGGAATATGGGTATCTGGCTGCCGGTCTATTTACGAACCAGCGGCCGCACGACCATTGAACACCCGCAACTGATTACCGAATTGCCTGCATTACCCGATACCAGCGTGGCGGCGATTAAACTGAGTCTGACCCTCAACCAGGATGTGCCGGCCGCTACGCATGGGCGGTTGAAAGTCACCCTGACGCCGGAGAATTTTGCCGGACCGGCAGTGAACTTTTCAAAAGCCATAACACTCGGAGCTGACCATAATACACAAGTCGATTTAACAGCTAATGAAATTCCTGAATTGAGGATCCGCCAGCCACACCTCTGGTGGCCTAACGGATATGGACGTCCGGACTTATACAGGATCAGGATACAGTACCTGGATGCCGCTAATCATATATCGGACGATACCAGCTTTCTATTCGGTATCCGCACGGTTTCTTCCAAAACTGAAACCGTGAATGGATGGGTGCGCCGGGATTTCTACATCAATGGAAAACGGGTACACCTCGTTGGCGGCGCCTGGGTGCCCGATATGATGCTGAACCGCGATTCGCTCCGCTATGCTTATGAACTTCGCCTCTGCCGTAATGCCAATGTGAACCTGGTGCGTATCTGGGGCGGCGGTCTGGGAGAAACCGATGAGTTTTATGAACTGGCCGACCGGTACGGATTGATGGTGTGGCAGGATTTCTGGATCACCGGCGATACGCATGGGGGATTTAAGGGTTCGTCGGACTGGCCGTTCGAGAGCCATGTATTTGTCGATAACGTGGTGAACACGATATACCGGATCCGGAACCATGCCAGCTTGTTGGTATGGACCGGCGGCAATGAAGGCCATGCCCGCGAAGAACTTTATAACGCGATGCGCGACAATGTTGCTTCACTTGATGGGACAAGACCTTTTATTCCCTGTTCATCCGGATTTTCCAAAGCGCCTGAATCATGGAAAGGATCCTGGCCTGATGATAAGCCCTCGGGTGTTTACAGTGGCGGACCTTATTCCTGGGTTGGAGAAAAAGAATATTTCAGGCTCGCCGATGCGGGTAAGGACTGGGTTTTTAAAGACGAAACCGGCATTCCATCCCAGCCGCCTTACAATTCAATCATTAAAATTATTCCGGATCTGGTTCCCGATAGCACGCTTCCTTTTCCATTGAATAATACCTGGGGTTACCACGATGCCTGCAGCGGCAATGGCAAATACGATATCTATTTTAAGGAAATGGAGAAGCGGTTTGGCAAGGCTGTTAGTCTCCGGGATTTTTCTATAAAAATGCAATTATTGAATGCATCCGGTTACCGTGCCATATTCGAGTCGGTAGGCCACAAACTGAATGAGACCGGCGGTGTTATGCTGTGGAAGCTGAATGCGGCTTTCCCCAGCGTGGTCTGGCAGATTTTCGATTGGTATCTGGAACCCAATGCCGGTTATTATTTTATGCAAAATGCCTGCGAACCGGTGCATGTGCAATTGAACTACGACGACTCTTCGGTGACTGTGGTGAACCGGACCTATGCGACCAAAGCTAACCTCACTTGCCGCGCCGAGATTTTTACCATGGACGGCATATCTGTTTTCAGCCGTGAAAGTCGACTCAATAGTAATGCTACGGCGGTAAAGAATGTATTCGATTTGCGCGACCAGCTTCGAAAACTGAATGGAATTGCTTTCGTCGTGCTCAATCTCCGCGACACAAAAGGGCAGTCTGTCTCGCACAACGTATACTGGATAGCACCGGGAGATGACTTCAGGAATCTGACCCAAATGCCGACAGCAAAACTGAGCACGCGGCTGGTGAGCGCAAAAAAATCAGGTAAGGATAGCGAATGGACCTTCGAAATCAGCAATCCAGGCCGGCAGTTTGCCTTTTTTGTCAATCCCCAGTTATGGAATCAGCAGGATGAGGTAATGCCCAGTTTTTGGTCGGCCAACTATTTTTCTCTTTCACCGGGAGAAAAAATAACCGTTACCGCTACCTGTCCGACCACCCTGGCCGGCGCTTCACCAAAATTAAAAATTGAAGGCTGGAACACCGGGACGGATGAACTGAAGCTGCATTTGCCTAATCATTAAACCGCCGGTTCATGCTCCGATAAAATATTTTAATTTTATTAAAATTCGAATGCCCGATCAACCATCAACTGAAAGTAATTATTGCAATTTAAAGATAACACCAACCTGGAAATTGGTGATATCATATCCTGCTTCTGCGTTAAATCCGACATTCGGCGAAATAAAATAAGAGGCCCCTACAAAAGCGCCAAAGGCAGGAATGACCTGATTGTAGTCATAATCCTGATTGTTGGTGTACTGATAATGATGGAAACCAATTCCCGCTGAAAATCCGCCGTAGGTATCCAGACCGGGAACCTGCCAACCATAATGCCAGGCGCCACGTCCTGCAATTACGAATGTGTGGGAATGATAATCGTCGTAATACCCTCCGTTCGAAAAAGAGCCGCCCAGTTCCGGCCCCAGGGTAATCACTCCCGGTCCTGCCTGCCAGAGACCGAACTCTGCAGCTACCTTAAATCCAAAAGGAGTTCCATAGCTATCTCCTTTATAATCGGATCCCACGCCGATGCCTATATTCAGAGTGGTACTACCTACCTGTACAGGAGAAACATCGTGGGAGCTTGTTTGAGAAAACCCTGAAAATGAAATTGTAATAAAACCAAGAACCGCTAAGGCCGTACTAAGACTTTTTATTTTTTTCATAATCGCAAAGATAATTACCGGCTACACTAAAAAAAAAGGGCCAGGATAAAAATCCAGCCCCGTTTAAAAATCCAATATCCTATGAAAAACCAGTTAGTATTAAACAATCCATATACCGAAAAAAGGAATGCATTTTGGATTACAAGGGTTTATCGTAGATAAATTAATTGATTATCAATTATTTGATCATTGTAAAATGATCGCTTTTTTTTAACAGGATCGCTTTGCCATTGGCCATGCGATCCTGTAATTATTCTCGTTTGTGGAAATTTTATCCCATTACGGGTGGAAAGGGATTGTCGATTGCAATTGATGTGAATAGCAATTCGGAGAGCGGGAATAAGCAGCAGGGCATTGGCATAACTTTGTCTTCATTATAAAAACAGTTAAATCCTTTTTATGAGCACGCTGGAGCAAGACAATCAAACCGGAGCAAATCATGGTCCTTTGTTTCCCAATCTTCCGTTGACTTATTTAGCCGCGTCAACCGTCGTAGGTGAAAAAGTCAGGAATAAGGAAGGGGAGCACTTAGGTACGATAAAGGACATTATGCTCGATATCCGCAGTGGAAAAATAGATTACTACGTCATCGAATTCGGTGGATTCCTTGGCGTCGGCGTAAAATATTTTGCCATTCCATTCCGGTTGCTGAACATCGACACCAAAAGCAAAGTGTATATCTTCAATCAATCGAAAGAAACGCTGGAAAAGGCGCCCGGCTTTGACCAGGATCATTGGCCGGACACCAACCTGCATTTTGACGAGGTGCACAGCTACTGGAGCTTTATGTAGCCTGTTGTTTTATTTCTCGTGATGAGCCAGCTTCCTGGCCTTTTTACCGAGTTCTTCCGCTTCGTCTTCAACCTTGTCCTTAAGATCGTTTATTCCGTCAACAAGCTTTTTCCAGGTCTCGGATCCTTTATCGGGGGCGATGAGGATTCCAATACCGATACCGATTAGTAGCGTCAGCAATGTTTTGTTCATAATATTCCGTTTTTGATTTTAGATTCAAATGAAGGGCCAGCTACTGTAAAATTAGGGTTCTCCGAAAAATCCTGTTAATTGTTAAATTGCCGCATGAGCATCCAGGAGCGCCCCTATTCCCGGTCTTTTCTTAGAATCCTTCGTGGGTATTTTACTGTGGTATTCCTGGTATTGGGCTCTGCGGCGAAAGTCTCCGGACAGATCCGTCCGGCATCGCTGCAGGCCTTAGATAGTACGATTGCTCAATCTGATCATTTCGATAGCCTGAAACGGCAGCAGATTGATCTGTTGAAAAGGCAGGTTCCAACGGATGGTGCACCTTCTTCATGGTATGACTATTATCTGAAGCTTTACGGAGCATATCACATTTTCAATTACGATTCGGCAAATACCTATGCCCGGAAGATGCTGGCTTTGGCCAACCAATCTGGCAATGATTCACTGAGAGTCTATGCCAAGGTGAAACTGGGGTTTATTCTTCTTTCTTCGGGAATGTTCAAAGAAGTATTCGATACCCTGGCCAATATTCGTCTCGGTCATTTAAATGAAAGGCAGCAGGCAGAATACTACAACTTGCTGGCCAGGAGTTATTTCGATCTTGCCGATTATGATCGCGATAATTTCTATTCGCCGCAATATTACATTAAAGGAAACAGCTATCTGGATTCTGCCCTGATCAGACTGCCAAAACATCAATTTGAATATGATTATTACAATGGGTTAAAAAGTGTGATGCGCGGGCAGACAGAAGAAGCCACCTTTTATTTAGGCGCCCTGGCGAAGGACAGCACCCTTTCACTTCACCAGCAGGCTCTGGTCACTTCCACCCTCAGCGATATTTATGTTAAACAGGGAAATACGAACGAGGCTATCGAACTGTTGATCCGCGCAGCAACCGCGGATATCCGCTCGTCTACCAAAGAGACTTCAGCCACTTACAACCTTGCCACCCTGTTGTTTAAAAGAGGGTTTCTTGAAAGGGCCTCGGTTTATATCCAGAAAGCAGCCAGCGATGCTGTTTTCTATGGCGCCCGGCAGCGAAAAGTACAGCTCAGTTCCATCCTGCCGCTGATCGAAAGTGAACGGCTCAATGCCGTGGAGCGCGAAAAAAGACGGTTGATCACTTATGCCGCTATTATTACAGCTTTCTTTCTGGTACTGATCTTCCTGGTTTTCGTGATTGTCCGCCAGGTAAGCACGCTGAAAAAAGCCAAGCTCACCATCTCGCGGGCACATGCTCATCAGCAACTGATTAACAGTAGATTAGAAGAGGCGAACCGGATAAAAGAAGAGTATATCGGCTATTTTTTTAGTGGCAATTCGGAATTTTATACCAGGCTGGAGAAGTTTAAACGAACCGTGGAAAGCCGTATAGCCGACCGGAAGCTTGACGAGATCAGCTTTTATGTGAATAACCTCAACCTCAAAAAGGAACGCGAAGAACTGCTGAAGAATTTTGACCGTATTTTTCTCAAGTTGTTCCCAAATTTTGTCGATGAGTTCAATCGCTTATTAAAGGAAGAAGACCGGATCCGATTGAAAGAGGGTGAATTGCTTAATACTCACCTGCGGATTTTTGCACTCACGAGAATGGGCATTCATGAACCGGAAAAGATCGCGGCTATTCTCGAATACTCCGTCAATACCATTAATACCTATAAGACCAGGATCCGGAATAAAGCTATCGTCCCGAATGATGAGTTCGAGCACCGGATTATGGAAATCCGGTCTATCGTCTGATCCCTGCCGGCTGTTTCTCTTCTTTTTCATTTGGTTTTTATAATATTTCTCTTTTGGCGTCAATTTTTTAATTCATTCATTATCAGTGAATATCGAGTATAATGAGCGGGAATCGGCAATTTTTTTCTTATACTTTTCCCGATAAACAGGCCACGCAAACATTTCTTCATTTATTTGATTGGTTCAATTTGCCATCTGATCATGAAGTTCCAGAAAACAGTATTTCTGCTGGTTGCTCTGCTGTTTGTTCTCCATTCAAACAGTCAATCGCCCACCCCGGAGCTTTCAGCCGGGATGAAAGATATCCAGGTGCATTTTATGCTTGATCCGCAGGGCCGTCCGGTATACGAGGTCAGTTATAAAGGCCGTTCCATAATCCTGCCCTCCCGTATGGGTTTTGAGCTGACGGGAGAAGACGAATTCAGCGCCAACTTCGAGTATATCGGTTCATCTAGCGAAACGCACGACGATACCTGGGCCCCGGTTTGGGGAGAAGTGAAGTCCATACGGGATCATTATAACCAGCTTCTCGTTCATCTCCGACAGAAAAATACGGGACGATTGCTGGATATCGTTTTCAGGGTTTTTGAAGACGGCGTCGGTTTCCGCTATATTTTCCCCAAACAGCCCGGGCTCAAATATTTTATCGTCACTGACGAAAAAACGGAGTTTAGCTTATCCGGCGATCATAAGGCATTCTGGATTCCCGGCGACTACGACACCAATGAATATCCCTATACCACCTCGCCAATCAGTGCAATAGATAATAAGCACCTGGTGGAAACAAGTACGGCCATTGCCGTCCGCGTTGCCCCGGATCGCTATTCGGTTCAGACCCCGTTGATGATGAAAACGGCCGACGGTCTTTACATCAATATCCATGAAGCGGCATTGATCGATTACCCGGCTATGCAGCTGCATGTGGACAGAAGTAATTTTCGAATGTCTGCGAGCCTGGTACCCGATGCCGTTGGGAATAAGGCTTATCTGCATGCGCCGTTCTCCACGCCCTGGCGAACCGTGATCGTCAGCGACAAGGCGGCGGATATTTTAGCCTCGAAGCTGATCCTGAACCTGAACGAACCGAATGCTCTCCCCAATACCTCCTGGATCAGGCCGACAAAATTTGTCGGCGTTTGGTGGGAAATGCAAGCCGGGAAAAGCACCTGGAGTTATTCTGACTACCCGGATAGCACGGATGCCGCCGGGCAATTGATCCCCAATCACCGTCACGGCGCCAATACCGCAAACGTGAAGAAATACATCGACTTTGCCGCTGCTAACGGGATCGGGGCCGTGCTGGTGGAAGGATGGAATACCGGGTGGGAAGACTGGTTTGGCAATTGGAAGGAGAATGTATTTGATTTTGTTACGCCCTATCCGGATTTCGACGTTGATGCGCTTCACCGCTATGCGGCAGCCAAAGGAGTGCAGATGATCATGCATAACGAGACCTCCGGTTCGGCCACGAACTACGAGCGGCAAATGGACACTGCTTTTCGTTTCATGAGCAACCATGGCTATCATGCCGTTAAAACCGGCTATGTCGGAAGAATTATTCCGCGTGGTGAACATCACGACGGGCAATGGATGGTGAATCATTATCTGCGGGTGGCGAAAAAAGCGGCAGCCTACCAGGTGATGGTGGACGCCCATGAACCGATGCGTCCCACCGGAATTCAACGCACCTATCCCAACTGGATGGCCAGCGAGGCGGCAAGAGGTAATGAGTACAACGCATTCAGCGAGGGGAACGCCCCGGAACACGAAACGATTTTACCTTTCACGCGATTGATGGGCGGACCGATGGATTATACGCCCGGAATTTTTAAGCTCAGTCACTATTCAGCCGATACCACACGCCGTGTACATACGACCCTGGCTAAACAACTCGCGCTGTACGTAACGCTGTACAGCCCCCTACAAATGGCGGCAGACTATCCCGAGAACTACGAAGCACATATAGATGCATTTCAGTTTATCAAAGATGTTCCGGTCGATTGGGACGATACTAAAATTCTGGCCGCTGAACCCGGGGACTATATAGCCATTGCCAGGAAGCAGAAAAACGGACAGAGCTGGTTTATCGGGGCTATTACCGACGAGAATAAGCGGGAACTTGTTGCGGATCTTGGCTTTCTTGACAAGGGTAAGAAGTACTTGGCAACTATTTATGCCGATGCTGAAAATGCCGATTGGCTAAGGAATCCGGAAGCTTATGTTATTAAAAAAATTACGGTCGATAACAGCACCCGGCTGACACTCCGGCTTGCTCCCGGCGGAGGCGCTGCCGTTTCGATTGTTCCTAAATAGTTGAATGAATATGAAAAACCACCCTTGCTGTTTCTGACAGCAGTGCTTATTGACTCCACTTTTTTGCTTTAACCGTTGAGTTCCTCTGTGCTTTGCAAATCCCGGGGCCCCTGCTCCGGGTTTTTGCATTCAGGGATACGGACCCATTGGCGAAGTTTTTCCTTCCGGAGAATTCGAATACGTTTTCCTTCAGATGAAACGATATTTTCTGAAGTAAAATCGTGAAGCACTTTAAAGAGCGTCTCATACGTGGTGCCGGAAAAAGAAGCAATATCCTGGCGGGTGAGCTGGCATCGTATATAACCGGAATCGTCAGTTCCGAAATGCTCTTCCATTTTCAGCAGTGCGTCGGCAATCCGGCTCTTCACGTCCATATGCACCATATTGCGCATGCCTGATTCGGCATCGCGAAGTTCATTGGCATAAAAAAGGACCATCTGGTAAGCCAGTTCCGGGTTTACCAGCAGGGT
>DASZRP010000260.1:0-7177 GCA_035548895.1 Puia sp. | reverse complement strand
GGTAAGGAAGGACAGCCTGTGCTCGAAGGAATAAAGAAGATCAACAAAGTGGTTTTTAACATCCTGAACATGGTGATGCGATTAAGTCCGGCTGGCGCTTTTGGCGGCATGGCTTATACCATTGGCAAATTTGGATTTGCGACCATTCTTTTGCTCAGCAAACTGCTGCTCTGCTTTTACCTGACCGGTCTTCTCTTCATTTTTGTCGTACTGAACCTGATTTGTCGCTACTACAAATTCAGTTTATGGAAATTGCTTCTCCATATCAAGGAGGAAATTCTCATTGTATTGGGCGCGAGCAGCAGCGAAGCGGTATTCCCGTCCATCATGCAGAAATTGGAAAAGGCAGGTTGTGAACCGGAAGTGGTCGGACTCATCATCCCGACAGGTTATAGCTTCAACCTGGATGGCACAACAATCTACCTCAGCATGAGCGTAATTTTCCTTGCTCAGGTATTCGGGATTGATCTGAGCCTGGGTCAGCAGTTGATGATCATCGGCATACTATTGGTCACCAGCAAGGGAGCGGCGGGCGTTACCGGTAGCGGGTTCATCGTGTTGGCCTCGACACTGACGGCACTGAAAGTGATCCCGCTTGAAGGGCTTGCCCTCCTGATCGGGGTAGACCGGTTCATGAGCGAGGGCAGGGCCATCATCAATTTCATCGGCAACACGGTGGCAACGGTCGTCATAGCCAAAAGCGAGGGGGAACTGGATGAGCTCGTCTATAAAAAAACCGTCGAAGCCAGCTAAAGATCTGCCGGGTAAACAATGCCCGCAGACTGTCGGACGCGATCTAAGGTTTCCATGAGCAGCAAACTATCTTCATGCGTCATCACCGGGCTTTCGGTCAGATTTTTTTTCAGGCATTCATTCACATGGCGGGCTTCATATTGATAGCCTGTGCCCGGTTCTTTCCCGACCGGAATAACCTGCCGGCTGTCGGGTCTGCCGGGATAAAGCTCGAGTGTGGCAGAGGGTTCATAAAATCGGGTGGTAAGCCGTAATCTTCCCAAAGAACCATTAATATCTGCTTCTGTAGCCAGGTTCGACATAAAAGTAGAGAACAACTGAGCTATGGCTCCATTACGATATTTAAACGTCACCGCGCATTGTGCATCCACGCCGGTATCGGTAGGGTCCATAATCGCTTCCACCTCTTCAGGTCGCCCTAATACCGATAAGGCCATGAACACATTGTAGATACCGATGTCGAGCATGGTTCCTCCGCCTAAGGCCGGATTGAAGAGACGCTGGGGAACTGGAGCCTGGGGAATGAAGCCGAAATTTACCAGCATGCTGCGAATTTCACCTAACCGTTGCTCACTCAGCAAGGACTGCATCTGCTGATAATGTGGAAGAAATTTGGTCCACAAGGCCTCCATGAGAAATACTTTTTCCTGTCTCGCTTTGCTGACCATTTCCCGGGCCTGCCTGCTGTTCAGCGCAAAGGCTTTTTCGCAGAGCACCGCTTTTTTCGATTCCAGGCACATCAGCGTATGTTCATGGTGGAGGCCATGCGGAGAGGCAATATAGATAACATCCACTTCGGGATTGGCTATCAGCGATTCGTAACTGTCATGTACATGGGCAACCGGGAACTCCCGGGCAAAGGCCTGTGCATTGGTTTTAGAGCGGGAACCAACAGCCACCAGCCTGCCATCGCTCACGTATTTCAGGTCCGATGCAAACTTTCTGGCGATGCGGCCGCAGCCTAAAATTCCCCAGCGAACAGTATTCATGCTGAATTTTTTTTACAAGATAGGCGGTTGTCCGTTTCGGTTCACCCGTTTCCTCAACGAAATATGCACACAAGTTATTCAGAACCTTCCTCCGGTTTCCCTTAACCCGTTTGCATCCGCTAATTTTGCTCTCCCTTAGAACATGTCAGGATCCATTCATATTACAGAAGCGAAGAATACGGTGAAGCTGGCCTTGCCGATTATCTTAGGCGAACTGGCGCAGATGTCACTGCACCTGATCGATACCGCTATGGTTGGCGCGATCAGCTATAAGCACCTTGCGGCGGCTTCCCTGGTGATGAACGCGGTAAATATTCCCTTTGTGCTTGGCATCGGGATGACTATTTCCGTGTCTCAAATGGTCTCGATGGCCAATGGTCGTCGCGACGATAACCGGGTGTCGCATTATCTCTACAATGGTTTTTGTCTTTGCACGGTGTTCGCGCTCCTGATCTCATTTGGACTGATCCTGTCGCGACGGGTGCTTTTTCATCTGGGTCAGGATCCGGAAGTAGCCCGGCTGGCCTTTCCTTTTATGCTGATGGTAGGCATTTCCATCATTCCGATGCTGCTCTTCATGACGCTGAAACAGTTCACCGACGGCCTGGAGTATACGCGAACTGCCATGATACTTTCCCTGGGCGCCCTGCCACTGAATGCATTTCTCAACTGGCTGCTGATCTATGGCCACTGGGGTTTTCCAAGACTTGAGCTGGTTGGCGCCGGCTGGGCAACCCTGATCACCCGCCTGGTTATTTTTATTATCCTGGCCCTGATCATTTTAAGACATGGTACATTTAGTCGGTATATGCGTATAAGCCGGGAGCAGTGGAAGTTGAACCGGACGACCCTGGGTGAATTATTACACATCGGAGTGCCGAGCAGCCTGCAGTTGGGGTTGGAAGTAAGTGCTTTTGCCGTTTCAGGCATTATCATCGGAACCATTGGGGCGGCCGTGCAGGCAGCTCACCAGATCGCCCTCAGTTGCGCTTCATTTACTTTTATGGTGTCTATGGGCCTCTCTCAGGCAGGATCTATCCGGGTGAGCAATGCCTACGGGCGGGGAGAATGGCGGCTGATCCGGATTATTGGGAAGACGACCCTCGTAACGGCATTTATTTACGGGAGCTGCTGCGCCATTGCCTTTGTGATTTTCAGGGACCGGCTGCCTTATCTTTTTAACGAGAACCCGGAAGTTGTCCGGCTGGCTACCATGCTTCTGCTTTTTGCAGCGGTTTTTCAGATTTCCGATAGCACCCAGGCAATCGGGGCAGGACTTTTGCGGGGGATTAAAGACGTAAAAGTCCCAACAGCTTTTGTTTCGATCGCCTACTGGGCTATAGGCATTCCGGTCGGCTACCTGCTTGCCTTCCGGTTCCGGATGGAAGCCAGGGGCATCTGGCTCGGATTTATTGTAGGGCTTACGATGGCTTCTATTTTGCTAATGATCCGGTTTATCCGGATGAGCCGGGAGCATTAGAAAGTTTTAAATGGAAAACTCAAATTTATTGCTGAACCCGTTTGGAGCAGTTGGTTCCGAAAACCGGCTGGTGCACAGCGACATCTATCTGCGTATGATCGACGAAGTGCAGGACTATGCGATCATTCTGCTCGATAAACTGGGCAATATCATCAACTGGAACAAAGGCGCCGAAAAGATCAAAGGCTATTCCGACCGGGAAATCATCGGAAAGAATTTCAGGATCTTTTATCCCGATGAAGACAGGCAAAGCAAGCTTCCCGAGCGCCTGATCTCAGACGCCCTGGTAAATGGCCGGGCAAACCACGAGGGTTGGCGTGTCAGAAAAGACGGCTCCCGGCTTTGGGCAAATGTGACCATTACGGCACTCCATGACGACCACAACCAGGTTATCGGTTTTGTCAAATTGACCCGCGACCTGACTGAAAAAAAGATGGCTGAAGAACAATTGAAGCAGTACGCGGCCGATCTTGAAAAGCGAAATCACGAGCTTGAACAATTTGCATACATCGCTTCTCACGACCTGCAGGAGCCCATGCGAAAGATTCAGACATTTATACAGCTGATCGATAAGCAGGATCCGGAGACTTCGAAGAAATACCTGGAAAAGATCAACGCCTCCGCCCGGCGGATGTCGGCCCTGATCAATGGCATACTGGAATACAGCCGGCTTACCGATCGTCAGGAAAAATGGGAAGTTACGGACCTTAACGAAACATTGAATCAGGTAAAATCAGATTTTGAACTGCTGATCAGAGAGAAGAATGCAAATCTCATCAGCGACCCACTGCCCGGCATTCGCTGCATGCCTTTACAGATGAGTCAGCTTTTTGCAAACTTTATCAGCAACGCCCTGAAGTTCTCTTCAGGGAAGCCGGTGATCCGGATTTGCAGCCGCCTGCGTGCATTAGAGGATATGTTAGAGATTATGGATAGTCCTAAATCGGCAACCTATCACGAATTGGTATTTGAAGACAACGGCATTGGTTTCGACCCTCAGTTTGTCGATCAGGTATTCACCATGTTCCGGCGCCTTCATGGTTATCACGAATATCCGGGCACGGGCATCGGACTAGCACTATGCAAAAAAATTGCAGAAAATCATCTCGGCTTTATAAAAGTAGATAGTGAACTGGGTAAAGGAACCGCCTTCAGGGTATTCCTTCCGGTTCTTCCCTGATCCGGTATTCTCCCGGAAGCGAAATGCCATCCGTTAGTTTGCGTTTTGGCTTTTTACCAGATCATCATTCACCTGACGGTTCTTCAGAATATTCACGTAGCGGAGGGCGAGCTTGTTGTTGTAGTTTTCGTACGAACGCTGGGCCCATTTGATGGCAGTATTCAGATCGCCGTTGATTTCATTGATAATGGCCATATTGTAGTAAGCTCTTCCAGCGATTTTGCGACTGCTGCTGGATGTTTCTTTTTCCCAAAGCCTGCCGGCCTCATCCCAATTCCCGGTTTGCGCCTTTCTTTTAGCCATAACAAAGTTGCCGGTGCCCCTGACATAATATTCCCGGTTAACCCGGATCCAATAGGGGATGATGCGCACCGCATAGCACTGTCCCGCTTGTTTTGCCACTTCCTTCACGGCTTCATTCCGGTTGATCACTGCAGCGGCTGCAGCCACCGGGTTGATGCCCTGGCCGGAAAACGACAGGTTGCGTGATACGGCATATTCGTCCAGTATATTTTTCCCGGTTGGATCATAAATCCGCCAGCCCGCTCTTACCTGGGTATTCAATGTTGCCAGGTGTTGCAGGTTAGAGATGATTCCGGCCACTGGAGCTTGCATGCTCACCGGCGTCACCGAAATATTGAGCTTTGAATCGGTATCAAATACTTCGAGCGCAAAAAGGGCGTCGACATGATTATCGGCGCAGATCTTTTGGACCTGGTCCCAGTCGAGCGAGGCCGGAAATACGCCGAGACCGGGGGCTTGAAGCCCGGGAACAGAAACCGTTTTAACATCGGTAAATCTTTCATTTTTCTGCAGTTCCGTCGTAAGTCCTTCAATGCTCGCCTGTGCCCCGTTTTTATCCAGGTCTTTTCCTTCCAGGGAAACGGCTTTGTCGACCGCATCGATTTTCTGACCGGCTTTTGAAGTAGGCTGACTTCGGTCGACGATACCAATGGTTTTGATATACGGAGGGATAGTAACAGGCGAAGGTTCTTTTACGCTCATGTAAACCAGCTGGGTGGAACTGCAGGAGCAAAGAATAAAAGCAATAATCCCGCTAAGGAGTATAGATTTTTTCATGGTCAGATATTGGATTGTTCTAAAACGCTTCCGGCAGGCTATTATTATTCTGTACCTTCCTTAAATGGGGATGTTTGCATTAAAAATTCGAGATTCCCGGGTTCTTTGATCAACTCAGGGAATGGAGTCCTAATCCGAGATCTTCGATCAGGTCGTCGATATATTCCACCCCGATGGACAGGCGCAGGAGGTTTCCGGGACTCTTCGGCACGGCGCCTTCCGCTGAGCGACGATGCTCCACCAGGCTTTCCACACCCCCCAGGCTGGTTGCATGACGGAACAATTTCATGCTTCCGGCAAAATGCAGGGCTTCTTTTTCTCCACCACGAACCTGGATGGAAATCATGGAGCCAAAATGGCCATTCATTTGTTTCCTGGCTATTTCATGATTGGGATGCTCGGGCAGCCCCGGATAATAGATCTTTTCTACTTCGGGTCTTGTTTTTAGAAATTGAACGATGGCCGCGGCATTTTGAACCTGCCGATCGAGCCGGAGTGACAAAGTAGCGAGGCTCCGGTTCAGCAGCCAGCAATCGAAAGGAGAGGGTACGGCTCCGCCAAGGACCTGAAATTCGCGGAGACGCTGCGCAATTTCATTTTTATTCTTTACAATGACAACGCCTCCGAGAATGTCGGAATGGCCGCCAAAGAATTTCGTGGAAGAATGAAATACCAGATTGGCGCCTAATTCAAATGGCTTTTGTATTAAGGGTGTGGTCCAGGTATTGTCGCAGGCAACGCAGA
Organism: Puia sp.; assembly: GCA_035548895.1. GTDB lineage: Bacteria > Bacteroidota > Bacteroidia > Chitinophagales > Chitinophagaceae > Puia. Next base: position 951 of record DASZRP010000260.1, on the reverse strand, counting down.
TATTCTTTTGTTTTGCAATCCGGCAAACGGCTTCGATGTCGGTAATTTTCAGCATGGGATTGGAAGGCGTTTCTATCAGGATCAGGCCTGTGTTGTCCCGAATTGCTTCTGCTACCTGTTCGGGTTTCTCCATGTCGACCTCGGTATGCGATACCTGCCAGCGGGAAAGCAGGCTGCGGATCATCGCAGCGATGCCGTGATAGCAGTCATCGGGCATGATGAGATGCATGCCGGGTTTCAGCACCGCGTTGGCGACGCCGAGCGCAGCGGCATTGCCGGAAGGGAAAGCGAAGGCCTCTTCACCCTGTTCCAGCATGGCTAATTTTATTTCCAGGGCTTTGCGGTTCGGATTATCCATACGGGTATAGATAAAACCCTTGCCTCCGATAACACCGGCTTCGTCTCGTTCAAAGGTGGTGGACAGATTGATGGGTGGAACGACGGAGCCGATCAGGTCTTCTGCATGACCGGCATGAACTGACAGGGTATCGGGATGCATAGCAGATATTCAATTCATTTTTTGATGAAGAAAAAGAGGAAGCTGAAAAGGCTTATGTGACTACTAAAGGTAATTAATTCCTCACTCTTGCATGGCAGGGTTCTTCACTTCAACGATTTTAAAGTGTTTTCTCCCGGCAGGTACCTGCCAGCTTATCTCTTCACCTTGCCGATACCCCAGCAGGGCGACGCCCACCGGCGCCATGACAGAGACTTTGCCACTGCCTAAATCAGCTTTTTCGGGAAGCACCAGCATCAGCTCGAGAATTCGCCTGGTGGACTGGTCTTCAACCCTGACCCTTGAATCAATACGGACAACGTCGGTTGGAAAATTCTTCCGGTTGGTCAGCTCTCCGTTCTTTAATTCGCCGAGCAATTCCGCTACGTTTTTCTGATCGTACGATTTAGGCAGCCGGTTATTTTTAGAATAGGATATCAGGGTGTCATAATCCT
>DASZRP010000259.1:0-14037 GCA_035548895.1 Puia sp. | reverse complement strand
CGCGCCGTTTTCTTTTGGGTACAGTGCTCATCATAGGGTCAAAAAAAGGGTACGGATTAACAAACTTCATATAAAGCCACCCGGTTCGCTGTTAAAACCTCAACAGCGGACAGCGGGTTGAATTATCATAGGAATGATCGCGGCCGAGACGAACGCCCAGCTTCAGGCCAAACGTAAAATAAGCGTCTTTCTGGGTCGGGTCTCCACGTTTGTCACCGGGATTATAAGCACTGCCGGGGATGCCCTGCAGCGGACTCTTATTGGCCATGGCTGCGGCGATCTGTGCATCACCTGCAGCGAGATGTGCATAGAACAGCGACGGATCCACGAATTTGGTGCTTACATCGTCCAGGTAATCGGTGAACGTTTTCCTGTACAGCAGTTCCACAGAAAGATTCACTTTCTCGCTCACATAATATTTCAGGCCCACACCCATCGGAATATTCATCTGGGTCAGGTTATATTCCTTCCGGTCCGGATATTCTGGAAATCCTTCGCCTTCGGTATGCAGTGGGCGCAGGTAAACCCATTCCGATTGCAGGTTGCCCGGGTTCACATAGGTTCCCATGGGGTTGAAATGGAACAAGCCGATACCGATCACACCATAAGGACGGAGCCTGCCGCTCAGTTCTGTCGGCTGATCTTCAAAAAGCACGGTCGGATATAATTCAACCATAAAAGTTCCTTCGGTAATATTCGATTTGAAATCGAGGTTACGGGCCAGGCGTGCTTCTTCTTCGCCGCCATGCGGTTTGATATAGTTATCATCACCTTCTACCGAACCGAAATTGGCGGATAGGCGAAAACCTAATAATTCGTTGGGATGGGCAGCCAGGTAAATGCCCCAGGAAAGTTTGGTGGCATTCATATTATAGTCCTTCAGAAAAGGAGTTCCTACACCCTGGTGGCCGCCGAGATCACCCAGAAAGACCATTGGTCCGACAGTGACTCCGCCTTCAAAGTAATTACCTGCTGAAAGTTGGCAGAATGAAGGGGAATAGATTACCAGCAGAATCGCCAGCGAGCACAAACACTTCCGTAAATAGGAGTGTACACCTGTTTTCATGGAATATCGATTTTGTTTTTCGGCGGTTTGGATTGGTTTTAAGCAAAGCAAAAAACCGGTTACCCTACAAGAACGGGAATAGTTCTTAAAATGGTGTAGTCAGGATAAACTATATTATTTGGAAAAATTCCAATTTCTGGAATGCCGTTTCAAAATGACGTGATCTCCATTTCAATATGCGGGATATTGTCTTCTAAATAGATATCTCCCGCTCTCGTGAATCCGAGCGATTCGTAAAAATGTTCCAGGTATAGCTGAGCGCCGATGCGGATCTGATGGGTGTCAAATAGTTCTGCGGTTCGATGGATGGCTTCTTTCATCAATTCACGACCATAACCTTTTCTGCGCGCTTCTTTGGAAGTAGCGACCCGGCCGATGGAAGCCTGGGCATAGGAAAGACCGGGCGGCAGCAGGCGGGCATAGGCTGCCAGTTTGCCGTTTTCCATGCCCATCAGGTGCCAGGCCTTGAAATCTTTATTATCGCAGTCGTGGTAATGACAGTTTTGCTCAACAATAAAAACCTCATTGCGCAGCTGCAGGATGGCGTAAAGCTCGCGCGCAGAGAGTTCGTCGAATGGCCTGGAGGTCCAGTGAATCAAATGGAAAGCTTTACTTTAATGTGGAGATGTGAAGATATGTAAATGTGATAATGTAAAACCGCATTCATCTTCACATTATCACATCTACACATTTCCACATCAATAATTGTACTTCTCCCTCCATAGCCCCCTCAAATACTTCCGCAGTTCTTCTTCCCTGGCGTTTTTGCCGGGATGAAAGAGCGCAGTTCCCTTAATCTCTTCAGGAAGATATTCTTGCGGCGAGAAGTTGCCTTCGTAGCTGTGGCTGTACTGATAGCCCTTGCCATAGTCAAGGTTTTTCATGAGCCGCGTAGGCGCATTGCGGATATGCAGGGGGACCGGCAGATCGCCGGTCCGGGACACCAGCGACTGGGCTTCGGCGATGGCTTCCACGGCCGCATTGCTTTTAGGAGAAGAGGCCAGGTAGATGGCGCATTGGGAAAGGATGATCCGCGACTCGGGATAACCGATCTTGTTCACCGCTTCAAAAGTGGCATTGGCCAGCAGCAGAGCATTGGGATTGGCATTCCCGATATCCTCGCTGGCGAGGATCAGCATGCGCCGCGCAATGAATTTCACGTCTTCCCCGCCTTCGATCATCCGCGCTAACCAGTACACCGCGGCATTGGGATCGCTGCCGCGCATCGACTTGATGAAGGCAGAGATAATATCGTAGTGCTGCTCGCCTTTTTTATCGTAAAGGGCGATGCGCTGCTGGGCCGTGTCCATCACGAGCTGGTCGGTGATGGTGATCTTCTTCCCGCCGGCCGTATCGATCACCAGCTCCAGCAGGTTCAGCAGCTTACGGGCATCCCCACCCGAAATATTGATCAGGGCCTCTGTTTCCTTCAGCTCGATCTTTTTATCGCGAAAAGCAGGGTCCCGCTGAATGGCCGACTTCATGAGCTGGAGCAGGTCCTCTTCGCTCAGGGGCTTGAGAATATATACCTGGCAGCGACTGAGCAGGGCGCTGTTCACTTCGAAGGAAGGATTTTCCGTCGTGGCCCCGATCAGGGTGACGATCCCCTTCTCGACAGCGCCTAACAGGGCATCCTGCTGGCCTTTGTTGAACCGGTGAATTTCGTCGATGAAGAGGATGGCCCGTTCCTTCTGCTTCGCCTCTTCGATCACTTCCCGCATTTCTTTCACGCCGGAAGAGATGGCGCTCAGCGTATAAAAAGGAAGGTGGAGCGTATGGGCAATGATATGGGCCAGGGTCGTCTTCCCCGTGCCGGGCGGCCCCCAGAGGATCATGGAGGGCACTTTACCCTGGTCGATGGCGATCCGCAGGATGCTGCCTGCCCCCGTAAGATGTTGCTGGCCCACCAGGTCTTCTAATGAACTGGGTCGAAGTCTTTCCGCTAACGGCGCCTGCGAGGCATTCATGAAAAAAAGTTGCTTTTTAACAACAACAAGTTAGTCCTTTTAAGGTTTTATATTTAGGAGACATAAAAACATGGCCGCCCCCCGCTATTTGTTAAAGTCTTTATACTGCTGGGTTTTCCTGGTTTCCTGCCTCGTTGCGGGAGCCCAGAAGCTGACGGCCGTGGAGAATTATGGCATCAACCGGCCGGGCGTGGTGATGGTGCGTACGGTTTTTTCCGCCGATGTTTATGTAAACAATATGCGGTTAGACTCCCGCAATTTCAACCGCCTGCTGGATTCCCTGCACCGCATCGACAGCAGCGGAACGATCTATACGCCCGAGCAGAAGCTGGATATCGTGGTCAATGCGATCAGCAGCCGGCCTAACCGCTTCTTCAAGGCTTCGCTCGATTACATCAAGCAGCCGGAAGAGATTACGTCGAACGGCACGGGCTTCCTGATCACGCAGGACGGCTATGTGGCGACAAATGCCCACCTCATTGACCGCGACCGCACGTTTATCCGCCGCCAGTTCATCCTCTCTGCGTTCCAGCAGATCACGGAAGCCAATATCGCTGCTTTTGAAAGTGCCTGGGCCACCCGTTTCTCCGATCAGCAACGGACCCTGCTTTATAATACTTACGCTTCCGCCTATGCGCGATTGTTCAACATGGCCCTTTACGATCTGAAGAAAGAGATTTTTGTTGAATACAGTGCCGATTCGGCCAATGGTTCTTCTGCCCGCATAAAGAAGGTGGCTCATGTCGTATTAACCGGCCAGCCCATGCCGGGCGAGGACGTCGCGATCCTGAAGATCGATGGCGACAGCACCCTGCCCACGCTTCAGATTGCCGACGACGAACTGCCCCGGGTGGGGGAACAGCTCTTCGTGTATGGATTTCCGGGACCCGTGACCAATAACGACTACCTGTCGGTAGAGTCGGCCACCGAACCGACGCTTACTACCGGCATCGTCAGCGCTATCCGCAAATCGGTCAATGGATGGCCGCTCATCCAGATGGATGCCAATATCAATCGCGGCAGCAGCGGCGGACCGGTCTGCAACGAAAAAGGGGAAGTAGTGGGATTGACTACTTTCGGAAGCCTGGAGAACAGCGGCGGCCTCGCCGCAGGATTGAACTTTGCCATTCCTGTATCCATTCTGCAGGACTATATCGACAGCGCTGGTGTAGTAGCGCGCCCTGGAGATATTTCTCTCTTATACCGTGAAGGGGTGCTTTACTATGAAAAGGAAAACTACAAGGAGGCCCTGCGGAAGTTCAGGGAAGTACAGGAGATCAACGGGAAATTCCCGGGGCTCGTCACCTATATTCAGAATGCCACGTATAAGCTGGACGAGACCAGGAATCCCAAAGCCTCGATTGTCGGCTATGATCTGCTGGTATTCAGTCTCCTGCTGCTGATCTCTTATTTTCTCTTCCGCTTCCTGAAACGGCGCCGGGTGTCCTGACTTTTACTTCGCCAGTTTTCCGAATTCCCCGGAAATCACTTTAAACGTATTCGAGGGCGTTTTCTCGTCGCTGATCGGTTTGGTATAATAGTCGTTCATAAAACGTCCGACGGACGCCCAGACGGTTGCCATTATCCCATAAAAGCGGTTTTTCATTTCCGGTGTTGAACCCTCGCGGAAACTGACCATGTCCTGTATCTGCTGAACCGCAACGGAAGGTGTTCTCCAGGGGCAGGTCAGTACCCTGAAACCCTTGGCGGAGAAATAAGCGGCCGTTTTGTCGGGACGCTCGTAATGCCAGTCGCTGATCACCACATCCTTCGGGATCATGTCCACCGCACGCCAGGTATCCTTCACGCTGGCTTCCCAGATGCCGATGCCCGTGGTAGCGCCGTCGAGCAGGCGGTCGCCCCAGATCCAGAGTTCCTTGTTGCGCGTAGCGAGATGATCGTGCAGGGTGGTCACCTCGTCAGCAAATAACTTGGAGCGGTCGTGGTGGCCGCAGCGCGGACATTTATCCTCCCCGATAAAAAAGACTTCATCCATGCCGGCATGGAAGGCCGGCGCCTCGAATACGTCCACCAGTTCATCCATTATGTCGAAAAGAACCTTATGGATTCCGGGATAAAGGGGGCAATAGCTTTTGCAATAGAGGCTGTCGGCATTGGGCCAGTGGTATACCGCCGGCATCACGATCCAGGGCGTTTCGTCAAACTGCGGGTATTTCTTCAGGAGCATGCCCGGCTTGTTGGCCCAGGACTGGTGTCCTAAAAAATTGACCTGCGGAATAATGGTGATTTGGTTCCGTTTGCAGGCCGCTACGATCTTTTTCACATCGGCTTCAGAGAGGGCCAGGGTATCGGTGAGCTCGGGATGAGATTTGAACTGATACCGGTATTCGATCTGCAGTACGAGCAGGTTGATGTGATTGGGCGCCAGGCCCCGGTCGATGAAAGTGACAAAGGAGTCAACCTCGCTGGGGGTGGGGGCGCCGATGCATAATCCGCGCATGGGCAGCAGGGAATCCAGTTTTGTTTGCGCTCCGACAGCGCCGCTGAAAATGAGGGCGAGGGCAATGAGCCCGGTGCGTAGCTTGCAAATGTGTTTCGTTGGCATATAATAGATATTAAAAATTGTCGGTTAGCTACTGGTGCAGTATGGAGATCGAATTTAACGAAATGAACTAATTTCGAACTGAAAAAGAACGGATTTCATGACGGGTTCCATTTCATCCTATATCGATCATACGGTGCTGAAGCCGGTCTGCGGGTTCGGCGACGTGGAGAAGCTCTGTGCGGAAGCGATCCAATACGGGTTTGCGGCAGTATGCATTCCGCCTTATGTCGTGGACCTGGCGGTAAAGCATACGCACGGTTCACCGGTAAAAACGGCTACGGTTATCGGCTTTCCCATGGGCTATTCGTCTGTCCAGTCGAAGCTCGTCGAAACGAGGCTGGCGATCGAACAGGGTGCGGATGAACTCGACGTGGTCATCAACCTGATTGCGCTTAAGAATGGTCAGTGGGATTACCTTGAAAAAGAAATGCGCCAGCTCGTGGAGCTGATCCATCAGCATGACCGGGTGATTAAAGTGATCGTTGAGAGCGGATTGCTCACGCCGGAAGAGATCGTTCGCTGTTGCAGGCTGTACGGTCCGATGGGCATCGACTTCATGAAGACTTCCACGGGGTACGCGGAAAAAGGCGCTTCGGTGGCGGATGTGCAGCTTATGAGGAAAGAACTTCCCGCTTCCGTGCAGATCAAAGCCTCCGGCGGGATCAGAAGCTATGCTTTCGCGAAAGAGCTGATCGAAGCGGGCGCCACGCGGATCGGCTGCAGTGGAAGTCTCGCCATCGTGGCACAGGAGAAAGAAGCCCTAATGCAGGCAAAATGAATATGAAACTGATTATACTGTTTGGCCTTTTGTATGCTGTTTCGGCGCCGGCGCAGGATACCGGCTCGGTGGCAGTACATCGTGATCCCCGCGTCGATTCGCTGATCAATGTGCAGATCCGCATCAACGATGTCACCACCCGGGAAAGCCGGAGAACGCAGAACGGTTACCGGATACAGGTGGCCAGTTCGAGCGACCGGAACAAGATCTTTTCGGTTAAAACCATGGTTTACCAGAAGTACCCGGAATTGCAGCCTTATATTATTTACCAGCCGCCGAATTATAAACTGAATGTGGGCAATTTCAAAACACCCGAAGAAGCCCAGCCCTATATGGACAAGCTTACCCATGATTTTTCATCCGGCGTTTACCTCGTTCCGGATATTATTGAAGTGAAACCCGAATAATATTATGTTGAAAGAAAAGATTCATCAGTTAGCCAAAAAATATGCGCCTGAAACCATTGAGATCCGCCGTCACCTGCATGCACATCCCGAATTAAGCTATAAGGAATTCAACACCTCGGCTTTTGTCCGGGAAAAGCTGACCCGTTTGGGAATTCCTTTTGAAATTAAGGCCACGACCGGGGTGCTGGGCATGATCAGGGGAAAGAACCCGGACAAGCGCGTGATAGCCCTGCGGGCCGATATGGATGCGCTGCCGATAATCGAAGAAAATGAAGTGCCTTATAAATCGCAGAACGAAGGCGTAATGCATGCTTGCGGGCACGATGCACATACCAGCATTTTGTTAGGCGCTTCCAAAATACTGAATGAGACCCGCGACGACTGGGAGGGAACTATCAAGCTGATCTTTCAGCCCGGCGAGGAAAAGAATCCGGGTGGCGCCAGTCTCATGATCAAAGAAGGCGTATTGCACGACCCGCAGCCGCGGGCCATTTTCGGCCTGCATGTGCATCCCGGCCTGGAGATCGGCAAACTGAGCTTTCGCGGCGGACCTTCGATGGCCAGCGCGGATGAGATATACATTGCCGTTAGGAGTAAAGGTGGCCATGCCGCGACACCGCAGTTGACAGTAGATACGATATTGACGGCTTCCGAGCTGGTAGTTTCCCTGCAGCAGGTGATCAGCCGCAACAAAGATCCGTTCACGCCCTCGGTACTTTCGATCAGTTCCTTCCAGGGCGGCCATACCACCAATGTGATTCCCTCTGAAGTAAAGCTGATGGGCACCTTTCGTGCGATGGACGAGACCTGGCGCTTCAAGGCGCATAGTCTGATCCGTCAGGTCGCCAAGGGATTGGCCATTTCTTCGGGCGCGGAAATCGATGTGCATATCGATGTGGGCTATCCGGTGGTGTACAACGACGTGAAGCTCTATCCCCTGGCCAGGAACAAGGCGGAGGAATATATTGGGAAGGATAATGTGATGGAAACGGAAGTCCGCATGGGCGCGGAAGATTTTGGATATTATACCCAGGAGATCCCCGGCTGCTTTTATCGGCTGGGGGTTATGAACCAGGCCCGGGGGATCACGTCCAGTGTGCATACGCCTACTTTTAATATCGACGAGTCGGCCATCGAGACCGGCATGGGGATGATGGCCTGGCTGGGCGCAAGTATTTATTCCGACTAATACCATTCATGCAGAAAAAGGAACTCAGGAAAGAAGAAGCACTCGACTATCATGCCCGGGGAAGACCCGGAAAGATCGAAGTGGTTCCGACCAAGGAAGCCAAGACACAGCGGGATCTTTCGCTGGCCTATTCCCCCGGCGTGGCGGAGCCTTGTAAAGAGATCGTTCGCAATCCTGAAGAAGTATATAAATATACGGCCAAGGGAAATCTCGTGGCTGTGATCAGTAATGGCACGGCGGTATTGGGCCTTGGCGATATTGGTCCGGAGGCATCCAAGCCCGTGATGGAAGGCAAGGGCGTCCTGTTCAAAATATTTGCCGATATCGATGTGTTCGACATCGAGATCAACGAACGCGATCCGGAGAAATTCGTGCAGATCGTCAAAGCCCTGGAACCGAGCTTCGGCGGCATTAACCTGGAAGACATTAAGGCGCCGGAATGCTTTTATATCGAAACGCAGCTTCGCGCTGCGCTGCACATACCCGTGATGCACGACGATCAGCATGGCACAGCTATCATCAGCAGCGCGGCCCTGATCAATGCCCTGGACCTGCAGCGTAAAAAAATTGATCGAGTGAAGATCGTGGTCAATGGCGCCGGCGCAGCCGCCATGGCCTGCATTAAATTGTATATCGCCCTGGGCGCCAAACCGGCCAACTTCACCGTGTTCGATAAGGACGGCGTGATCCATACCGGGCGAACCGACCTGGATGCCGACAAGCGCCTGGTCGCTGTTGCAAAATCAGATATCACGCTGGAAAAGGCGATGAAGGATGCCGATGTGTTCGTCGGACTGAGTGTGGGCAATGTGGTGACGCCCGATATGGTGAAGAGCATGGCCAGGAAGCCCATCGTGTTCGCGATGGCGAACCCCGATCCGGAGATCAATTACGAACTGGCAACATCTGCCCGCAGCGACCTGATCGTGGCGACGGGTCGCAGCGATTATCCCAACCAGGTGAACAATGTGCTGGGCTTTCCCTTCATCTTTCGCGGAGCCCTCGACGTTCGCGCTACCCAGATCAACGAGGCCATGAAACTGGCTGCCGTGAACGCGTTAGCTGAGCTGGCAAAGACGGCGGTTCCGGATATCGTGAACATGGCCTACAATGAAAAAACGATCAGCTTCGGACCATCCTATATTATTCCCAAGCCACTAGACCCCCGGTTGCTGTCGACCGTGGCGCCTGCCGTTGCCCGTGCGGCTATCGAAAGCGGCGTGGCGCAAACGAAGATCGATAACTGGGATGCTTATGCTATCGAGCTGAATAAAAGACTGGGCCTGGACAACCAGTTGATTCGCGCGATGGGCAGCAAGGCAAGGCTTGATCCGAAGAGGCTGGTCTTTGCCGAAGCCGACAATCTGAAGATCCTGAAAGTGGCCCAGATACTGCACGATGAGGAGGTGGCTGTTCCGATCCTGTTAGGCAATAAGGAAAGGATACATTCCATTGCTGCAGCGAACCGGATAGATATCGATGGCCTGCAGATCATCAATCCGCGCGACGATGATCAGAAAGAGCGAAGGGTTGCTTATTCGGAAATCTTCTTCCGAAAGCGTCAGCGCCGCGGGTTCAATAAATATGAATCCCAGAAAGTGATGCGCGACCGGAACTATTTCGGTTGCATGATGGTGGAAACCGGTGAGGCGGACGGCATGATCTCCGGTCTCACGAAGAACTATCCCGATACCATCAGGCCGGCGATAGAGATCATCGGAACAGAAGAAGGCGTGAAGAAAATTGCGGGCATGTACCTGTTGCTTACCAAAAAAGGACCGCTCTTCTTAGCCGATACGACCGTGAACTTCAACCCGACTGCGGAAGAGCTGGCGGACATCACGCTGCTGGTGGCCAAAGAAGTGAGACAGTTCAATCTCGTGCCCCGTATAGCCATGCTGAGCTATTCCAACTTCGGCACCAGCAACTCGCCTGAGGCGCGACTTGTGGCAAAGGCCACGGAATTAGTGAAGCAAAAAGCCCCTGATTTGATCGTCGACGGGGAAATGCAGGCGAGCATTGCCCTGAATAATGAGATTCTGCGTGAGAATTATCCCTTCAGTTCGCTGGTAGACCAGGAGGTGAACACGCTGATCTTTCCCAACCTGGCGGCGGGCAATGTAGCCTATAACCTGTTGAAGGAAGTAGGCGGCGCCGATGCCATCGGGCCCATCCTGCTCGGCATGAAAAAGCCGGTGCATGTGCTGCAGTTAGGCAGTTCCGTAAGAAGTATTTACAATATGGCCCTGGTGGCGGTTATCGATGCGCAGATAAAATGCCGCGGCAACGGTAGCGATGCAGCACAAACGGGCGGAGATAAAAAAGGAAGCAGAAAATAAATTGTACTTTCATTCCAGCGAAAATTCATGAACGTTTTTACAGAATTTGGCCGTTACCTGCTGATGCTTAAGGGTATGTTTTCCAAACCGGAGAACTTTAAAATGTATTGGAAAGAATTGATGCATCAGTGTTCGGAGATCGGTATCCGCTCGCTGGGCATCGTGGTGATCATTTCCTTCTTCATGGGGGCTGTGTCGGCCCTGCAAACGGCTTATCAGCTGGTTAGTCCCCTGATTCCGATGTCAACGGTCGCTCAGATTGTACGCGATACCGTGATTCTCGAATTTTCCCCGACCCTGGTCTGTATCGTGCTGGCCGGTGTGGTTGGCAGCAAGATTGCCGGAGAATTAGGCAATATGCGGGTGAGCGAACAAATCGATGCGCTCGAGATCATGGGGATCAATACGCTGACCTATCTTGTATTGCCAAAAATTCTTGCCGCATTGATCACGATCCCTTTGCTGGTAATTATTTCCATGGTATTGGGCATCTTCGGAGGAAGGCTGGCCAGCGTCGCCACCGGTATTGTGCCGGCTTCTCAGTTCGACAAGGGGCTACTGCAATCCTTCCTGCCTTACAATGTATTTTTTGCGCTGGCAAAAACCTACACTTTTGCTTTCATCATTTCAAGCATCTCCTCTTTTTACGGATACTATGTGAACGGTGGAGCACTTGAAATCGGACGGTCCAGCACGCGGTCGGTCATCGTGAGCTGCGTGCTTATTCTGTTAGCCGATTATGTGTTGTCGGCCGTGTTACTCTAAGCTGTTATAAGATTATGATCGAAATAAAAGATTTAAAAAAATCATTCAACGGAAGGGCGGTGATCAACGGCGTGAGCGCTGTGATGGAACCGGGCAAGTGCAACCTGATCATCGGCGCCAGCGGAAGCGGCAAAACCGTTTTCATGAAATGCCTGGTCGGTCTCTTTGAACCGGACTCCGGGGAGATAAGCTATAGCGGTCAGAGCTTTACGGAAATGAATGAGGAACAGCGCAAGCTGCTCCGTCAGCAGATTGGGATGCTTTTCCAGGGCTCGGCCCTGTTCGACAGCATGACCGTGGAACAGAATATCATGTTTCCGCTCGATATGTTTACCGAGGATTCTTTTTCGGACAAACTGAAACGGGTGAACGAAGTGCTGGAGCGGGTCAATATGAAAGATGTAAACAAAAAATTTCCTGCCGAGATCTCGGGCGGGATGAAAAAAAGAGTAGGCATTGCCCGGGCCATTGTGCTGAACCCGAAATACCTGTTCTGCGATGAACCGAATTCAGGACTGGACCCGCAGACCTCGCTGCTGATCGATAAACTGATCAAGGAGATCACCACCGAATATAATATTACGACCGTGGTCAATACCCACGACATGAACAGCGTGATGGAGATCGGAGATCATATTCTGTATATGTACCAGGGCGAAAAAGAATGGGAAGGCAGCAACAAGGAGATCATCTTCAGCAAGAGCCAGAAACTGAATGACTTCATTTTCGCTTCGGAATTCCTGCGGGACGCAAAAGACATGCGCATGCTCGAAATGAAAGGCAAAATTGATAATAACCGGAATATGGATGAATTGCTGAAATAGCTAATTTTGCGGCACAAACCGCATACCTAAACACAAATCGATGGCAGTTTTAGTCAACAAAGAATCGAAGATCATTGTACAGGGATTTACCGGAACGGAAGGCAGCTTTCATGCCTCGCAGATGATTGAATACGGAACCAAAGTGGTGGGCGGCGTAACGCCGGGAAAGGGAGGGAACAAACACCTGGATCGCCCGGTGTTCAATACGGTGGCCGATGCAGTTAAAAGTACCGGCGCCGATGTATCGATCATCTTTGTGCCCCCGGCTTTTGCGGCGGATGCCATCATGGAATCGGCGGAAGCCGGCATTGCCCTGATCGTTTGCATCACCGAAGGCATTCCGGTACAGGATATGGTTAAGGTCAAAAATTATCTTTCAGGAAGAAATAGCCGCCTCATCGGCCCGAACTGTCCGGGCGTGATCACGGCGGGTGAATGCAAGGTGGGCATCATGCCCGGCTTCGTGTTTGCCAGGGGAAAGATCGGTATCGTTTCCAAATCGGGTACGCTGACCTACGAAGCGGCGGACCAGGTGGTGAAGGCCGGACTGGGGATCTCGACCGCCATCGGAATAGGAGGCGACCCGATCATCGGAACGCCGACGAAGGAAGCGGTTGAATTGCTGATGAATGACCCGCAAACAGAAGGCATCATTATGATTGGTGAAATCGGCGGAAGCATGGAGGCCGACGCCGCGCGCTGGGTAAAGAGCAATAACCGGAAACCCGTGGTGGGATTTATTGCCGGACAGACTGCGCCTCCCGGCCGACGTATGGGACATGCCGGCGCAATCATCGGCGGAGCCGACGATACGGCCGCTGCGAAAATGAAGATCATGGCGGAATGCGGAATACAGGTGGTGCAAAGCCCGGCAGATATCGGAGCTACCATGGCCAAAATGATTAAGAAATAAAAAAGGCCCGGGAAACCGGGCCTTTTTATCTTTTGATGACAGGCTTATGCGCGGGAATGATGACGATGTCCCCGACCATGGTGATGATGGTGATACCTGCCGTGATGGTAATGGTGATAATGGCGATTATGCGATGCGTCCTTATAGGTCATTCCGGAACGACTGGGTTCCCGGCTATCTTTGTTGCTGTCGTGAAATTGAGCCTGCGATGCGGTGGCAAAGAAAAGAGCGAGGGCGATTAATAAGACGAATTTCGTTTTCATAATGAGTGTTTTTTGCATTTAATAGATCCGTACGCTAATGAGACGACCATAGAACGGCAAAGTTTAATACCCCTTCGTTATAATTTAGTTAACGGCTATGGAATTTTTGTAAAACGGGCATCCTTACCGTAAAGACATTTACCCTATTCCCTTTCCGGGAAAAATAAATAAACTGCAATGACCTTAAAACTCCTCCTGCCTGCGGTTGTGCTTACCTGTTATTCCCTGTTTTCCGGCCAGCCGGGCTTTCCCTACGAACAGGCCTGGAAAAAGGTCGACTCGCTGATCCGGAAAAAGGGATTGCCTAAGTCGGCGCTCGCGGAAGTGAATAAGATCTATGCGGCAGCGAAAAGAGAAAACCAGGAGGCCCAGTGGGTAAAAGCTGTGATCTATATGATGAGCCTGCAGGAAGGTTCGGATGAACAGTCGACGACAAATTTTAACCTGATAGAAAAAGAGATCCGTTCCGCGCCGCCCCGGGTAGCTGCCGTACTCAGCAGCCTGGAAGCCGAGCAACTCTATTTTTACCTGCGGCAAAACCGTTATCGCCTGCAACAGGCAGCGGAAATTCAAAACGATTCTTCGTCCGATATCGCCACCTGGACAAGCGTTCGGTTGAATGCGGAGATCAGGTCGCGTTACCTGCAATCTCTTAAGCCGGAAAATCTGTTGAAGCAAACGCCGGTGAGCCAGTTCGATGCCGTAGTTAACCGGGGTAATGCACGCTATCTCCGGCCGACCTTATACGACTTGCTGGCCTACCGGGCCCTGGATTATTTTCAGTCAGACGACCCGGAGCAGTTTGCAGAAAACACATTCGGCGCCGATACCGGAATTTTTTCTCCGGCGGATCACTTTGTACAATGGAAAATACCCGACACCGATTCGTCGAACCAGGCAATAGCCTTCCGGCTCTACCAGGACCTGCTGAAATTCCACGCGGGAGATGCAAGCCCCGAT
>DASZRP010000258.1:0-7685 GCA_035548895.1 Puia sp. | reverse complement strand
TTTTCCCTGGAGATAGGTAAAGATATCCGGATAGGCTGCCGCAGCCGGGTCGGAATCCATATCAAAAATTTTGGCATCCCCGCCGGCAAAAAGCCCCGAGGCATATTGTTCGTCGAGTTTCTCGCTTTCCGTTTTTACCCGTCCACGCACCGTTACCGATTCCAGGGTCTTGACGCGCCGCTCGTCTTCTGCGCGAATGGCGGCAGCCCTTTCGAAAACAAGCTGATTCTTCCGGATCAGCAATGAATCTTCCGGCGACCAGGGTGGTAAAGTGAGCGCATAGGGCCGGATCTGACGACCGCCCCGGTATAAGCCGGTATTGAATACGACCGCGGCCTCCGACGACAGCTTGTGATTTACGCTGAACTGGTAATAAGCTTTGGCCGTGTCGTAAAATACCAGTCCGCCCACGCCAAATTTATTTTTCGATATGCGTGGAAGGCTTAGCATCTGGCTGCTGGAATCCTTATTCTGCAGGATCACCAGCAGGTTTTCATCCGCGGCGATCCGGCTCCCGTCAACACCCAGCACTTCCGCGTTGATGGAAAGATAATCCTGAACAGGGTATTTGATCGCCGGTGTCTTGCCCAGATTAAGCTGCGCCCAATTAAATCGACGCCATCCGTGCGTAAGCATAACCAGGTCGAGCTGCCGGGCAACACTGTCGGAATTATTCTGAAAATAATAATAAGGGTCTTTCACATAACCGTGAATATCGCCCGTCAGCAGCAGTCGCGAAACAATGTTATCGTCATCGCTTCTAACGCCATCCACTTCGGCATCGGTAATAGCCAGCGACATATTGCAGCGAAGCGTATCGGGAACCGTGATCTCGACCACATTATGTGCGCGCCGGGTAAGTCCTTTCGCCTGCATGCGCACTTCGGGGGAAAAAGAGAAATTGTGGTTATTAACAAAGACCACGCGTTCGGCGAGCGGCATTTCGCTGATATCGAAAGCAGTGATGGTAAGTATGCCGGTGGGCAGCTGAGCGATGGGAATATCTCCGCCGCTCAGGAAATTATCCTTGAGGTTTACGATCGCTTTGTACACCATCTGCTGATTCATGTGCGCAATCACGATCACTTTCTCAAAAGCAGTGTTATCCTGTTGGCGGGCTACCGAAAAAACCAGGTGCCCGTTATTGTTCATTGCCCGCAACACGATACCGGAAGATTTGACGGCCGGCAGATCTGTTCGATGCTCCACGCCGTGGACGTCGCTCCAGGTAGCATAAAAAACGTCGGATTTGGAAGGTGTCAGCAGAAATTGTCCCATGCCATTATGTGCCGTGCGAAAGGTCAGCAATTCTTTCCCCGAAGCATCATGCAATACGCCCTGCAGGTTGACTGGCGCACCGTATGCATCCGTAGCAATAAATGCCACATTATTTTCAATTCCGCCAACCAGGTCGCCTCCTTCCGGGAAAAACCGAAGCGTTGCTGCTGCGTGGGAAGCACCAGATGTATCTTTCGGAACGCCGGCGACGCGCAGGTCCTTTTCAAAGACCAGGGTGGTATCGAAATTCATCATCCAGGTAGTATAGGCGCGCACATGCAGGCGGGATCCTTTAAAATCCTGCGGAATGTCAAAGCTTCCGGATGAAGTGGCTTCCGATAAAGGGGTCGACCGGCGCTGGATCAGTTTCCCGGACGCATCGTATAATTCAGCATAAAAACTTTTACTATAGGGAGACGGGTCGAATCCCGTAAACACATAGGCTTTATACCAGATCGTCTCTCCGGGATTATACACGCGCTTATCAAACTGGACATAGGTTTTCTCCTGGGGAAATTTATCGGAGTACACCATCATCATGGAATCCAGTCGCTGTGCCGGCGATAAAAACGGGATAAAAAGAAATGCCGGTAACAAGCGAAAGATCGATTTCCTGTTCATACGGTAAAAATTAGCGCAAATCTCTGTTATCTTGCCAAAGAAATAAAACAGAAATTAAACTTTAACGATAGCGCGAAGATGAATAAAATATTGACTGGTCGCGAATGGTATGGTAAATACGCCGATTATATGGCGAAGCTCGCCGATATTAAAAATGCCCTGGCGCTGATGCAATGGGACCAGGAGACCTATATGCCGCAGAAAGGCGCAGATTTCCGGGCCAGACAGGTAGCTACTCTCTCGGAGATGGCACATGAACTGGCCAGTTCAAATGAGCTGGAAACGCTGTTGAAAGCCATGCAGGATCATCCGGAGCTCAATGAAAAAGAAAGAAAGAATGTCGAGCTCAATACCCGGGATTTTGAGAAACAGAAAAAATATAATGCTGCTTTTGTACGTCGCCTGAGCGAAGCCATTTCGAAGGCGTTCAATGCATGGCTTACGGCAAAAAAAGAAAACGATTTTTCGCTGTTTGAGCAATCGCTTGCAGAACTGGTCATGCTGAAAAAAGAGGAAGCGCAAATTATCGGGTTCACCGAACACCCCTACAATGTCCTGCTGGATGAATTTGAAAAAGGATGCACGGTATCCCTGCTGGATAAAACCTTTGCCGGTCTCAGGCCCGCGCTTAAGAATATCCTTGATCAGATCACCGGGAAGCCGCAACCGGATAGTCATTTTCTCTTCAGAAAATTTGACAAACAAAAACAGTGGGATTTCGGAATTCAGATGATCCGGGAACTTGGATTTGATTTCGATGCCGGCCGTCAGGACCTTTCGGATCATCCGTTCACCACCAGCTTCAACAAAAATGACGTGCGGATCACCACCAGGATCAGCGAAGATGATTTTAGTAATATGACCTGGAGCTGCATCCATGAAACGGGCCATGCCCTTTACGAACAAGGGTTGCCCGGGTCGGAATATGGCCTGCCTTCCGGAGAATTTGCTTCCTTAGGCATTCATGAGTCGCAATCGCGCCTTTGGGAAAACCATGTGGGCAGAAGCCAGGCTTTCTGGCAATACTGGTATCCGGAATTGCAAAAGCGGTTTCCGGAAGCATTACAGGCGGTTTCACCAGAACAGTTTTACCGGGGCATCAATGTGGTAAAAGCATCCCTGATCAGGACGGAAGCGGATGAAGTGACTTATCATTTTCATGTGATGGTCCGCTACGAGATCGAGAAAATGCTGATCACCGGAGGGCTTGAAACCAGGGATATTCCGGCATGCTGGAATGAGCAATACCGGAAATATCTTGGTCTGGCGGTTCCGGACCATCGGCGCGGATGCCTCCAGGACGTTCATTGGAGCCATGGCAGTTTTGGCTATTTCCCGACATACAGCCTGGGCAGCTTTTATGCGGCACAATTTTACCGCCAGGCAGCCACTGAAATTCCCGGTCTCGAAGAAAGCCTCCGGCTTGGAAAAACAGCCGCCCTGCTGGACTGGCTGAGGCAACGGATCCACGGATACGGCCGTATTTTTACGAGTGAGGAGCTATGCCGGAAAGCCACCGGCGAGGGCCTGAATGTGCAGCATTTTCTGGACTATCTGCTTGACAAATACCGGAAAATATATGAATTTTAGTATGACCGGCTGAACCGAATATGAAAAACCCACTCTTTTTTATAAGCCTGTTTATTTTTCTGCTGACGGGTTCGGCGGCATGCAAAAAATTTATTCAGCAACAGGAACAAAACGCGCTCGAGGATCTCGTAACCAAAGGAACCTGGCGGATCACAAGGTATAAGGACCATCAAACCGATATCACTCCCGTTTTTTCAGGTTATGTTTTCCAGTTCAGGACCAATGGAACCGTAGACGGCATATCCGGTTCAACCACCACAACCGGTACCTGGGTTGGAGATGTAAGCGCCCGGACCATCCAATCAGACTTCCCGGATGCAGGCGCCCCCCTGAATAAACTGAACTATACCTGGAAAGTGACCGACAGCTATACCGACTCTGTCTCTGCAAAAGCACTGGTTGATTCGGTGTACAATTACCTGGAACTCCACAAAAATTAGTTCGGCCACCCTTTGCAAAACCGGAACTTTGCCTCCACTACGTGTTTGCCCTTAGTGGGTCTTATTTTTCACCCAAACCACTATGAAAGGAACAATTTTAACCGGCTATCCATCGTTTGATCTGTGCTGAAGACGTTGAACACAATGCCTTGGCAGATCCGTAAACCCGACCATGCTGAAGCCTCTGTTGCCGTAACTGGTCTATCCCTCTGAAGGCGAATGAAGATATTCATCAAAAAAATGCTACCCGTTGAACAAAGCTTTACTCTCAGGACTTGTTTTGCTTTTGTCGTTGAGCGCCCTGGGCCAGGCTCCTAGTCCAAAGATTACTCCCAATACGCCAACTGCGGGCTGTGCGCCATTGGTCGTGCAGTTAACCGACGGCTCTACCGGCGGTACCAGTCGCAGCTGGGATTTTGGCGGCATACCCCCGACCGTTACGCCCGCAACCAGCACTGCTGCTACCCAGGTGATCGTATATACGCAACCGGGAACATATACGGTCACTTTAACGGCCACCAACGCCAACGGATCTGCGAATACAACGACCACAATTACCGTATTTCCGGCGCCTGCAGCCGATTTCACACCCAGCATCACCGCGGGGTGCTTCCCCACCAGCGTTTCTTTTACTGACAATTCCACCCCCGGTAATCTGCCGGGCGCTTCCCTGACCTACTGGCTCTGGGATTTTGGCGATGGTACGCTGGATTCGGTTCAGAACCCCACCCACCTGTATAAACGAAGCGGCAATTTCAAAGTGACCCTGTATGTAAAGAACAATTTTGGTTGCAAAGGAAATGCCTCTGTTAAAACAGTCGATGGCGCCATTAACCTGACCAACGGCATTGTGTCGAGCTTTACCGACAGCCTCGACGCCAATTGCTCTGTCCCTAAAAATGCCAAGTTTACCAATCAGACAACTGGTCCGGGAACCCTGAGCTATACCTGGGATTTTGGTGACGGGTCGGCCAAATCGAATGCGCCTTCGCCGGTGCATACCTATACGGCGCCGAACGATTATAATGTTAAGCTTATTACAACCAGTAACCAGGGGTGTTTCGATACCCTGATAGAGAAGGTTACCATTAAATCAAATAACAATATAACTTCTTTCATTGCTCCGGCGGGCGTCTGTCTGAATGTTCCCATTACGTTCAACAATACTTCCAATCCCTTCCCGGGCTCCTCGGTCTGGGACTTTGGAGATGGTTCGGCAAAGCAGACGGCATTCAACGGCGTGCATGCATTTACCACCGCAGGCACCTATAAAGTTATTCTGACCAATGATTTCCAGGGCTGTACCGGAGCCGATACTATTGCCGTGCAGGCGGTAAGCCAGCCTACGGTTCAATTTACCGGCGACAAGCTTGTCGGCTGCCAGGCTCCGCTGACCATTAATTTTAAGGACCAGACTATTGGCGCCACGTCCTGGCTTTGGGATTTTGGAGATGGGTCAGCCCAGTCCACGACACAAAACCCGCAACACACCTATGCCAATTTTGGCAATTATACGGTTACCCTGGTTGCCGCCAGCATGGGGGGATGTTCCAGTAATCATACCGACGTAATCAAGATCGTCAAGCCAGTCATTAATATTACATCCCTGCCGGGTAATGGCTGCGCGCCCTTTGCGTTTACACCCACGGCCAATGTGGTGACTGCTGATGGCGTAGCAAGTTATCATTGGGACTTTGGCAATGGGAGCACTTTCGACGGAGCGAATCCTCCGGTCCAGAATTATCCTAACACGGGCACGTATACGGTCAGCCTGCACATCGTAACCAATGGAGGCTGTACGGCTGATGCCAGCGGGCTGGTAAAAGTGGGAACCAATAAGCCGACACCCGATTTCACCGCCAGTCCAACGACACTTTGCGTGGGTCAGCCGGTGAGCTTCCAGGACAAAACAACCGGAACCGTCAACGGCTATCTCTGGGATTTCGGAGACGGCCAGGTCGTACACGACGTTCAGAATCCTACGCATACCTATACAGCACCCGGGACCTATACTGTGAAGATGTTTGCCTACGATGATGGTTGTGGTTTAACAACGCCCAAAACCATGGATATTGTTGTAAAGGGAACTGCAGGCGGCTTTAACTATTCATTCAATTGCAGTTCAAAAACAGTTTACACCTTCACTGATGCTTCCACCCCTACGCCCGATAGCTGGCTCTGGGATTTTGGTGATGGGTCTACTTCCACCAGTCAGAACCCACCGGCCCATAGTTATACGGCTGCAGGCCCCACTAATTTTACCGTTACGCTGACTGCCACCAAGGATGGATGCCCCAGCACCATATCGAAACCGATCAGCGTTAACCAGTCAACCACGATCACCGTCAATCCGGCCCCGCCAGTCTGCAGCAATACACAGGTGCTGATCACAGCCCATGTGCCGGGCTATGTGGCTAGTTACTATTATGACTTTGGCGATGGGAACCAGTCGGGCGTAGTGAACGGTCCGCTCTATCATACCTATCTGAACCCGAACAGTGCAGCGACCCCGTTCTATAATATCGTTGTCCATACCACAGATTCACTCGGTTGTACCGACGCTTCCGCTCCTTTCCAGATGAAGGTATCCGGGGTCAAGGCAAGCTTCACCTATTCCAATCCGAAATATTGTTCGACGTCGGCGACGGACAACCTGACGGTAAATTTCAAAGACAACTCGGTCGTTTCACCGGGATCCACTATCGTAAGCTACGACTGGGATTTTGGCGATGGGAATAAAGCTTCCGGCCCCAGTGTTTCGCATACCTATACGGTCGAGAATCAGTATTCGGTCAAACTGAAAGTCACTACTTCAGATGGTTGCGTGGATAGCATTGTTTACGGCGGATTAGTTATCCTCGCCCGGCCTACAGCCATGTACACCACCACCGGCGTCAATTTCTGCCAGACCTCGAATATCAAGTTCACCAATACGTCGACCAGTCGCTTCAACCCGACCTATACCTGGAATTTTGGCGATGGCTCAAGCTATATCGGCGCCGACCCGCCACCTCATGTTTATCCGGCCAACGGTGACTATACCGTATCCCTGCATGTGGCTGATACCACAGGCTGCAGCTCGGACTTTACCAATCCGCTCGGGCCTATCCATATCGATATGCCATCGGCTTCTTTTACGGTAGACCAGGACTATTCAACCTGTCCTCCGTTAACCGTGCACTTTACGTTCACCGGTCATTATGCACAGAGCTTTCTCTGGAACTTCGACGACGGGGGCGCCAATAGTGTGGATACGCCTGCAGGTCATATTTACGCTATGCCCGGCTCGTTTAATCCCATCCTTACCGTCACCAGTCCCGGAGGCTGTACCGCCTCTGCACCGGCACATCCTATCAAGATCGACGGTCCGATTGGTTCGATGAGCTTCTCTCCGACAGGAGCCTGCGATAACCTGCTGGTAAATTTTACTGTGAATACGTCGAACGATGTCAAATTCGTCTGGTTCTTTGGCGACTCAACCACCATTAAACCCGACACTACGCTCGTGCCGACCAACTCCCACCAGTACACTTATCCCGGGACATTCACTCCGGTAGTCGTGCTGATCGATAATGCGGAATGTGCTGTTCCTTATTTCGGCAGTCCGGTTACAGATGTGACGGTGGAAAGCATCGGAGCAACCAATTTCGTGGCAGACAAGACGCTGCTTTGCGATAGTGGTACCGTTGTCTTCAAGGATACTTCGCTCTTAAGCAAGGGTACGGTAATCAATACCTATGTCTGGGATTTCGGAGA
>DASZRP010000257.1:0-19999 GCA_035548895.1 Puia sp. | reverse complement strand
TCAAATATCATTTTTTCAATCCGAGGCCGACGCAGATCGACCCTTCAATAAAAACATTAACGGGTATACCCAATTTCCCTTCCTATGTGTCCGGTCACTCCTGCTTTAGCGGAGCGGCTGCTGCCCTGCTTTCCTATCTCCTGCCGGAGAACGCCGCCAGGTATCAGAAACTGGCCAACGACGCGGCCATGTCGCGACTGGTAGGCGGAATTCACTACCGGGTAGACTGCGAGGTGGGATTGACGGTCGGACAAAACGTGGGAAACTATGCCGTTCTGCGCGCAGAAGGCGACGGAGCGGATTAAATTTTTAATGGTATAAAGCAATAAGACGCCTCGATTCTTCGCGGGGTCTTTTTTTAAAAGTTTAGACCAAAAAAAGATGATGGAAGCAACACATACGACATCCTGGAAACTGCACTACACGCTGCGCGTGGCCGCAGCCTTTTGCTTTATCGGGCATGGCGCTTTTGGAGTAGTTACCAAAACTATCTGGTGCAATTATTTCGCCATCTTCGGCATTGGAACAGAAACAGCATACAGGCTGATGCCCTGGCTGGGTTCCTTTGATATCCTGCTTGGACTGACCATGCTGATCCTGCCATTGCGCATACTCCCGGCCTGGTTAGTACTGTGGGGACTTGTCACCGCACTCTGTCGCCCGCTTTCGGGTGAACCGTTCGCAGAATTCATTGAGCGGGCAGGCAACTATGGCGCTCCGTTTATACTGCTGGTCCTTTCCGGCGCCTCCCTGACCCGGAAAAACCTGTTTGAACCGCTTAGTCCTGAAACACCGGTAACCGAAAAAACCATGAACCGCGTGTACCTCTTTTTAAGAATAACCGTCTTCCTCCTGCTTGCCGGCCATGGCTGGCTGAACCTGTTGGAGAAAAAAAGCCTGCTGGCACAGTACACAGCGCTGGGGTTTGTGAACCCGCAGCGGGTCGCACTAACCATCGGATGGTTTGAGATCGCCGCCGCCGTTTCCGTGCTCATCCGGCCAATACGCGGGCTCGTGCTTTTCTTCTTTATCTGGAAGATGGCGAGCGAGCTGTTCTATCCGAACTATGAATTTTTTGAATGGGTTGAACGCGGCGGAAGCTACGGATCCCTGCTGGCGCTCTGGTTCATATTAGAAAAACGGCAAACAAAAAGAATGCCTTTGCAAAACGCCAGTGAAATATTGCTCAAGACCAATTAGAACAACCAATGATATTTCAAATCACTCCCATCGGTCAATATAAAAGAAAAAAATGCATGGCGCAGGGTGGCTCGTTCGGTGCAGCCGCAGTGTACCATGCATTTCGCGTTTAAGCGTAGTCAATAAGCAATGATGCCCCGGCGATTCCTCGCAGGGGCTTTTTTCTAATTGTCAGTCTAATCTAAATATAAATTCCCGTAATGAAAAAATTCTCTCTTTGTGTGGCGCTGATCGGCGCATGGATGCTAACAACGGCACAGGTTCCTGTAAAAGACAGTATCCAGCCCAAACTGTTAGACAGCGTGACCATCAGATCTTATTTGCTGAATATTTCTCCGCTGCCGCTTCAACCGGTAGACAATGTTTATATCTACGCCGGAAAGAACGCCACCGGTTTTAAAATGGACGGCAACCGGGCGAACCTGTCTTCCAATGTAGCCCGGATGGCCTTTGCGCAAATACCCGGTCTGAATGTCTGGGAGATGGACGGTGCCGGCACGCAGGTGAATGTCGGAAGCCGGGGCACCGATACGCATCGGTCTATTGAAATGAACATGCGCCAAAACGGATACAATACCAATTCCGACATGTTCGGTTATCCGGAAGACCACTATACGCCCCCGATGCAGGCCATAGACCAGATTCAGTTCGTTCGCGGATCGGCAGCGCTGCAATTCGGACCGCAGTTCGGAGGCATGCTGAACTACGTGATGAAGACCGGCGACAGCACCAAGCCTTTTGGCCTGGAAACCGAACAGACCGCCGGGGCAAACGGTTTCTTCAATTCCTTCAATGCAGTTGGAGGCAGTTATGGGAAGTGGAGCTATTATGCTTATTACGATAATCGTCACGGAGACGGATGGCGCCCCAATTCCAGATTTGATTATAATTCCTTTTACGGAAGCCTCAAATACCAGTTCAATGAAAAGCTGAGCCTGCGGCTCGAGTTCTCCAGAATGGATTACGTTCAGCAAATTGCCGGCGGATTAACAGACGGGCAATTCGCAGAGAACGCCAAACAGTCATTCCGGGCGCGAAATTATTTCAACCCTGAAATCAATATACCCGCGGTCATTCTGCACTACGATTTCTCCCCGCGAACCAGCCTGGAGATCACCTCCCATTTTATCGGCGGCCAGCGAAACAGCGTTCAATTCATCAACACCTCCAATATCCCCGACACGGTCAATACTTCGCTGGGAACCTATAATCCCAGGCAGGTGGACCGGGATTACTACCAGGGATTCACTACGGAAGCCCGGCTGGCCCATCAATACCGGATAGGCAAATCCACCGCAGCGCTGACCGGTGGCGTCCGTTATTTTTCTGAAGAGACCAACAGACGTCAAAAAGGAGTCGGCACCACGGGCAGCGACTTCGACCTGACGCTCACCAAACCCTATGGCATCGATCTGAAGTTGCACACCCGCAACTATGCCGTGTTTGCTGAAAATGTATTCAATGTCAACAACCGTCTTTCCGTAACGCCCGGGGTGCGGATGGAAGTGATCCAAACCAGCATCGACGGGGTCATCAATAACGCGACATTCCCGGTTCACTACACCAACGACAGGAACTTTCCGTTATTAGGCACCGGCATCCAGTATCAGCTTGCCAGGAACAGCCAGCTTTTCGGAAACATCTCCCAGGCCTACAGGCCCTTTATTTACGCTGCGGTAACGTCGGCCGACCAGCTTACCCAGATTGACCCGAACATGAAGGATAGCAAAGGATATGATGTTGATCTTGGATACCGCGGGCAGTTCCGTGACATACTGCAGTACAATGTCACGGCATTTTACGTCTATTACGGTGACCGCGCAGGTCAGCTGACCATGACGAACCCGGACAACTCGACCTATCTCTACATGACCAATATCGGTAATTGCGTGTCCAAAGGAATAGAAACCTATTTTGATCTTTCCCTTTGGAAATTATTCGGGGGAAGAAACGGCTTCACCGATATCCGGATCTTCAATTCACTTTCCTATACTCATGCCCGTTATACCAGCGGCGAAATTTCCAATAGCGGAAAAAATGTTCCCCTTACGGGCCACTGGGCCGAAGGCACGCCGGAATGGATCGAACGCGGAGGGCTGGGCCTTTACTATCGTTCTTTCAGCACAAACCTGCAATACAGCTATACCGGAAAAGAATATAGCGACGCGAACAATACCGTGCTCAATCCGACCGGAGCAACCGGGATCGTTCCGGCTTATCATGTCTGGGACTGGTCGCTGAGCTGGCATTTTCTCAAATACTATCATCTTTCCGGCGGGATCAACAACCTCGCCAACGCAAAATATTTCACCCGCCGCATCAATATGTATCCCGGACCTGGCATTCTGCCGGCCGATGGCAGAAGCTTCTATGTATCGGTTGGCGTCAAGATTTAGATGACAGTTGATAGATGACAGTCTTTTAGTGTAGCAGGCTGTCTGTTAGTAAGTCAGCCTGGTACAAAAAGAGACCATCTACTGTCATCTGTCATCTATCAACTGTCATCTATTTCCGAAGGAAGGCGTAACTTTAAAACAAACACTTCCGTTCATGAAGCGCCTTTCCCTATTCCCCCTGCTGCTGGTTGTATTGACGGGGTTCGGACAACTGCTGCAGCCCGCATCGCCCGACAAAATTTATGGCGATTTGTTTTCAGACGTACAGATGCAAAAAGTATTTGCCGATGGAAAAACCTTTCCGGATTGTACGCCTAAACGCAAGCCGGTCGATATCATGTACGACTATGGCATGCAAAAAGGTCCCAGTTTCAACCTGAAGCGATTCGTAGAGGCCAATTTCGAGATCCCGAAATCGGCGACCTCTGGCTACAAAAGCGACAGCACCCAGGATGTGGTCGCTCATATCAAACAGTTATGGGAAGTACTCAAAAGGAATCCCGACAAGGAAGTAGAAGGAAGCTCTCTGCTGCCGCTTCCCTATCCCTATATTGTTCCGGGCGGAAGATTCCGGGAAGTCTATTACTGGGATTCCTATTTCACGATGCTTGGCCTGAAAGAAAGCGGGGAGACGGCGATGATAGAAAATATGGTCCGCAATTTTGCCTACCTGATAGAAAACTACGGCCATATTCCCAACGGTAACCGCACCTACTATCTGGGAAGGTCGCAACCTCCTTTTTTTTCCTGCATGGTTGAACTGTTGGCCGGTATTAAAGGCGACAGCATCTACCAGGCATTTCTGCCGGCCATGGAGAAAGAATATGCTTTCTGGATGGACGGATCAGACAAAGTGCAGCCAGGGCAGGCCTGGCGCCGTGTCGTCATGCTGCCGGATAGCGCCATTCTCAATCGTTACTGGGACGACAGCACCTCTCCACGTCCGGAAAGCTACCGGGAAGATATACTCACTGCTGAAAAATCGGGAAGAGATAAAATAGAAATGTATCAGCACCTGCGGGCCTGCGCCGAAAGCGGGATCGATTTTAGCAGCCGCTGGTTTGGCGACAACAGGAATATCACCACGATTCAGACCACGGATATTATTCCGGTGGATTTGAATTGCCTGCTTTATCAACTGGAATGGAACATTGCCAAAGCGAGAATGATCAACGGCGACCGGGAGGGCGCCCGGATATTCCGGGAAAAGGCCCAGCAGCGCGGCCTGCTGATCGATAAATACTTCTGGAATAAAAAAATGTCCTTTTACACGGATTATAATTTTAAAACCGGCATGCTACGTGATAATATTACTCCGGCGGGAATGTATCCATTCTGTTTCATTCGCGAACACCCGGACTATTTAAGCTTCCTGGGCGAAAAAGTGGCGAAGGTGCTGGAAGCCAAATTGCTGAAACCCGGAGGGTTCGTAACAACGGAATATACCACCGGCGAACAGTGGGATGCGCCAAATGGCTGGGCGCCGTTAGAGTGGATGATGATCTGGGGCCTCGATCGCTGCGGACAGAAAAATCTGGCGGCGCTCGCCGCCAAACGCTGGGTGCGGCTCAATATAAAGGTCTACCAGCATACCGGAAAGCTGATGGAAAAATACAATGTAGTGGATATGAGTAAACCGGCAGGCGGTGGGGAATATAACGGACAGGATGGGTTCGGCTGGACTAACGGCGTGCTGCTGAAATTGATCAGCATGTATGGCCGCTGACGGGGATAATGAAAATTTAACAGGGCTATGACGGATGAATATTTTATGTTGCAGGCGCTGAAAGAAGCAAAAAAGGCTTATGCCGATGGGGAAGTGCCTGTAGGCGCCGTAGTGACAGTAAAAGACCGCATTATTGCCCGCGGGCACAACCAGGTAGAACGTCTTAAAGACCCGACAGCGCATGCCGAAATCATCGCACTGACTTCAGCCTTTAACCTGCTCGGGTCAAAATATCTTCCTGACGCCTGTATTTATATCACGATCGAGCCCTGCCTGATGTGCGCCGGAGCACTCTACTGGAGCAAGATCAGCAAAGTAGTATACGGTGGCGCCGATGAAAAAAATGGATATCAGAAATACATCGTTCCCTGTCCTTCGATAGAAGAACTCGGCGTTGCTCCTTCACCGTTTCATCCGAAAACAACCGTGATACAGGGTATTTTAAAAGAGGAATGTGGGTTGTTGATGACGGAGTTCTTTAAAGAAAGAAGGTAAATAAAATGTGAGAATGTGGAGATATGAAGATGTGATAATTTAAAAAGAATCTTCATTTACACATTTCCATATTTTCACATTATCACATTTATGTTTTAATTTCGTTACCCCATCCGAAGACGTATTCGTATATAATAAAAAATCTCAGTTATGGCATTTACACTTCCTGCACTTCCTTACGCAGCAACAGCATTAGAACCGCATATTGATGCGTTGACCATGCAGATCCATCATGACAAGCATCATCAGGCTTATGTTGACAATCTCAATAAAGCAATCGCCGGCACGCCAAATGAAAACAAATCGCTGGAGGACCTGGTAAAGATTGCCGGCACGCTGTCTCCGGCCATCCGGAACA
Organism: Puia sp.; assembly: GCA_035548895.1. GTDB lineage: Bacteria > Bacteroidota > Bacteroidia > Chitinophagales > Chitinophagaceae > Puia. The sequence goes on along the minus strand of DASZRP010000257.1, from coordinate 13,824 downwards.
ATGGCGGCGGCCACTGGAATCACAGTTTCTTTTGGGAAATTCTTGCACCCAATGCAGGCGGCAAGCCCTCGGGAAAATTAGCCGCATCGATCGATGCAGATTTCGGTTCCTTCGATACGTTCAAAGAAAAGTTCGCCCAGGCTGGCCTTAGCCGGTTTGGAAGCGGTTGGGCATGGCTGATAGAGCAGGATGGCAAGCTGGTCATTTCTTCTACCCCCAACCAGGACAACCCCCTCATGGACGTTGCCGACGTGAAAGGCACGCCGATCCTGGGCGTTGACGTATGGGAGCATGCCTATTATTTAAAATATCAGAATCGCCGCGGGGATTATCTTGCTGCCTTCTGGAATGTGGTGAACTGGAACGAGGTTAGCAAAAAATACGAAGCTTCTCTATAAAATACTGTATTTTCAAACTTGTCAATCATCCCGGTACGACCATTTGCCGGGATTGATTTTTTAAAACAACAGGCATGAAAAAATCAATACTGTCGCTGGCCATAATGACCGCCCTGCTCACCGCCTGCCAGTCGCATAAAAAAAGTATCCTCGTTTATGCCGACAGCAATATCCAGGTGGACGACTCCAAAAAAAATATTGTGGTGCAGGAAGGCACAACCCAGGTGGAAAAACAACTGGACTTTTCCGGCTCGGATCCCGTCGTGCTGAATATTCAGGGGCCTTCGGGAAAATATACCCTGGAGGCCACAGAAGATGGTTACTATATTGCGAATCTGAAATCGGATACCGTAGTAGGAAGTCTTCAGCATGTTGGTGAAACGGCCAACACCCGGCTCACCCAGGATCAGCTTAAACAAAATCTCGATAGCCTCAGCAAGCTGGTGAAAAACGAGAATGTTTCGGCAGCCAATAAAAATTATTTTATTGCACCCGGAAAAATAGACAGGATTTCAGCGACAACCAATGTCAGGGTTTTTGGCCCCTTTACTTCCGTATCGTCATCCTTCGATCCGTCTACTGTGTCGGAAGTATACAAGTTCTACGATGTTTCGGAAGTCAACGAAATTATCGGCAAGCTCACGGAAATGACAAAATATCAATCCGGGCAATAGGCTTATTGTACCGGATCATGCCCGCTGCCGCCCCAGGGATGGCATCGGGAAATTCGCCGGATCGCCATAAGGCCTCCTTTAAATAAACCATATTTTCGGAAAGCTTCTATAGCATATTCTGAACAGCTTGGCGTAAACCTGCATTTCGGTCCCAGCCAGGGCGAGAGGGTCCATTGATAGATCCGTATAAGCGCAATAAACGGAAAACCGAGGATTTGATAAACGGTTTTCATCTTTTGATCTCAAGTTTATCGAGCCCCTGCTTTATCGCCTGGCAAACCGCCGGAAACGCCGGCATGTCCCGGCCTATATAGATAAAGAAAAGGATGGCTCCCTGTTGTTGACTGGTCAGCTTCTCCTCAAATGATTGCTTTTGCTGCCGGTAAGCTTCACGCATCAATCGTTTGATCCGGTTCCGGTCCACCGCTCTTGGAAAATTTCTGGAGCTCACCGTGAATCCCGCTTTGAGGCCCGGTTCGCCCGGTTCGATTTTATGGATGATCCGGAAAGGAAAAACCATCAGTTTCCTGCCTTGTTCGAATAAGGCATTGATCTGTTTCCGGCTCTTTAACCGTTCAGATTTTCCCAATGTATGCGTTGAAATAGCCATACCAATGCAAAAATAAAGAAGCCCCGTTGTTGCCGGGGCTAATCATATCTTGAAATTCCAGAAGGATTATTTCGCTTTGCGCTCGGCGGAAACGGTGAGTTTGGCGCGTCCCTTTGCACGGCGGCTGGCTAAGACTTTTCTGCCGTTCGCTGTTTGCATGCGCTTGCGGAAACCATGAACGGTTTTGCGACGGCGGGTATGTGGTTGGAATGTGCGTTTCATTATTTAAAGTTTTAAGCCTGCATAATTGCCTGTAATCCAGGCAGTTTATCAATCAGTTTCCCGCACCGGCCCATGCCTTGTCGGAAAGGGAGGCAAAGGTAATTAATTCTGAATGTACCGCCAACAATCTTTGCGCTAAATCAGTAGCTGACGGCAAAATAACCATCGGTAATGTCGAAAGACTGGCTCAGATCCGCATTCTGGCCGGTAAATGAGAAATTGCCGCGAATACGGCGCTTTACAGTGTCATTCTCTATAATATTCAATTTCCCGGTGCTGTTCAGGGGAAGATAAACAACCGGGCTCGTGGCCTGAATGTCGGGGAAATAAGCGGCGTAGGTCGTTCCCATATTAAAATCCATCGGGTATGAACCGGGCGTTACATCGGCCCGCATATAAATGCCGAGGCTTTGTTTCATATCGGCAGAAATGCCCACGATCGGCAATTCATTTAACTGAACAACCGTCGATATCTGCACGGCAAGCCATGGCGTTCCGTTGATATTGGCTTCCAGCGTATCCGGAAGGCTTCCCCCACCGGAACCGGGCTGCGTCGGATTACCCGGCAGGCCACCGCTGTAGGAAATACCAGTAAACACGCCCGCAGATACTGTAAGCACTTTCGATGTGGAAATATCGAACAGATTAAACTGAAAGGTTCCGGACACAGTCTTCGCAACGGTGTCGACCGAAGTAATAACCACGGTTCCTCCGGCCTGCGCAGGGTCCTGGCTTGAGTTGGACAAATAAATATTATTGGTGTCCGGCAAATTGGCATATAGCGCATATCCTAACGATTGCGCCCCCAGGGTATAAGAACCAACCTGTAAAGCCGGTAATACCATGGCCACAGCGTTTCCCTGGTGATTGATCCCGACAATGGTCAATACGCCATTGCCGTCCACTTCTGCCTGTTCAAGGCTGTCAGCCTCCCAGTGCTGGCCATTGATGGTTGCGTAAAAATTTCCATTCCCCGAGGCGGTATCCCGGGTCGGTAATTCAAAGCTATATTCCTTCGAGCATGAGCCCAGCGAAAAAAACAGCAGGGCGGAAAACAGCAGAGCAGGAATCGATTTCATGACAAATAAGGACGGTATAAATAAACAAAAGGATGCTGCCCTTACAAAAATACGGCTTCCGAGCGAATTTCACTGCCGTAGAAGATGCGGGCATGACGATCAAAATCAGCCGGTGAATCGGTGGTAAAAAATGCAGTCTGTCCGTTTTTACTGCAGCGACCGCCGATCTCCGGATGGCGTTCCAAATAGCCGGCCAGGCTGTCTGCCACGATCTCCCCCTGGGATATCAGGCGAACCGAAGGCGGAAAAATGCTCCTCAGTTTTTCAAGCAGCAATGGATAATGGGTGCAACCCAGAATTACCGTATCTATTTGTTCAGATTGCTTCATCAGCTCCCGGGTATATTTACTGACGAAATAATCGGCCCCCGGGCCCGTATGCTCATTGTTTTCAATCAACGGAACCCAGAGCGGACAGGCCTGCTGATAAACCTTTACGCCCGGATAAAATTTTTGAATTTCGAGCGGATAGGAATTCGAGTTTACCGTGCCCTGCGTCGCCAGTATGCCCAGTTCCCCGGTACAAGACAGGGAGCCTGCCATTTCAGTAGTCGGCCGGATCACCCCTAATACCCGGTTAGATGTTCCGCTCTCTGCCAGATCATGCTGTTGAATGGTTCGCAAAGCTTTTGCAGAAGCCGTATTACAGGCCAGGATGACCAGCGGACATCCCTTTCCGAAAAACCATTGCACGGCCTCGCGCGTGTACTGATAAACGGTCTGGAACGAACGGTTTCCATAGGGAGCCCTTGCATTATCCCCCAGGTAAATAAAATCATAAGCCGGAAGCTTGTTTACGATGGAGCGCAAAACGGTCAGGCCGCCGTAGCCGGAATCAAAAACACCAATCGGAAACCCTGAAGACATATCAGTTCAAAAGTAAACAATTAAAAAAGCCGCCTCATCAGGAATGAGACGGCTTTTTCTAAATGAGGCTCCTTATTTCAAGCCCAATTTCTTTTTTACCAATGGAAGAATATCATCTGCAGGCGGGGAGACCAGCAGCGCATCCTTTAAGAACACATAAGTGTATCCGCTTTCCTTCGCAACAGCCTGTACCGTTTCTACAGCCTTTTTCTGAATAGGAGCCATAAGTTCCTGCTGTTTCTGCTGATACTGCTGGCTTGCACTCTGCTGATACTGCTGCAAACGCAGGTAAAGCTCACCCAGCTGCTTGCGCTTAATTTCGATCTGGGCCTTGGTATACTTCGCGGTATCTTTAGACGAAAGCAGGCTGTCCTTTTCAGAAAACTCTTTTCTCATATCATCGTAATTCTGATTGAGCGCATTCTGGAAGTCCACCATGGAAGTATCTGCTTTCTTATATTCCGGCATGTCGGTGATCAGGTCGTTGAGGCTGATATAGCCCAGCTTTCCCTGCGCATGTAACGACGTAGCGCCGAACAGGCAGGAGATCGCTACGATTAGGATGGAAACAATTTTTTTCATAATTGCATTCTGTTTTCTTAGTGTTTGTTAATAGTTGAAATTGAGTTGTTTATTATTGAATACGAACTATTTGATCCCCAGCTCCTTGAGCACATCGTCGCTCTTGTCCAGTTTGGGGTCGGCAAAGATAACGGTTATTCCTTCACTTTTATCTAAAATAAAATCGTACATGCGGTTCACTGCGATCTTCTGAATAGCGTTGTAAACCTTGTCCTGTACGGGTTTGATGAGCTCCTGCCTTTTCTTGAACAGGTCTCCTTCGAACCCGAAACGACGGCGTTGGAGCTCCCTGACCTCTTTCTCCTTATTGAACAGCTCGTCTTCTCTTTTCTTCTTCAACTCATCGGTCAGCATCGCTTTTTCTCCCTCGTAATCCTTATACATTTTGTCTAAGGCAGCCTGTTTGTCGTCGATCTCTTTCTGCCACTGCGCACTGGTTTGATCCAGCTCTTTCTGGGCGGCTTTATATTCAGGCATTTTGTCGAGAATGTACTTGGTATCTACAATCGCATACCGTTGTGCCAGGCCGGCGAAGCACAGGCCGGCTGCGAAAAACGCAAGAAGGAATATTCTTTTCATATTGCAATATTTTATTCGGGTTCGTAACCTAACATAAAGGTAAATCGGGAAGCGCCTTTCAGAGAACCATTCTGTATGCGGTCCAATCCTATACCGTAGTCGAATCCAAGCAGGCCGAACATTGGCAGGAAGAACCGCAGGCCCACACCGGCGTCACGACGCAGGCGGAACGGATTGTAATCCTTATAGTCGTACCAGCCGTTCGCTGCCTCGAAGAAGGCTTCCCCATAAATCGTACTGCTGGGATTGGTGACAAACGGATAGCGCATTTCCAGCGTGTATTTGTTAAACATAATGAAGAATTCCGAAGCCGCCTGCTGATCCGGGTTTACCCGTGGATCGGAGTTCTGGTAGACCGGATAACCGCGCTGTGAAATGATATCGTAACCCAGCAATCCGAAGTTATTCGTCAAACCGGCATCACCCAACTGGAATCGTTCGAAGGGAGAATAATCAATTTTATAATTGTACCGGCCCATGAATCCATATTTGACCGCCGCCTTCAGCACAAACTGCCGGCTTTTATCGGCGCCCATGGCCTTCCCGATGGGTATATACCATTCGCCGTTGAAACGGAATTTGGTGTATTCTGGCAGTTTGAAATTCTGATCTTCCGAATAGCTGTCGTTGTTGCTAAACAACGAATAGGGAGGCGTGAATTGTGCACTGACCAGCAAATTTGAGCCCGATCTCGGATAGATTGGTTGATCCAGGGAATACCGCGAAAGCGCGAGCTTAAAGCTGAAGTTGGTGGAATATCCGTTCCTGAAATCCGGCGAGAACAGGGAATAGTTTGTCAGATTATAACGGGTATAGTTGACCGAATAGGTCAGGGTAAAATAATCGTCCGGCCACTTGAGCTGTTTGCCCAGTGCGACAACCACCCCAAAGTTCTTCAATGAGTTGGTATCGCTGAAAGCGTATTTGGCTGTTGAATAGTTATACCCGCCCGTTCGGAAAGCGCTGCGGTAAAGGCTCACGGTGAGTGAATTCCTTTTCTTTCCGCCCAACCAGGGCTCCGTAAACGACAGATTGTACGATTGATATGCCCTTCCGTTCGCCTGGATACGAAGGCTCAGTTTCTGGCCATCGCCGGTCGGCAACGGATCCCAGGCAGATTTTTTCCAGATATTATTGATCGAAAAGTTATTGAAAGAGATCCCGACCGTACCGGTGACCCCAATACCGCCGCCCCAGCCGGCAGACAATTCCAACTGGTCGGCAGATTTCTCCTCCACGCTCCAGTTGATATCCACCGTCCCGTCTTCCTGGTTCGGCACAATATTCGGCGTCACTTTCTCCTGGTTAAAGAATCCAAGGTTTACGACTTCCCGCGTTGAACGGATAATATCGCTGCGGCTGAATTTTTCACCGGGAATGGTGCGCAGCTCGCGACGGATAACATATTCTTTTGTTTTTTCGTTACCCGCGATGGTTACATTCTTGATCGTGGCCTGGGGCCCTTCCACCATGCGGATCTCGAAGTCGATCGTATCGTTGTACACGGCCGTTTCCACCGGGTCTATCCGGAAAAACAGATATCCGTCATCGAGGTAAAGATCGCTGATGCCTCCGCCTTCCTGGCTTACTTCCTTCCCTAATTTTTTATTGAGCGTGCTCAGATTGTAAACATCCCCCTTCTTCACCCCCAGGATCATGGACAATACGGAATCCGGGTACTTGGTATTCCCCTTCCAAACCACATTGCCGAAATAATATTTTCTTCCTTCGTCTACTTTAATGCCGATATTCAACTGGTTCTTGCTGTTGTAATAAGTCGTGTCGGAAACAATCGTGGCATCCCGGTAACCAAGGGAATTATAATAGCTGATGACCTTATCCTTGTCCGCATCATATTTCTTGTCGTTGAATTTCGCGGAGCTGAACAGCTTAAACCGGAAATAAGGATCGATGAATTCCTTTGACCGGGTATAGGAAAGAAAGCCCCAGCTGTTGACATACTCTTCAAACGACATGGGCTTATTTTCTCCGTAAGAGCTCGAATCCTTGGCAGGAAACAAAGTAAGGCGGGTCACTTCCTTGGTATCTTTCATCTGCTTTTTCAGCTTGGAGCCGGGAATAATGCTGTCCCCGTAGAAGCTGATATTGTTGATGCGCACTTTTGAGCCCTTGATAATATCGAAGGTTAGCGTTTCCGAATTCGGCGTCTTCGGATCGGGCGTTTCATAAATATTTACTTTAACGCCCTGGTATCCTTTATCCGCATAATATCTTCTGATATTTTCGTCCGCGATCTGCTTCATGTTCTCTGTCACCACACGCCCCTTGATCAGTCCGGTTTTCGTTTTAAGATCGTCGGATTCCGTTTTAGAAGCGCCTTTAAAAATAAAGTTGTTCAGGCGGGGTCGTTCCGTTACATGGATCTCGATATAAATATCATTTCCGGAGATCTTGGTAAAGTAGATCGCGATATTGGAGAATAATTTCTGGTCCCAAAGCTTGATGATGGCCTTACTGAAATTCTCACCGCCGGGAATCATGATCTTGTCGCCAATGGTAAGCCCGGAAACCGAGATCAGCAGGGATTCGTCAAGGTATTTGCTGCCGGTTATTTTAATGCCGGCCAGGGTATATTCATGAGGGGTCCTGGAATTTTCCAGGGCCAAAAGTTCGGGATCAATGGAAACCGGATGAGTAGTATCTGAAACCTGCGCCTTTACAACCGTTGTCGTCAATAAGCAGAAAGTGAACAAAAAAACACCAGTCAATAAACTTCGTTGCATCCGGGCGGGTTTTTTAGAGCGGCAAATTAAGGGGATTAATTAAAAGTGTTTGTTAAAGTGCAGGCTGGGTCAGCGTTACAGTATATTTATTTTCAGGCATTTCCGCTCTTTTTGGACCGGCCGGGATCAAGTTGTTCACTGATCTTTCCGAACCGCCTTTCCCGACCCTGAAAGTCGAGAATAGCCTGATAAAGATTTTCTTTCCGGAAATCGGGCCAGAGTACGGGAGTAAAAAATAATTCAGCATACGCCAGTTGATATAATAGAAAATTGCTGATCCGGTGTTCGCCACTGGTCCTGATCATTAATTCCGGGTCTGGAAAATCCCGGGTGCATAGATATCTTTCAAAGCAGTGTTCATTTACTGCCTCAGGATCAAGTTTTCCTGTCCTGATATCCCTTGCCATCTGCTTCGCCGCCTCGCCGATTTCCCAGCGACTGCTGTAACTCAGCGCCATGATCAGGTTCAACCCTGTATTACCCGCCGTGTCACGAATCGCTTCATTCAGGGCGGTCAGGGTGTTTTCCGGCAGCATGCTGCTGTTTCCAATCACATGCAGCCGGATATTGTTTTTATTCAGCGTGGGCACTTCCTTGCGGATCGTTTCCACCAGTAATTCCATCAATCCGCTCACTTCCCCCGCAGGCCTGTCCCAGTTTTCCGTCGAGAATGCATACAGGGTAAGATACCCTATGCCCAGCTCGGCACAGCCTTCAACGACCTGCCTTACACTCTCAACTCCATGATAATGACCGAAAAGCCTGTCCTGACCCTGCATTTTAGCCCATCTCCCGTTCCCATCCATAATAATGGCAATATGAGCGGGTAGCTTCGAGGGGTCTATCTTGCTTTTCAAGGACTTCATGCCTTTTTGGAAGGGCACGAAGGTATATAATTTTCAGATTCAGGTGCAAGATCCGGCAGATCACTTGGCCGTGGGACAGCGATAGGAGAGAATATTATACGAAAACATAATTTCGGCGAAAATATAACTGTCTTTCTGGTTGGAATAACCCCTTTGTTTGCCCTCCACACCAATGGGCGCCTCGCCGGTCTCCCCCGACCGGTCCTGGAGAATCGCGGCAATGGAAGGATCGCCGTTTGGAAGAGCCGGAAACTTATCTATGCCAACATAGGTCTTGCTCACATCGTCGAGATAATCCGTTGTGGTAAAGCGATATACTATTTCAAACCCGATATTCATTTGCCGGTTCAGGTTGTATTTATACCCGATACCCAGCGGAAAACAAGCAGCTATATTATTATAAGGTTTCCGGTCAGGGTACGCCGCTGAGCCCTGGCCTTCGGTACCGAGTTCCCGGAGGAAATACTTCTGGCCCTGATAATAGGCATAGGGATCGAAACTGAACATGCCCACGCCCAGCGTAATATATGGCGTACCCCGACGCCAGGGATCTCCCGGAATAAACTTGAAGAAATTAAAATCGCCCTGAACGCCCAGTTCCCAGACATTGCTGTTGAAGCTCAGATTCCGCCGGTGCTCAAATTCATTTTGCGTGTTGTACACATCGGAATAGCCAAGTTGGGCAAAATGACCGGCAACCCGCACGGCGATATATTCGTTCAATTGCTTTCTGAAAAAAAGGCCAAGGGCAATCTTGGGCCGGTTAATATGATAGTCCGGGTTCAGATCCCCAAAATAGTGACCCACCCCTCCGGAAATACCAAATTCTCCCTGATGGACCAGTGATTTGTCTTCCGGAACATACCTATCCTGCGCGGAAGCCTGAAACAAAAAAACAAAAAACCCGAAACCGCCAATAAGTAGTCGCTTCATACCCGCAAAGTAATTGATAATCCCCTGCCTAAAAAGTGATTCTGAACCGGATCCCGCCGGTTACTGAAATTCCCGTGCCAGACGCTTAACGACAGGGCCATTTTTTTCTTATAAGAGAAATGTTAATTCCGCCGGTCCAGCCCCCAGGACAGCTTATTACGCAAGGTTTGAAGGAAATTATTCTCGTTCAGGCGCACCAGCGACACCGTAAAAGATTCGCGTCGGACAGCTAATTGAACATTCTTATCGACAATTTCCTTACGGGAATCGAGGGCGCAAATGAAATTATCGGTTCTTCCTTCTATTTCAAAAGAAATGATATTGTCGTCGGGGACCACGATCGACCGCACATTCAAATTATGCGGAGCTACCGGGTTTATCACAAAGCTTCCCGATTCAGGGAATACAACGGGGCCACCGCAGCTGAGAGAATATCCTGTTGAACCGGTTGGCGTGGCAACGATCAGTCCGTCTGCCCAATAGGTATTCAGGAATTCGCCATTCAGGTAAGTATGGATTTTGATCATCGGCGAGGTGTCGGTCTTATGAATGGCAAATTCGTTTAAACCATAAGGCACTTCCCCGAACAGCGGCTTGTTCGCATCGAGATGAATCAACGATCGTTGATCTGTAACAAAAGTCCGGTTCGCCAGGGCCTTCACGGCTTCCGAGAGTTCTCCTTTACCAATGCTTGCCAGAAATCCCAAACGGCCAAAATTGATCCCGATCACAGGTATATTTTTATCGCGTACCAGGGTAACGGTATCGAGCAGGGTGCCGTCTCCGCCCAGGCTGATCAGGAAATCGACCGACTCATCTAACTGGCCGGAATCGGTAAAGAGCTGCATATTGGAAGGAAACCGGAAAACGCTGGCAATCTGATCAAAGAATGGTCTGAAGATCAGGATCTGCGTCTTCAGGTTTTCAAGTTCGTCTAACAACTGCTGAACCGCAGGCCGCTCCGCCTCGTCTATGATGCGACTGTAAATAGCAACTTTCATGAATTTTCCATTTTCCTAAACTGTCCGTCTCGCATGGCAGGCACTAAAAATCGTTCCGGATATGAAAAAATACGCCTTTTTCTCCTAACTGATTTATGCTGAACTCGGTTCTGAATACAAAATCATAAAAAGTAACCACGTCTATGCCCAGGCCGCCCGAATAGAGGCCCTTGTTCACCAGCGAATTGACGTTATTATATTTATCGTAAACATAACCCAGATCCACATAGGCTTTGGCGTAAATATGAAAGGGAATATGATCGTGCGAAGTGCCGCGCAAAAAAGGAATATTGAACTGCGCCAGTTCACGCAGCAAACTGTTTCTCGCAACCGCTCCGGCTACGCCGTCAACCACGTATCGTTCGAGCCCCCGCATATAAAAATCCGAATAGCCCAGCATGGATTTATTATAGAAGGGCTGATCAAAAGGGACCCGGATCACCGCCTGGTTGTCCGAAACAAAATACCACTTTGGCGCTAAGGACCAGGCCTCGCTGGTTTTGCCGTAGAGTTGCCACATATTCATGTCGGCATTCCATCCGCGCTTAAGCAGTCCCCCTTCGAAATAAAATCCCTTAGTAGGATAAGGAACATAGTCAATATTATTATACCTCATCGTATAGGAAAGCTCCGGAAAGAAAATACTGAGCTTGCCGTTCGGAAAATAATGCGGGTTATAGATCAATACCGTGCTGTCGATATTCACTGAATTAAAAGTAAGCCGCAGAAAGTGCCGTGTTCGCAAGGCCGGACGATAATAATAACGAAGCGAATAGACGCGCTGTTCCTTCAGAAACCTCCCGGCGCCGGCCAGGCTGTCGCGGTTAACAAAAACCTGCTTATTATCGGCAGTGGTTACATTCAATTCCTGTTGACCCGCATACAAAAAGCCGCCTCCGAAACCATGTTTGAGATCCTTGCCGGCATAGGGCATATCGTAGGCGAACTCGACCTGCTGCGTATAGCCGGTAATGAGCCAGACCCTTAAAAAATCATTTCTTCCTGTAAAATTATAATGCGAATATTTTAACCCGTAGTCGAACCTCTTCAGGCTATATCCCTGATCGGCCCAGGCAGTGAAATTCCGGTCCACCGGGCGCACATAAGGCAGGGGAAAAATATACCAGCGTTCCTTGACGTCAATGCGGATATCGATGGTATATCCCCTGAATTGTTCCAGGGAGATCCTGACCTCATTGAATAGTCTTGTATTGATCAGTCTTTCCCGGATCTGCACAAATGACCGGGTGATATCGGAAATGGTCAGGGAATCTCCCGACTTGTAAGGAAGCTCTCTTTCTATGATATAGCCGCGCGTTACCCGGTTCCCGTTAATAACGATTCGCCCGATCTCAAACAGGCGGTCGTGCGTAGCGGGCAGACTGTCGGTCTGCGCCCTGGTCTGGAGAAATCCGAAAATCGCAACAATCAGCACAAGATATTTCTCCGGTTTCCGGGTCATATTATTTTCCGGTCTTTACATGGATAACTGCAGGGATCAAATGCCCAGGTAATTCATGAGATGATCATAATTGCTGCGCAACTCATTATCGTAGTGCTCTTCTCCAAAATAATATTTGATCTTGTAGTCGTACCGCTGAAAAGTGGCTACGATATCGGAGATCTCCTGCCGGTTGATCCGCAGGGTAATATAAAATGCGGAATGAACCGCATCAAACCAGGTATTCAGTTGCGTGATTTGAGCGTCGTTGGTTTCTACCAGCTTGCTGATCTCGGCAAACGAGAAATTAACTTTATCCAGCTCGAGCACCAGTATGGCGCCGGGCTCTCCGGCGCCGATCAGTTTGCCGGTCTGTTTAAGCAATTCCAGTCCGGTGATGGCGCCAAGATAATCTCCTTCCTCATTGATCACCGGAACAAGCGTTAAATTAAATTCGGTGAGGACCTGTACGGTTTCAATAATATGATGGCCCGCCTGAACGGCGGCCCCGGAAAATGCAGCCTTAAGCAGGTTCAGCGGCAGTTCGTCGGAGGGCGCATTCAACAGGCTTTCTTCACTTACCAGGCCAACCAATTTCTGATCGCTGGTTACCGGAAGATGAGCCACATGATGCTCGTCCATGGCTTCCAGGGCAAGCATGACGGGATCTTCCGGATGAAGCGGCGGTATACTGATCGATAGAATTTCCTGATTTAACACAGCCAGCGTTTTAGTGATAAGATCTTATCCGTGTCATGCCACTGCTGCAGGTTCGTTTAGCTTGGTCAGAAACTGTTGTAATATCTCGTTGAATTCCGCCGGAACCTCCATCATCGGCGCATGCCCGCATTTATCTATAAAATGCAGCTCACTGTGGGGTATCAGCCTTTGAAACTCCCGGCCTACAAACGGGGGGGTAATAGTATCATTGGCTCCCCAGATCAATAACGTAGGTTGCTTGATTTGATTGAGTTCTTCTCCCAGATTATTTCTGATGGCACTTTTCGCCAGGGCTATGATTTTGATCGCCTTGATGCGGTTGTTGACGATCTCATATACTTCATCGACCAATTCTTTCGTGGCAATTTTCGGATCGTAAAAAGTGAGCTCGGTTTTCTTCTTGATATAATCGTAATCTCCCCGTTTGGGATAAGTATCTCCCATGGCGCTTTCAAAAAGCCCCGAACTGCCGGTCAGAATAATCGAACGGACCCTTTCCGGATTTCTCAACACATGAAGCAGCGCAACATGACCACCCAGCGAATTACCCAGCAGATGCACATTATGATAATTGCGGGCCTCCAGAAATCTGTTGACGAACTTGGCCAGGCCGCCAACAGTCGTATGCAGAATATCCAGATCGAACAGGGGAAGCATCGGCACCACCACTTTGTAGCTCTTCCGGAAATATTCCACCAGATCTGCAAAATTGCTGAGTGCGCCAAAAAGCCCATGTAACAATACCAGGGGTTGTCCTTCGCCTTCTTCTACGAACCTGAATTTATCCACCTGTTTGATCTCGTACTGCATTACTCGATAAAAATATAACCAATAATATTCGCTAAAATAAACGTTTTAAGGCAAAAATCACGGCTTTCAAAAGCTTAACAATGATTTGGTTACAAATGTACGATAAGTCATTTACAATGCCCCTGTCCCGGTGTCGCCGGGCTATTGCTTATGCCTTTTCATCTCCGGTTACGCTTTCGGGTCAGGTCCTGTACGGGTTTTGCCGCCGGCCTTATGGAAAAAATTTGTTTTTGGCCAAAAAAATCGCCTGCCGCTTGCATTTTTAAATTTCGCGTGCAATCTTTGTATCAGCAATCAGT
>DASZRP010000256.1:0-10660 GCA_035548895.1 Puia sp. | reverse complement strand
GGGCAGCCAGATCATCCAGGCGGCTTTTGAAGACGTGACCGAAGAGAATAAAGAAGAAGTGACTGAAAAAGCCAAGGTGGAAGTAATGGCCCTGCTGCGGCAGACCATCCGGCCGGAATTCCTGAACCGGATCGACGAAGTGATCATGTTCCAGCCCCTCCTGAAACCGGAGATTCGTGGAATTATCAGGATTCAGTTGCAAAACCTGTCCGACATGCTGGCCAGAAACGGCATCGATCTCCGGTTCAGCGATTATGCCGTGGATTACCTGGCGGAAAATGGCTTCGATCCCCAGTTTGGCGCCCGGCCGCTGAAAAGGCTTATCCAGAAGGAAATTGTTAACCCACTGAGTAAAAAGATCTTAGCAGGCGAAATTCATCCACATGTTCCGGTCCTGGTCGATGTATTTGATGGACTGGTGGTATTCCGGAATACCCGGGAGGAGCAGGAAAAGTCGAAGATCTCCTCTTAATAACTTGTTAACTAATTATTTATCTGAGAAAAGAGATCCGGAAATTCTTCCAGATTTGGCAGAAAATGGCTAACTTCGGCCACTTTCTGCCAATCCGTCGGGTTTGTGGGGTCTTTATTCAACTTTTCGGGTTGAATACTGTTATTAGTTAGGAAACAAAAAGGAAATATAGATCATGGCTTTTAAGAAAGAGATCATTGAGATCATTGAACCTAAGGATGTATTTGTCGGGCCCAAAACAGCCCCGGTTACTTTGGTTGAATTCGGGGAGTACGAGAATGAAGATTGCGCCAGGGCGCATGAGGTGGTAAAAAAGATCATGGAAGAGTATGAAGGAAAAGTAAGGTTTAACTTCCGTCATTTTCCACTGACAAAGATTCATCAGCGCAGCCTCAAGGCCGGAGAAGCTTCTGTTGCCGCCGCGCAGGAAGGCAAGTTTTGGGAAATGCACAATATACTGTTCAACAATCGTCATAACCTGGGGACGACCAGCCTGAAATTGCATTCGCGTGAGGCTGGCATTTCAAATAAGAAATTCCTCGATCATCTGGTGAACGCGACTTATGGCTGGCAGGTGCAGGGCGATTTGCGTGAAGGCATTGAAAAAGGAGTGACCTCCGTGCCTGCTTTTTTTATCAATGGTGAACCATTCAGCGGTAAGCCGACCTATGATAACCTGAGCAAAGGAATTGATGCGGCTCTCCGGAAGGCAAAAAGACCTGCGAAGAAGAAATAAAAATTTTCTTCCAGTACAGACCATCCCTTTAGTGAAATGATTGAAGAGGCTGTCTCGAAAGAACGAGACGGCCTTTTTTATTTGCCTGTTTTCCGGCCGGAGGGCGCTTGCGTTTTTAATAATTAATGTCTAATTTGTTATCAAGCCAATATTTGATGAAAATTACCGGTCTTTCAGAGGCGGTTCAGGAGAAGTTGAAATCCCAGCATTTCATCAGCAGGCATATTGGCCGGCTTCGGTATAAATGGCCTTCCCGCCCGCGCAGCAACCACAACAGGACCATTGTTTCCCGGATGGAGGCGCTCTCCCAAAAATCTGTTCAGTTTCTGGATGATATCAAGTCATTCGGGTTTACCAAGACGATGGATGAACTCGAGAAAGGCAAGCTCAGCATATTCAATCAGCTTAATTTCTTTCAGTTCCTCACCGGCATTATTCTGCCGCTTATTTCCTTCCTCAGCAGCTACCGCCACTTTCCGCTTAACTCCTTCGTCATGGCCACGCCACCGGCCTGGGTGAACCTGCTCGTGCTTTATCTCAATCTGTACTATCGTTATGAAGCCGGTCTGATCACCTATTTTATTTTGTATCCGCTGGTGACCTCTTTCGTTTACATGAGCGGCATGAACCTCGGCGTTGACCTTTACTTTATCCTGAATGGCATCCTGGCTGTTTTCTTTTTACCGCTGATCAGCCAGATGCTTTTCTGCGTGGGCCTCTCCATGGTCAGCTATTTTGTGCTGGCTGTGCTGAACAGCCATGATCCTTCGCAATTGCATTCCGTAAATCTGTTCCTGTATCTCTTTAACCAGATCACGGCCATTCTTTTTATCTTCTACGCCTTGTTCCTGATCAAAAGGGAAAATCATCTGTACCAGTTGGGTATTCAGGGGACGAACCGGGCGCTGCAGGAAACCAATGAAAAGATCGAGCGCCAGAAAAAGGAAATTGAAGAGAAAGCGGTTGAACTGGGCGAATTGAATTCATTGAAGAATAAACTCTTTTCGGTTATTTCGCACGACCTGAAAACACCGATGTATGCGCTGCGCAATCTTTTTGGCAGCATGCAGCAATCCGGGATGAGCGGAGAAGAGATCAAGTCGCTCTTGCCCGATGTGGTCACCGACCTGAACTATACCACGGGCCTGATGGAAAACCTGCTGCACTGGGTAAAAAGCCAGATGAGCGCTGCAAGCATTCATCTCCAGCCATTGGATATGCACGCCATAGCTGAGGAAGTATTCAATGTGCAGCAGCTTCAGGCTGCTTCGAAACATATAACCATCAAGTGCACTATTCCGTCAAACTGTATTGCTTACGCAGATAAGGATATGGTGAAACTGGTGCTCAGAAATCTGCTGTCGAATGCCATCAAGTTCACGCCGGAGAAAGGAAAGATTTCGATCGCTGTAAAACCGGATGGCGACTATTGGATGGTTGCCGTAAAGGACAGCGGCATCGGCATGGACCAGGAAGCCCTTGCACGCATTCATCAGCATAATTACTACACGACCAGCGGTACGGCCAAAGAAAGCGGCACCGGGCTGGGCCTTATGCTTTGCAAAGATTTCATCATAAAAAACGGAGGACGCCTGTTCATCGAAAGCGAGCCAGGGAAAGGCAGCACTTTTTCTTTTACGGTGCCGCTGTTCAAAGATTAAGCATTTTTCGCCCTTTCATATTGAACCGGCCAGGGAATGTCCATCTGCAGTTCTTTTGCCGCGGTTAACGGGAAGTTGGGGTTCCGCAGCGATTCTCTGGCGATCAGGATCAGGTCCGCTTTACCTGAATCCAGAATTTCTTCGGCCTGAGCCGGTTTAGTGATCAGCCCAACGGCTCCGGTCAGCATACCGGTTTCTTTTTTTATCTTTTCCGCAAAAGGAGTTTGATAACCCGGACCGAGCGGGATCTTTTGATAATGAACCAATCCACCGGACGACACATCGATCAGATCGACTCCCAGGCCTTTTAATACAGCAGCGAGCTTAACTGATTCTTCCGGATTCCATCCGCCGTCTGCCCAGTCAGTCGCAGATATTCTTACAAAGAGCGGAAATTCATCCGGCCATGACTTGCGGATCAGAACAATTGTTTCGGTGAGCAGGCGAATCCGGTTCTCAAAAGAGCCGCCGTAGTTATCTGTGCGCTGGTTGCTGAGCGGGGAAAGAAACTGATGAAAGAGATAGCCATGGGCTGCATGAATCTCGATAACCTGGAAACCTGCTTTCAGCGCCCGCAGCGCTGCTTCGCGAAAGGACGACTTCACCTGTTCCAGGCCTTCAGCAGAAAGGGCTTCCGGAACGGGATAGAAATCACGAAAAGGAATGGGAGAGGGGGCTTCTGTTATCCAGCCGCCGGCGTCGATCCCTACCGGCTTGCCGCCTTTCCAGGGTGCGGCGGTACTGGCTTTTCTTCCTGCGTGCGCCAGTTGGATACCCGGCACGGCGCCCTGCGACCGGATGAATGCCGTGATCCTTTTCAGCGGCTCGATCTGTTCGTCCTTCCACAAGCCCATATCGTCGGGCGAGATCCTACCGCGTGCAGTCACCGCAGTAGCTTCCTGGATGACGAGCGCAGCGCCACCGACGGCGCGGCTGCCCAAATGTACCAGGTGCCAGTCATTCGCAAAGCCATCGACAGAGGAATACTGACACATGGGGGAGATCGCAATCCGGTTCCTGAAACGTATGCTTCTGATTTGTAATGGTTCGAACAGCATGAAGATATTTGAAAGGTCGGTAAAGTTAACACAAGCCACCTGCTTGTTGACACTTAACTTCACCATTAAGCGGCTGGTTAGTATTTTATTAAGCAGCGGGCAATAATTTCCGGCTTCTGAAAACTGCAGCCTGACATTTTCAAGCAGGCGTCTAAAAGTGATTTTTATGAAGATAAAACGATTGATTGCCTTTCTTGCTATCACTTTTTTTTCTTTTAACTCTTTGTCAGCCCAATCCCAAACAGCATCCGGGACCGATAGTATGCCGGCCACCGGGCGTTCTTCGCCAATCGATGCCAGATGGTTTGACCGGGCAAGCTTTTCCGGAGCAGGGAACAGGCCCGAAGGCCGTTATCTGTTATGGTATCGTCAGTCCGCCCGGGTCTGGGAAGAAGCCCTGCCTATCGGCAATGGCCGATTAGGCGCTATGGTATTTGGAGGCGTCGCCGATGAGCGGATCCAGCTGAACGAAAGCACGCTCTGGGACGGCTACGTGCTGGACCCGAACAATCCGGATGCGCTTGCTGCTCTTCCCGAAGTGCGGCGCCTGATTTTTGAAAACAAGAATAAACAGGCTGTTGCGCTGGCCGCCAGGACTATGATGGGAAAACCTGCCGGTGTCAGGCCTTATCAATCGCTCGGTGAGCTTTGGGTGGATGAACCGACGCTGACCGCCGGCAGTTATATCCGCAGTCTCGATCTTTCCACCGCGGTCGCTTCAGTAAAATATCAATCAGGCGATGTTGAATATACCAGGGAATATTTTGCTTCGGCAGTAGACAGCGTAATCGTTGTCCGGTTCACCGCAAGCAAAAAAGGCGCACTGAATTTCAGGCTAACGCTTAGACGTCAGCAGGATGCCGTTTGTCAGGCCGATGGAAGCGATCCCCATACGCTTGTGCTACAGGGAAGGCTTCCCATAAAAGACAAAGCAGGCAACGCAAGAGGAATCCGGTTCACCGCCAAAGTAAAAGCAGTAACAGAAGATGGTGAGATAACAGTAAGCGGTGAACGGATGACCATTGCAAATGCGACTGAAGCCATACTCTATATCACGGGCGCTACCAATTATCCCGGCCTGCGTGCGCTGGCTGCCGGAAAGATTTCCAGCGATGCGGACCCTGACAGGCTCTGCAATGAAAGACTGGTCCGGGCAATCCGTAAGCCTTACCCTGAAATAAAAAAGGCGCATATCGCCGATTACCAGCGATTCTTCAACCGGGCGACCATTGAGCTGGGCGAGGGAAATGATTCACTGAAAAACCTGCCCACAGACCAGCAATTAGCAGAGGCTGCAGCAACAGGAAAGCCCGGGACCAGCCTGGTGGAAACTTATTTCGAATATGGACGGTACCTGCTCATCAGCAGTTCGAGGCCCGGTGGAATGCCTGCCAATCTGCAGGGGCTTTGGGCATGGCAAATGAATCCCCCATGGAACGCCGATTTCCACACCAACATCAACGTGCAGATGAACTACTGGCCTGCAGAGATCACTAATCTTTCTGAACTGCATCAGCCGTTGTTCGACCTGGAAAATGCATTGGTGAAACCGGGAGAGCAAACGGCCAGGATCATGTATGGCGCCAGGGGATGGGTGGTTCATCATCTCACCGACGCCTGGGGATTCACAGCGCCGGCAGATGGTCCCCAGGGAATATGGCCTATGGGCGCTGCCTGGCTGGCACAGCATCCCTGGGAGCATTACTGCTATACAGGCGACCGGAAATTCCTGGCCAATACCGCTTATCCGCTGATGAAGGGCGCGGCGATGTTCATGCTGGATTTCCTGGTGAAAGCGCCGGAAGGAACGGCCTGCCCGGGGAAATGGGTGACCAATCCTTCTTATTCTCCGGAAAACACTTTTGTATTGCCGGACGGATCGACTTCCGTGTTTACCTATGGAGCGACGATGGATCTGGAGATCATCCACGATCTGCTCACGCATTGCATAGAAGCTTCTGAGATCATGAAAACGGATAGCGCTTTCCGCACTCGTTGCCGGCAGACACTGGAACAACTCGCGCCGATACGTATCAGTCAGGCTACGGGGCGCATCATGGAATGGGCAGAAGATTATAAAGAGACGGAGCCGCATCATAGACATACCTCGCATTTATTCGGACTTTATCCCGGAAACCAGATCACGGTCTCCGGCACACCCGAACTGGCAGCAGCGGCGCGTAAAACCTTAGAGGCCCGCGGCGACGAAGGTACCGGCTGGAGCTTAGCCTGGAAGATCAATATGTGGAACCGCTTGCAGGACGGCAATCATGCTTATAAACTGCTGTCGACCCTGCTGGCTGCTAAAACATTGCCCAATCTTTTCGATAATCATCCGCCGTTCCAGATCGACGGCAATTTTGGTGCAACGGCTGCCATTGCAGAGATGCTGCTGCAGAGCCAGGCTCGTACGAAGACAGGGGATTTTGAATTGCAACTGCTGCCTGCTCTTCCCGATGCGCTGCCGGATGGCCATGTAAAAGGACTATGTGCACGCGGTGGGTTCGAGATCAAAATGTGGTGGAAGGAAGGTCATCTCACTAATGCCATAGTGACTTCAAGGCTTGGTGGCACGCTGCATATCCAATCCGGTTCCGATATACGGGTCTATCATACTAAAAAAGGAGAGGTCATCCGGCTGGATGCTCATTTGAAGCGTTACTGAGCATGGAAAACGCTTTGCCGATACATTCGATGAGATCTGTCGGCAGCATGGCTTCCTGCGACCAGCCGTTGGCTGCAATGTCGCCTGCAAGCCCGTGCAGAAAAACTGCCAGCCTGGCTGCATCGACCGGCGAATAGGACTGGGCTAATAAGGCAGTAACCATGCCCGTTAGCACGTCGCCGCTGCCGCCCTTGGCCATGCCGGCATTGCCGCTCGTATTGAAGTAAATGTTGCCGTCGGGCGCGAAGACCCCGGTAAAATGTCCTTTGAGCACGATGACCAGTTTGTGTTTCATAGCCTGTTTCCTGGCTAATTTGAACCGGCGGTGGTCGGTGGTCGAAGTACCAAAAAGCCGGTCAAATTCTTTAGGATGCGGGGTCAGCACGGAATGAAGCGGAATTTTTTCCAGCAGCTTTTTTTCCCGGCTCATGATATTCAATGCATCGGCATCGAGAACCAGCGGTGCAGCAGCAAAATTCTTCAGCAGCTTTTTCAGCATACCCTTGGTTTCATCGCTGGTGCCTATGCCGGGACCAACGGCTGCGACATGATAAGGCTTGAGATAGTCAGGAATTGTTGTAAGCTGTTCATCATCCGGATCAACCGTTACCATGGCCTCCGGTACGGCTGTTTGCATGATCGTATAGCCGCAACCGGGAATATGGGTGGTCAGTAGTCCGGCTCCGGTTCTCAAACAGGCTCTGGCTGCCATGAGGGCTGCGCCCATTTTCCCGAAGCTGCCGGCCAGCAGCAGCACATGCCCAAAGCTTCCTTTATTGGAAAAAGGATCACGTGGTCTGTACAGGGACCGGGCAGATTCCAGATCGGTGACTGCATAGCGACCGGAAAAATCTTTCAGGTAAGCATGAACGTCGTTCATGCCTATGAAGATAGGAAGAAGTCAGCGCTTTTCTCCGCCCCGGCCTTCGGGATCGGTTTCAGCTTCTTCGGGAGGCTCATGGGACTGCTGGTAGTTGCCAAAGCGGTCGCAAAGCTTTTTGGAAGCATAGACCCGCTTGTTGTCGTTATTGCAGAGGGCTATAATGGTCGCATTTTCCTCCATCATACGGATGAACACGGTACGGTTCCCGTGCCACCAGCCATTGTGATAGATCAGCTTTTTGCCGTTCGGGTAAACGATCATCCGCCAGCCGAGCCCGTAATTTCTTTTGCCGGGTTTTTCGAGGCTGTAAGGCGTATAGGCGCTGTCGAGGGTAGCGGCTTTGAAGAGGATCCCGTTTCTCAGGGCGGCATCCCATTTCAGCAGATCTTCCGGCGTACTGTAGATATTTTTGTCTCCATACACCAGGTCGAGATATTCCAGTGGATAAGGTCGGCCGCTGAGCTTGTAAGATCTGGTGGCGCGACCGGTATCCTGCAGGGAAAAAACATAGCTGTCGTGCATCTGCAGAGGCTCAAAAAAGGTCTTGGTGATGAACTCTGCATAGGATTGCCCGGACACTTTCTCGATGATCAGCGCCAGGAAAGCGTAGTTGGTATTGGAATATTCGAAATGATGGCCTGGCAGCGCGTGCTGTACCTGGGCCTTGTGTTGAATAACATAATGCAGAAGATCGGCGTTGGTCAGGAACTTCCTTCTGTCCCAGCCGGAATTATCCATGAAATGCACATAATTCATCAGGCCGCTTCGCTGGCTCAGCAGGTTCTTTACGGTGATTCCCGGAGGAAATCCGGTGAGGTATTTGGAGATATCGTCGTGAATATCGAGTTTACCTTCTTCCCAGAGTTTGAGCACCGCCATGGCGGTAAAGGTCTTCGAAACCGAGGCCAGGTGTATTGCAGTATGGGCAGTGATCGAATCTTTCCGGTTCCTCACGTTCTTAAAACCACTGTATCGCTCGTAAACTACTTCTCCGTCGCGGGCGACAAGCAGTCCCCCGTTGAAGCCATGCTGAAACAGGGAATCGAAGAAATGGCGGGAAGCCTCGTTGAAATGCCGGTATTCGTTATCCGGAATGGCTTTAGGCGCCGGGTTTCGGGCTGCCAAAAGAAGGGTATCCGGGTTTTGCGCCGCCGTTTTGGAAGAAGGAGCCTGTCCGCAACACACTAAAAACGACACCGCCAGCAAGGCGAAACAAATGGTTTTCAACAGGTATCTTTTTAAAAATTTTACAGGCGCAAAATTATGATATTCCGTCGTTTGTCTATCCGAAAAACAGTTTTGTTTTTCCGTTTCCGATTTTAATGGGAATTTTGCACCTCCTTAACAGCAAATAACGCAAAACCTGCTCTCAGATTATGGCCGAAAAAAAAATTACGAGTTACCCGAAAGAGAAGATCAATATTTTGTTCCTGGAAAACATCAGCGATGCAGCGGTGAAGCGCTTTTCAAACGCTGGTTATCCGTCTGTTAAAAAGCTCACCAAGGCATTGTCCGAGGAAGAACTGATCCGCGAAATTAAAGATGTGCACCTGCTGGGCATTCGTTCCAAGACGCAGATCACCGAAAAAGTACTGAATGCAGCCCAGAAGCTGCAGGCCATCGGCTGTTTCTGCATCGGCACCAACCAGGTGGATCTGAAAAATGCCACCAAGCACGGTATTGCCGTTTTCAACGCGCCGTATTCGAACACGCGTTCTGTGGCCGAGCTGGTGATCGGTGCTTCGGTCATGCTCATTCGCCGTATTCCGGACAAAAGCAAGGCGGCGCATGAAGGTGTATGGATGAAAGAGTCCAAAGGCAGTTATGAGCTGAGGGGAAAGACCATGGGCATTATCGGCTATGGAAATATCGGCACCCAGGTAAGCGTGCTGGCCGAGGCCATGGGGATGAAAGTGATCTATTATGATATTGTCACGAAACTGCCGCTCGGCAATGCCGAATCCCGGGGCTCGTTGAAAGAGCTGGTGTCGGAAGCGGATATTATTACCCTGCATGTTCCGGATACCGATCAGACCCGCGGACTGATGAGCAAGTCGGTGATCAAACAAATAAAACCGGGTGCGATCCTGCTCAACTATGCCCGTGGCGAAGTGGTAGACCTGGAGGCATTAGCGAAAGCCATTCAGGAAGGCCAGGTTGCCGGCGCCGGCGTGGATGTATATCCGTCGGAACCGGAAAAGAACGGGGACAAATTCATTACGCCGTTACAGCATCTGCCCAATGTGCTGCTGACCCCGCATATCGGCGGTTCTACCGAGGAAGCCCAGGAAAACATCGGGGAAGACGTCAGCAACAAGCTGTATCAATACCTGGAAATGGGCATCACGATCGGTTCACACACCATTCCGGAGCTGAGCCTGCCGCAACATCCTGATTCACACCGCATTTTGCATATTCACTACAATGTGCCGGGGGTGCTGTCGGAGATCAATACCCGGCTGTCGGAAAATCATATTAATATTCTGTCGCAGTACCTGAAAACCAACGACAACATCGGGTATGTGGTGCTGGACGTGGATAAGAAGCTGTCCGCCCAGGCCCTGGGGCTGCTGAAAGACGTTAAAAACAGCATCAAGACCCGGCTGCTTTACTGATTTTCGGGGCCGGGCCGTCGGACGGTTTTTGCCGGACCGAGTCCATAAAAGCTCTATGTTTTATAGGGGGTAAGTCCATTGTGGCTATGGACTTACCCTAGTAATGGCAAGAACAAAGACAGGATCGGGTAATAATCAAATAAGGGCGCGACCGGCAGACCCTAAGGCGCCTCCCGCCTTTTGCCATGGATGGTTCTTATAATTTATATTATGTTAAATAAAATCGAGTGAACCAATGCTGTCATTCGTTGCTATTTGTTACCGCCAAACAGCTTGTTGCTTTTTAAATTCATACACCGGCATCTTCTTCCAACCGAAACTTCACTATTTTTTTTATCAGTGCCAATGGCAAAGGTTTGTCAATGGGAAACTGAATTGCTCCTTTCGAAGTATTATACTGTTCAAGTTCTTGCCTGAAATGAACAATCGGATCAGATGTCGGGTAAAAGCCGATATGTTCTTTGTGAACGGCATAATAAACCAATACTTTATTTTGTCGAAAAGCAGGCATACGATAGCTAATCGTTTCGGTCGCTTTTGGCGCAGCCTGCTTAATTGTTTGCCGAAGTT
>DASZRP010000255.1:0-2949 GCA_035548895.1 Puia sp. | reverse complement strand
GAAGCGGCGTCGAGCGTCTGACTGGCCTTAGAAAGCAGAGAATCTGTTTTTTGCTGTGACGAGGCGGAAAGCCACGACAGCATAAATGCTCCGAACAGAAGCCCGATTCTCATAACTGGGTTTTAGGGGTAAGCAGTGATTTCGCGCCAAATCAAACTGTCTTTTTTCAAATAAAAAAATCCGGTCCCTGAAACGAGTAAGTGGAAACCCTTAAATTTAAAAAATTGAAATCCCATCAAATGCAGTCCTGGCAAGCATTTAAGCCCGTTCAAAATAATTTGAAAAAGTTTTCCACATGCCAGTCTTTCATCGGGTAAGTGGAACCATGTATAACAGTATCCAATATGCGCTTATTTCTACCGCGCAACCGGACTTTTGAAACGCTTTCCCAAAGGCTGCTGTATTGAAGAGACTTTGTGAGACAATCTGCGTCTCCGTAAAAATTATTTTGTTATTCTTTCTTCAATAAAAAATTTGTTTACGGACCTATCTTTAGTTGCCACATTACAACTAATAAAGTAGAACCAACCAGGAGGTGGCAGAGGTAGCAGGGTGTCGATAAAGTAATTATTGCCTAAAACGTTATATAATTTTTTATCCTCATGATCCTTATTAGTCAAGCCTATAGAAAACAACTGGTCAGTTCCCGGCACCAGTGGAAGATACGCGAATAAGGCCTTTAGGGGCTTGCCTTCTGAAGTTCTATCAACTACGGTAAGATCCATTCTAAATCGGCCAATGCTATCTAAATTACTTAAGCTGTCGTGTAAGCACTCGACCAATAGTCTTCTATCCAAATTGGTAAATAAACTCTGTTTTAATTGACCTATTTTTATAAACGTTGGCCCCGTTAGCCTATTTCAGTACAGTGCTCAAATTACGGATCTATATGCGATGTTGGCTCTTCACTGGCCTGTTGTTCTTCACGCAAACAACAGGTCACGGACAAATGCCCGCCGATTCTGTATTGATCCGGCAGGCGCAATCGGCTTTTGATCTTGCCAATTCCGCACCCGATTCCGCTTATTCCATCGCTGATAAGATATTGCAACAGTCTTTGCCGGCAGGCCGGCTCCGCGTATCCGCTTTTGCCAGCAGGGCGAAAGGCTGGGCCTTGATGCGCCTGGGTAATTATGATTCCTGCATGCCTTACCTGCTGAGCAGCGCTGACTTATTTCGCCGGTTAAACGATACGGTCGAAACGATGTATATGTACGCAAACCTGGCCAGCGCCTATTCTGCCAACAGCCGGTTTGCCGAAAGCGCAGTTTATCTAATGCGCGCCGATTCTCTTGCTAAAGGGAGAAACGATACGAGAATAGCGGCCGGTATACAGAAACAGATGGGCATTCTGTACCGGCAGCAGAAATACTATGACAAGGCAATCCCCTATTTTAAGGAAAGTATGCGGTTATATATGAGCGTTAAGGATACCCTGCACTTTCTTGACGTAATAACGAGCCTCAGTATCAACTACAACACGATGTCGTTGCCCGACAGCAGCCTGGCCCTGCTGGAAGACAATATGCCGGTGATGAAAAAGTTCAGGGGATCGACCTATCTGCAGGCGATGCTGAAGGAGAGGTTTGGCGATACCTATCTGGCACTGAATAATTACAGCAAGGCCCTTGAAGCATACAAACAGGCCTATGGCCTTTTTGCTGCCGATAATAATCATGCGGACCAGGCCTATGAATCGATGAATGTGGGAAGGACCTACATGCTGCTGAAAGATTATCATCATGCGGAACCTTATCTCAAGGAAGCTTACCGGTTGAACGACAGCCTGCAACTGGTAAGTTACGCACGCGACGCCGCAGAGCAGCTATCGGATTTATATGATAGCACGCATAACTGGCAAAAAGCTTATCAATGGATGCAAACAGCATACATCCTTTACGACAGCCTGCGCTTTACGGATCAAAATGAAAAGGTTGCTGAGCTTCAGACCCGGTATGAAACGGCAAAAAAGGATAATGAGATCAGCTTATTGAAAAAAGACAAAGAGCTGGATCGTGCAATTCTGCAAAAGCAGAAAATCTTCCGGTATGGAGCAGTTGCTGTGTTGACATTGCTTGCCTTACTGGGCGCCCTGGCCATCAACCGTTACCGGGTCATTCAGCGCGCCCGCAGGCAAATTGAAATGGAAAAACTACGGAATGATATTGCCAGCGATCTTCATGACGACATGGGTTCGGTATTGTCGAGCATTAACGTGATGAGCAAAGTGGCCTTGCACGGACCGCCGGGGAAAGAGGGTCTTGTAAAAGACAACCTTAAGAAAATTCACGAAAATTCAAATTATATACTGGAGAGCATGAGCGATATTGTCTGGGCGATAAACCCCGTCAATGATTCGTTTGAGAAGACTCTGTTCAGGATGAAAGAGTTTGCCGGAGACATCCTGGAGCCGCTGGGCGTTCAATATGAATTTAAATTGTCAGAAGGGCTTTATTCGCTAAGCATGGGATTGAAAAAACGGAAAGACTTTTTCCTGTTTTTCAAGGAAGCAGTAAATAATGCGGCGAAATACAGCCGCTGCACGAAGGTCAGGATTGATATTGCCTGGCAGAACGACTTTATCGCCCTGCAGGTTGAGGACAATGGCATTGGATTCAATGCCGCTAAAGAATACCTGGGTAATGGACTGCGCAATATGAAACAGCGTGCAGAACAAATGAACGGCGAATACACGATTAGCAGCGAACCGGGGAAAGGCGCCCTGATTTTCCTGAAAATGAAAATCACATGATTGAGGGAGAACGCCTGATAAAACAATAAGTCAACTTTGTATTTTATTATATATGAAGGCGGGTGTGCTGATATACGAAGACAATGCACAATTGCGGGAAAGTATTGAGCAACTGATCATGATCTCGGACGAGCTTTTGCTGCTTGGCAGTTACCCCAATGTACTGGATGTGGAGCAACAGGTCAGCGAAAAGCAGC